>JAKQLF010000154.1 GCA_029567325.1 Bacteroidota bacterium | reverse complement strand
AAAATTTCATTTGCAATTATATCTGCAAACTCATTTGAAATACACTGATAATCCAAATTCCCCGCACTCAACTGACTCCCATCCTTCTCATCCTTCCGCCACCCCTTCGGAAACCCAGGCTTCACCATCTGCTTCCACTGCCGATACCACAATTCCGTACCTCCCGAATAATCCATCAAGTTTTGGGTCTTCATAGAATCCAAGCCATACATCAACCATGAGTGATCAAAATTGAATATTCCATGTGCCAATTCATGGGCGTAAACTTGGGCACTGGCTGTGCTCGATATAAATCCCGCAGCGTATCCCTGAGGCATCAGACCTTGGGTATTGCCTTCCAGATTGCCACAAATAAATAAGTAAAAAGTTTTATCAAGTTGACCTTTTGTTTTGAAGTACTCATCGGCCAGTTTTTTCATGTCGGGACTGTAGGCATTGAGGAAGTGATTTTCCACATTGATGATGCCATCTTCCTTTTCAACATAATCAAAATCATCTTGACCGACCACTTCCACTTTAAACAGGCCGGGGGCGAATATTTTGTTGATTGTACTTTCTACTCCAGCACTATTGCCACTTACACCATTGACATTTACAATTTTGATGGGCACTTTGGTGATGGGCGTGCTGTAAATGTTGAGCTTTCCTGCGACGCCTTTATTGATGACATAGGCGATGATGGCGCTAGGTCTGCCAGGGCCCATGGCATTGACGCGGTATTTGGTGCTCACACCTTTGGGTAAAAATTGAAGTTCTGCCTTGGTCAATTCATCGACAAATACAATGGTGTCACCTTCTTCCAGACCTCCTTCCACAAATACTTCTACCTCATCAAAAGCACCTTCGGCGACACTTTTGTAACTCACTGGCAAATCGAAATACTTTTCATATTCTTTATCGAGTGCTGGTTTGTAGGCATCAAAGCCGTATCGCTGATTGCCAGAAGCTGCAAATTTGACACGAACCGGACCCAAAGAATCAAATTTTTCATATTCTTCAAAAACTTCAAATCGT
>JAKQLF010000148.1 GCA_029567325.1 Bacteroidota bacterium | reverse complement strand
CCACTGACATGGTACTTGTCGGTGATGCTCCAAATAATTCGCCTACGGTCAGATTTCCAACTTTATCAAATAGATTTGATGCAAAATCAAATAGACCGCCCATAATACCACCACCAAATCCAGTTCCAGCACTTGCAATAGAAGGTGATATACCACCCATTTTCACTGCTGCTAATGATGGGCCTGTTCCACCACCTGCAACTTCAAAATGCACGGGGTCAGCACTACCATATCTCTGATATAATCCTACTTGTTTGTCCCATCCTTTTTTAACAATAAGTTTGGCTTGAGAAGATGATATATCAACAGCTTCTCCTGTTCCATGTTTACCCAAATTTTCACCAACCAAATTTGTTATAAGACCAGCCCTTTTTGCTTCTTTTAATATTTCCTGTTCTTTTTGTGTACGAACGGCATCTGTAATAAGTAATTTTTGCCCAGTTTGTGCTTCAAATATTGCTCCTAATTGCTCCACCCTGCTTCTTAAATCATCATTTAGGCCAAGCCATGCTTCATTCGTTACAGGAAAAAATCTACCTCTTGATAGCATAATATGTCCACCATTCTGAAATGAAGGCATTTGCCCTTCGTTAATAGCATTCATCATACCCATACCATATTTGTCAACAGCTTTTTTCTGTATTACATATTCGCCCTCATGTGCCATAATTGGAACAGGGCCACCAGATTGCCTTGAAACAGGATTATCTTGAAGTGACACACTCATCGCGGCTCGTGCTGCAATAGAGCCTTTTGGGCCACCAGCCATTCCACCCAGTAAGGTTGCCCAATTTTTCATAAAGTCTTGCACTCTGATTTTTGTTTGCATCTTATCAAAATCTTTGACTTTTTGTTGTTGTTCTTTGTGCAATGCTTCTACTTTACTTATTTTTGCTTCCAATGACAAACTTGTATCATTCATTATTTTATCTATTTGGTTATTTCTTTCTGTCGTATTTTGGATAGCATCGTCCTCTTCTTTTTTCCTTCCAAATCCCATAGCAGTTTTGATTCCTTTCCAAATAAGTCCACCCAACGCTAATCCGCCTTTTTTCATTAAAGGCCATAGTGTATTATTCCAAAAATCAACAATATCAGGTTTCATCTTATTATTCCAAAATGGGAAAAGGGTATCATCCCAAAGTTCAGTAACCCATGCTTTAACTTTTTTACCAGTTGCTGTTTCTTCAAATTCTTTCCACAACCCAATAAGTAATGATACACCAGCAGTAGCCATAACCGCTTTAACAATAAGACCAAGCATAGGAAAAATCATTCCAATTAGGCCTGTTGCACCACCGAACATACTCATAATACCGCCACCGATACCAGTTATACCACCCCATACTTTACTTAAAATACCTTGTCGTTTAGGTTGTTCTCCACCACCCTTTTCATCTGAAGGAGGCTCCATATTTCTTCCCCAATTTCTTATCCATCTTGCTGTTCTTGCAGCTTTATAGGCACCAATACCACCTCTGGCACCAGTAGCACTAGCAG
>JAKQLF010000111.1 GCA_029567325.1 Bacteroidota bacterium | reverse complement strand
CAAATTTTTGATTGAAAACGAATGATGTAAATTGTAACTGCCCGTAGATAAAGGCCTTGGTTTTGCTATTCAACGTCAAGCATAATTTCGGAAATCGTGAGTTTGAAATTTGAATTACCTATTTGCTTCGAGCCATGAGCTGGTCAAAATATCAACCTAAATAAGTCAAGTTGAATCCGTGATATGGAGTTTTTTTTCGTGAATTCGTGGCAACTTTTTTATCGGAATCGGTTCCGATAGCTATCGGAAAGTAAAATATGATGGCGAGACTTCAGTCTCTGCCTGCTCGTATTTTTATTTGAAAACGGGCAATGTAATATGATACCGCCTTCAAAGAAAAGCGTTGCCCCTATGTATTCAAAACTCTCAGCAAAAATCATTTTTTATTTTTAAAAATTAGTTGAAGATATTTTTGCGAAACTAAGTAGTTGCGCGTATATTTGCAACTGAATGGTTTCTTGTAAACCTTTTTATAATCAGAAAAGAGAAAATATGAGTGCAAATTTATTGTTTGATTTTAATGTTAAAGCCGAAGAAAGGAAAATTGAAGTACGAAGAGTTTTTGCAGGTGGTTTAGACCTGGTTTGGAAAGCATGGACAAGTGCAGAATTATTGGATCAATGGTGGGCTCCTAAACCATACCGCACTGAAACAAAAAGTTTAAACTTTCAAGAAAATGGAATATGGCATTATTCTATGTTGAGTCCTGAAGGTGAAAGACATTGGTGTTTGGCAGAATACAAGGCCATTAAGCCATCAGAACAATATGTCGCTTTGGATGCATTTTGCAACGAACAATGCGAAATCAATACAGACTTTCCACGGTCTCTTTGGACAAATAAGTTCACTGTTGATGGAGACCACACCATTGTAAACATTTCTATTCTTTATGAAAAAGTAGAAGACGTTGAAAAAATCATTGAACTTGGTTTTAGGGAAGGTTTTACCATGGCGATGGGCAATCTGGATGAATTGCTTTCTAATTTGACAAAATAAGCCACGAGCCATGAGCTTTCAGTTGTCAGTTGTCAGCTCTCAGTTGTCAGCTTTTTGCGGAAATCGGAGGACGGAAAATCGGAAATCGGAGGACGGAAATTGGAGAAAATAAAAAAAAGGTGGCGCGACTTTAGTCTCTGCCTGCTAGTATTTTTTTTAAAAAACGGTTGATGTAAGATGTAACCACACACCAGAAAGGCCTTGCCCTCTTTGGTTCAGAAATGCAAGTTGGAACGTCATATGTAAAGGCTGGATTTATCCTGCCTTCCCAGCTCCAATACAAAATAAAATCACAGACTTTCACCTTTCCCAGCATCTTCAATAAATTAAATCTATTGAGCTCTATTGAAATCCATTGAAATAATTGACCTCATACCTTCAAGGCATCCGGCAACACCTTGATAAAGCGCTCAATATCCGAAATCTTGCCAGTGCTCACCCTACACCATTGTGTAAGCGGAGGGAAGCCCCTACCCACCAAAACATTCTTTGCTCGCATGCGTTCGTTGAAAGCATTAACATCAACGTTTGTTTTTATGAATACAAAGTTGGTTTGGGGTTTCACATATTCAAGTCCTAATTGATCACAAGCCTCGGCAATCATCTTTCTGCCATCACGATTGATTTGTTGGCTGTGGGCATAAAAAGAAGTGTCTGCAAGCGCAGCTTCTGCAGCCTTGATTGCAGGAATATTGGCCGAAGCTTGAATCCGATCGCGAATAAGACTGGCAATTTCTGGCTTAGCGATGAGGTAACCAATGCGCATTCCAGCTAGGCCATAAACCTTAGAGAAAGTTCTCGAGACAATGATGTTGTAATTCTTTTTTACTAAATCAATCATCGAAGCATAAGATGGATCGTCAACATAATCAAAATAAGCTTCATCTACAAAAACGGGTACCTTGACGGATACTTCGTCTAGAAAAGAAATAAGCCTTTTTGCACCTATAAAAGTCCCTGTAGGATTGTTTGGATTACACACAAAAACAAGATTGGTGAGTTCATCCACCGCAGTAGCCATTTGCTCCAAATCATGACTCAAGTCTGCCTTTGCAGGAACATTGACCACCTTCGTTCCCATTTTGGATACATATTGCATCATGGAAAGGTAAGTAGGGTCAGGGCTGATGAGTTTACCTCCAGGTTTGCAAAAAGCAAGTCCTGTTGCCCTAAGTCCTTCCACAGATCCACCACAAATGACAATGTGTTCTGGACTCACATTGTGTTTTACTGCTAGTGTTTTTTGGAATTCCTGAATGTATGCAAAAGGATACTGGTAAGCAATTTTCATCGATTCTAGAATGGCAGCACGTGCAGATTCAGAAGGCCCGTAAGGATTCTCATTGTAACACAATCTAGCCAAATCTTCATTTGCATCATCCAATGGATGCCTGAAATACGACCCATTTGCCAATGAAGGCAATGTATTGAGTGCCATTGCACCTCCAGCCATCGCCGATAGTTTAAACCAGTCTCGCCTTTTCATTTCTCTTGAATTTGCAAATGAAAATAGAAATTTTTTCTTGGAGTAATAGTCATTTTTTTGAAATCAATTTTGGCAAGTTTAAATATCATTGAAAATGTATTAATTATACATATTGGTATTTTTTAATACGTATAATTTTGAACAAGACCAACTAATTTTTCTAAGCTATTATAATTGGATGAGTAAAATACTGTTTATAAAATACTAAAAATATAAAATTACTTTTTATTTTTATTCATCTATTATGGAATAAACAATTTATTACTTTTAAAATACCCGTTATGAAAATTCAAAATTTTATCATTGTTTTAATCCTGTTTTTTTCTTCTTACGGAATTAGTCAAAACCTAAAATATGACAAACTTGTGAGAGAAGCTTGGGAATTATATGAAGCAAAAGATTATCCAAAATCTGCGGCAACTTATAAAGACGCGTTCGATCAGATAGAAGGTAAAGCCTACCCGGGAGACAGATATAATGCTGCTTGTTCTTACGCACTTTCAAATGATACAGAACAAGCTTTTTATCACCTGATGAGACTTGCAGAGAGCAGTGTTAAGTATAATAACTACGGACATATCACAACAGATCCTGATTTGACCTCACTACATGCAGACCCTAGATGGGAAAAATTATTGATGATTGTAAAGGCAAATAAAGACGAGGCAGAAAAGGATTTGGACAAGAATTTGGTTGCAATTTTGGACACCATTTATCGAACAGATCAATTATATCGAAGGCAAATTGATAGCGTGGAGACAAAGTTTGGAAGTGCATCAGAGGAAATGAAAAATCATTGGAAATTAATTAACGAAACTGATTCCATCAATCTTTTGAAAGTGAAAAAAATCTTGGATGGAAAAGGTTGGTTGGGAGCAAATGTAATTGGTGGGCAAGGAAACAGTGCATTGTTTTTGGTGATCCAACATTCAGACCTAGAAACTCAGGTGAAATATTTGCCCATGATGCAAGAGGCGGTCAAAAATGGCAATGCTAGTCCTTCAAGTATGGCCCTTCTAGAAGATCGCATTGCTTTGAGACAAGGCAAGCGCCAAATTTATGGGAGTCAAATAGGAAGGGATAGTGAAACAGGTGAATATTATGTTTCACCTATGATTGAACCAGAAAAAGTTAATGAACGTAGATCTACAGTAGGACTGGGAACCATTGAAGAATACATAAGTAGATGGAAAATTGTCTGGGATGTGGAAAAACACAAAGCCAATACCGAAAAATTGGAAGCTGAGAAAAAGGAATAAGAGTACTTCTTTTTAATATGGAAATCCACAATTGGGTTAAACGATTTATTTATTAATACAATTAATTTCTTAACTATGTTAGATGAATTACCCTGGTTGGGAAAAAAGGAAGAATTAGAATTTAGAGAGAAAAAGTTTTCTGGGAAATCAGCAGGTAAAGCTTGGAAATATGCACAAGCCTTGGATGTGATCATTCGCACAAGAGCCATCATATTTTTATTACCATTGGTTTTATTTTACCCCGTGATAATCAGTTTATTTTTTCTCGATATTTTTAGTTTCGAGCTATTTATTGAAAGACTCGTTTTGAGTTTATTCTTTATCGTTGCTGGATTATTATACAATAAGTACAGAATCGTTTCAATAATAATCGCCAGTTTTCCATTAGTATTACTCATTTTAAGCTACCTGTTTATGTCTCAAAGGTTACCTTTTTATAAACTTACTTTTACAGTTGCCATCCTTTTCCTTCTATTACAAGGAGCTTTAAAACACATGGAATCTCTTAAAATAAAAAAGGAACTGGATGAGTATTTGGATTATGATTTGTTTTTGGGAAATTAAATGATCAAAAAGAGTGAAGATATTTAAGTACGAAATATAATAAAATAAGGAAATTACGTTTGGATATTACTGCTTATTATTTTCTTAAAAAATAATATCACTAATGCTATGTTTGATTACCTCCATATTGAACCATGTCTTTAATGAAATACACTTGTTTTATATTGCTTCTATCTGTGTTTAGTCCTTTATTTTCCCAAAGTTTTATAGGTGTGATTGATGGTATAACCTATTATGAAAATCTTGACACTGCTAACCTACCAATTACTATAAAGAATGTTTCATTCTTTACAGGTATACCCAGTGAAAATTTAGATACAACATACAGCAATAAGTTAGTTTGTGGAGATACTTTGATTAATTACAGTTTTTCAAAGAGAAATGAATTGATTACCCATTCGGTACAAATTGGAACCAATTTTTACATCTATAATAATAAGGAGGATTATTATTTTCGCACTAAATTGTTAGAATTCCCTTTAGATCTTGTCAATAAGAAAGACTTCAAAATAATTAGGAACGACAATGAATATAATTATAGATATTCCTCTAACCAAAACATTGAATATAAGTTACTCATAGATCAGACAGTTATAAATAAACAACATCTAAATATAGGTAATTTCTCTAGCCTGTTTACACCAATTGGAAATATAAAAAGCTTCCATGAATCTTTTTTTAATAGTACTTCTAAGTTTATTTATACTATAGATACAACTTTAGTTTGCATAGATTATATTCCTGAATTCAAAAGTAGTGTAAACGAAGAAATGGTCGAATTAGAAATGAATCCTTACACTAAAGACACTTCAAGGTTAAATAATACGCAAATTCCGGACCTTCAATTTTACGATGTAGATAGTAACAGCGTATTTTTAAAATCACTTTTTAGTAAAGTTAATTTAATAGACTTTACGGCATCTTGGTGTAAACCATGTTTGCGGGAAAATGAATATATCCACAAATTATTGGATGAGTTCAAAAACGATAGTCTTAAGGTTATTTCTATTTCTTTGGATAAAAAGTATAATGAATACATAAAGTCGATTTCAAAAGAAATGCAAAAGGAAGAAAATTGGATTCAACTTTGGGATCAGAGTGGGTTTGAGTCTGAATTGAGTATATTTTTTAATCTAAGTGCAATTCCAAAATTTGTCATTGTTAATAAAGATGGACTAATTTTAGATTCAGATTGCATTCGTCCATCCAATACAAAAATAAATGTTCTTTTGGGAAATTATCTTAGCAAATAAAATTTATTTAATAGCTAAGTACGGATTTAAAAAATGGAACTAATTAAAATTTTTAAAATTAAATCCAAATTTTGTAATACTTTTGTTTTGGAAATAAACAATGCTATGAAAAAAATTTATTTATTGCTCTCTTTTTTATCGTTGTCAACCCTCTCTTTTTCTCAAGATATCATTACTCGCACAAATAATGAAATCATCGAATGTAATATTTTGAAAGTCGATAGTCTGAAAGTTTTTTTTAAGATTGATCGAAATGGAAAAGAAATTTTTACAAGTTTGGAAATGAGCAAAGTCAAAAGCATAAGTTATGAAAATGGCTCTTTGACCAGAAATGAAAAATTATTAACTATGGAAAAGGGCCCAAATAGGTCTTATTTATTCCATCAAGGAGATAAGAAACTTTCCTTTGAACAGATGGTCGATGTTGTAAAGTCAAATGACAAAGCATACAAGGAAATCCGAAAGGCAAAATCAAATACAACACTGACAAATGTCCTTGGATTTGCAGGTGGATTTATGATTGGTTATCCGTTGGGAGCATTGATAAGAGGTGGAGAGCCAAATTGGGCCTTGGCAGGTGTTGGCGCAGGTTTAGTCGTCGTTTCTATTCCCATTGCAAGTTCTGTTAAAAAACATGTTCAAACTGCTGTGGACATTTATAATAGTGATATCAAGGCTACCTCCTATCATTGGCATAATGAATTACATTTGGGATTGACCCAAAATGGTGTAGGCTTGAACCTTAGATTTTAGAGGATTGGTTTAATTGTTTACTGTTTATGTTTACCAAATTTTAAAGAGCTTCAATCTCAGAAAGAGTAAGTCCAGTGGCCTCTGCTATTTGTTGGTTTGTGAGCAAACCCAATTTTTTAAGATTAATGGCTGTCTGTCTTTTACCCTTTGTCTCACCTCTTGCCTCACCTTTAACTTCAGCTTCAGCGATCAAAGTTTTTTCAGTGCGAATGGCATCGATGTATTTGTCATAGGCAGCCAATTGCTCAGGAGTATAGTTGCTTTCGTGAGTCAACTCTATTGCTTGGAGGATTTCTTCAGGAAGGGAAATATTTGCTTTTTGCATGTCCATCAATTTGTCCATTTCAGATATACTAATCGGAAAATGGAATGACCATTTATCTTGTAAAGATAAAAGTTTAAAAGTCGAGGCAGAAAATTGAGACGGAGTGGGTTCTCCGGCGTCCCGTTCTTTCGACGGGATTGAACTTTTAGCAGCAAGATAGTGGTCAATTCTATTTCTGATTAGTATCAGTAACGCAGCCACAAGATATTAAGTTTCTTGTCATTTAGGTTTTTCAATTTGTATTTTGGCAATTCTACAAAGATAAGTTGCAGCCCATCTATGGTTTTTGTTAAATCACTTTGATTGGTCAATTTATAATGATGGTAGGACTCCTCGCTATCTTTTTCGAATATATCATCAAATAAGGAGAGGGCGAAAACAGTTTTGAGTTTTATGTAATCTTCTGTTTTTTGTAGTTGTCGTACAAAAGTTTTAGAAGCATTAAATAGAACACGGTCTTTAAATGCATCGTTCCTGATAATTAATAAACATCTTAAGAAAAGGTTTCCCGCAGATTTCGCAGATGAACGCAGAAAAAAATCTCAGCAGGAAAATAGTTTCCAGCAAATTACGCAGATGAGCGCAGAGGGAAAACAAATTGAAGATCAGTGAAAAAACTCAGTGAAACTCAGCGAGATCAGCGAGAAACCAACTCTCTCAGATTGAACAGATGAATGCAGAAATAAAAATCAGAGTAGATCAGCGAGATCAGCGGGAAACAAATTCCTGTAGATTGCGCAGATGAACGCAGAAAAAGAACTCAGCGAAGATCAGCGAGATCAGCGGGAAACAAACTCCCCCAGATTGCGCAGATGAACACAGACAACTAATAATCATTTAAATCGAAGAGAACTGATTTTTTTTGTTGACGTAATAAATGGTATTCATTTAATTTTTTGATTAAATAACCTTTGTTATTTTTATGACTATAAAACTCTATGAAATGACTGAAAATGAAATCTCCTATATAATACGTGGTTCTATCTTTAAAGTATTCAAAACCCTAGGTCCAGGATTGCTTGAATCGGCATACGAAGTAGTATTGACACATGAATTAAAAAAAGCAGGACTAGAAGTACGTCAACAAGTTGCGGTGCCTTTGATATATGATGATGTGAAAATGGATGTTGGTTACCGAATTGATTTATTGGTGGAAAATAAGGTAATTATCGAAATAAAATCAGTTGAAAATCTTGCGGAAGTTCATCATAAACAAGTACTTACTTATCTAAAAATATCTGATCTTAAACTTGCTATTTTGGTAAACTTTAACTGTGTTGATATTGAAAAATCGATTTTTAGAAAGGTAAATGGTTTATAAAATGAGAAGATCAGCAAGAAAAATGTGTCCCGCAGATTTCGCAGATGGACGCAGAAAGTAAACTGAGTGAAGATCAGCGTCAAAAACTCAGCGAAGATCAGCGAGATCAGCGGGAAACAAACTCCCCCAGAATACACAGATAAATGCAGAAAAAGAACTCAGCAAAGATCCGCGAGATCCGCGTGAAACAAACTCCTTTCAAAAAAAATAATTACATTAGCCATCATTTTAGAAAATATGAATCAGCCACATTTTATACTCCTCTTCGCTTGTCTATTTGTAAGCGTTTCTTTAAAGGGTCAAACGACTCCAGCCTCAATTACAATTACCCAGGGGGATCTTGAAAAGATCGGAACTGATATTCCTGCTTCAGCCATTGGCGAGCCTGTTGGATCGGTAGTTTTATATGCCCCACGTTGGGTAGATGCAGTAGGTACAAATCCCGCTTACGGCGTAGTTGAAGGTTCCATTATGCCCGTTGATCCAAATGGATGGCCCATCAACTTCCGTGTAGTATTGCCAGCTAACTGGTCTCTACGCGGCATGCAGGAAGGTGGCGGAGGTATGAATGGCATGATTACCTCCAATCCAAACCCGACCTTACTCAACAAGGGTTTTGCACAATATGGTAGCGATAGTGGGCACCAAGGCGGAATGGGTCCAAGAGGAAATCAAGGTCCAGCTTTACCTACAGGGCCTCAACCAGGAGATGCATGGACGCTTCATGAGGAAGCAGTGCGTAACCTATCTTATATGCAAATGAAAAAGACGCATGATGCAGCAATGGTCATCATGGAAAGAGTCTATGGGAAGAAACCTACTTATAACTACTACGTTGGAAATTCACAAGGAGGAAGAGAAGCTCTCACGGTAGCTCAGCGTTATCCTGCAGACTACGACGGCATAATTTCCAGCGTACCCATCGTTAATTTTTCAACACTGATGTTAGCACCTGAATTGATTCGGATACAGGAAAAACCTCTAGCCAATTGGGTGACTCCAAAAAAAGTAAAAACCATAGCCACAGAATTCCTACGTCAAAGCGACACACTTGATGGCTTAGCTGATGGAATCATCAATAATTATATGGCGGCCAGAGCTGTCTTTAATGTCAAAGATAAATATGGTCCTAAAGACCCATGGGCAAGATTGAGGTCAGGAAGTACTGATCCTGCACCAGATGATGCCTCGGCTGCGGCAAAGCTAACCGATGGACAAATAAAAACATTGGAGTTTGTGTACAGCCCCTATAAATTTAAAACACCACTTGCTAATGGGGTTAAATCTTTTGGTATGTGGCTTCCAAGTACCGGACCCAATGAAATGGGTTTGATAGAAGGTAACCGCTTTAAAGGACAGGAAGGAGCAGCTGAAAATGCTCCAATGCACCGTCATTTGGGCGTTGCTGGTGTTACGGGCTTCCTCATGCAGGATCTTAAGGCCAA
This sequence comes from Bacteroidota bacterium, assembly GCA_029567325.1. Taxonomy (GTDB): domain Bacteria; phylum Bacteroidota; class Bacteroidia; order Chitinophagales; family Saprospiraceae; genus JADKBO01. The sequence goes on along the minus strand of JAKQLF010000111.1, from coordinate 1,834 downwards.
TCCGTTGGATTATGTGGAAGGCGGTGCGCTCAACAAACGACGGGAAGAAATTTCTAAATGGATGGATGCTACAAACCCTGATTTGTCAGCTTTTTATAAAAGAGGTGGCAAAATTATCATGACAATTGGTACCATGGATAATCTCGCATCCGATGGTGCCCAACTCGATTATTACCAATCGCTCATTGATAAGATGGGCAAGAAAAAAATCGATGATTTTGCAAGACTGTTTGTTGTACCTCAAGGTGGACACGGATTAGCTGGGAAAAGTTATGCAGTGAATGGTTTGGGAGAAACAGTTGAAGTAAGAAATCACCCCCGACCAAGCCAGGATAATAATATTGATCTGCTAGTTTCGTGGGTTGAGCAAAAGCAAGCGCCGGCCAAAACTTTGGTAGTTGATGAAAGTGGAAAAATTGGAACGGATAAAAACGTGAAAGGATACCTTTTGTGTTCTTACCCAAATTATCCTCGGTATATAAATGGCCCTATTCAGATGGCTTCTTCTTATATCAGTGCGGCTCCAAATTTGAAGGCTTTGAAAAAGTAGTTATATGATTATTCTATTAATTTTTAAAAGGTTTTCTAATTTCGTTTCTTCATTAAACCATAAATAACATTGAAGAAATAGATAAGCTGGCTTGCCAAAAGTAAAATTGCAACAATAGTAATTGTTACATTAAGATAGTCAAATTGTCTGTAAGAATCAAAACTATAATAGCGTCTTGGCGACATTGACATTTTCTCTGATTGAATTGAAATTACAAGAATTAAAAAACCGATAAGTGTTGACCAAAAATGGATTTGACTCCATGTTTTGTTCAGGCTGATCCTTAATATTTTAGGAGTTATGTAATACGCTAGAGCCCATATTCCAAAAAATACCGATATTAAAATTAAGATATGATAATGCGCAATTACCAAATAGGTGTCATGTATTGTTATGTCTATTGCAGCATTTTTTAAGAATACAGCAGTTATTCCACTTAAAATTAGTAGCGCTAAGGCACTTAAACTAAAATAAATTGATACTTGATTTGAGCCCATTTTTGATTATTTAGCATCTATTTTTTTTGTCAAATTGGTATATACTGTTTAAACATCTTTTTATTCAGGTACAAATTCTTTATGAATGTCATTTGAAGGTTGAAAATACTTTCTTATTCTTGCCAAATTAGCTCAATGAATTCTATAGAAATCAACATGCCAGCAATCGTTGTTTCTTCATTTTTCAAGATAACAAAACCCCACAAAAGCCTACACCAACTAATATCATGATACCAGATATTATGAACAGTTTTTTTGCATTTTCAGGCCTTGACTTTAATCTGGTCAAACCTAATATTATCAAAATCAATGGTGTCAACCAAAAACCGATAACCAATATTATTAATAAGACTATGAATATTACTTCCATTTGTCAAAAGTTTAAATTGCTTGTGCTTTGAGTATTTCTAAATATTCCTTTTTGTCATCTCTATAAAACAGGTTCATGGTCTCGAAAGGTATTATTTTATTGTCCTTGTTTACAATATGAACACATGATTTTTTGATAGCTCTAACGTCAAAATTATAAGCATCTATAAATTGCATGATGATTATTCTAAATAAATTGTCATATCCAAGGTTTGGTGCCTCTACGAACGGAAGACAGCAAAGTAAACTATGCAATTTTGATGATGCTACATCTGTAGATGTACCGGTACTAAATATTTCAAACATTTTGCGTTGCAGTGCCGCGTCCTGTTCATAAACAATGGTATTTTTACTATTATCGAGCAAATCAGTTGGATTGATATATCTGGTGAGTGGAATATTATTTCCTGCCACTTTT
>JAKQLF010000105.1 GCA_029567325.1 Bacteroidota bacterium | reverse complement strand
ACAATGTTGACTTAAGATAAATATGATTGATTCCAGGCATAATCAAAATCGATCCATGCATTGAATTTTGAAAAATCTCGCACAAGACAATTTGCACCTCACGTGCGTTTTATAAACAATGTGTATTGTATCTTTAAGAATGAATCCAATAATTTAATGTCCAAGCGCAATCTCATATTTCTCTACTTAATCTTTATGATGACTACGATCCTCTGTAGCCAAGAGGTAAGAAGTATCAACCAGAGTTCCTTGAGTGTAATATCCAATTCCCCCGTCTGTCGTGGAGCAGAAATACTTTTAAGAGTTACTGGTGCCGAGTCTTACGAGTGGAGCGGACCATCAGCTTTTGTGAGCCAAGACAGTGTAATCAGTTTAGCAAAGGCTTCACCAATGATGGCTGGTACCTATCAAGTTGTAGGTAAAAATGGCGATGTCTTTGATACATTGTTGGTTGATGTTACGGTTTTGGACCGACCCAGTTTTAAAGTACAAACTCCTAGTAAAATTTGTGTAGGTGATACCGCCAATTTGAAAGCCAGCAATGGTATGGATTGGACCTGGCAAACAAATAATGGCCAGATATTGGGCAATGGGCCGGAAGTTTTTTTATCAAATATGTTAGTTGGCAGCACTTCTATAAAATTAGCGGGCCTTGATACCAACAACTGTTTGGGGGATACGACTTTTACCATTGCCATTTTGCCCAAACCAATTTTGAAGATCAAGCCAGATATTGACACCGTGTGTGAACTAGACCTCATCAACTTAGAAATTACAACTGACATAGGAAGTGTTTATTTGCAAAGAGGTAGGTTGGCGAGTCCATTTGTGCAAGTTCAGTTTCAAGAATCTGCTTTTTTTACGGTGGAAGCCATTTCAGATGGTTGTATTACGGAAGTAAAAAAATTCATCATCGCCATTCCAAAACCAGTCATAGAGCTTACGCCAGACACCACCATCAAATTGGGCAGTTCATTATTGTTAGAAGCAAAGAGTGAAGGAGTGATTACATGGCAATCAGGCAAAAACTTGAGTTGTATTCAATGCACCCAAACCATCGCAACACCAGACGATATCACCAGATACTGTGCCACCGCCGACAATCTTGGCTGCAAGTCTGAAAGTTGTATGATCATTGATGTTGAAGATTTTTGTCACCCCACCATGCCCAATATCCTTTCCCTTTCATCTCCAAACAATCACGCTTTTTGTATGCCCATCAACTCCTGTCTGCGCGACGCCAGTTTATTTATCTATGATAGATGGGGCAATTTGATCTACCAAGGCAGGGGTAGGGGAGCATGTTGGGAAGCCAATGCTACACACCTCCACCAGGTTTACACCTATTTGATCAAAACAAACAAGGCCATAGAGGGTGAGCGGAATTTTAGGGGGACAGTTTGGGTGGGGCAGTGATGGCTTTAATTCCACTAATCTTATTTGAAAAGCTTTTTGCTAAAGTTGATAGCCCAGTAATTATTTAGGATACTAGCTTTATATGATTCTAAATTGCATTAATTAAATTTAATCCGCCCACAAACAAAAAAGGGGCTCTCGCCCCCTTCTTCTTTTTATTTCTTGACTATTTTAAAGCCAATCTAGTAAACTTATGCTTTTGCCTTAATAGAACAACCCACCGCCTTTGTAGTTGCCACCTTCACCTTTCTACCAGCTTGCAAATCAGCGATAGCTTCTTCCAAAAATTTAGCTTTCACGCTGCTTGGCTCCATTGCATTATCATCAATGGCTCCTATGTATTGTACAACTTTTGCTTTGTCCAAAAGAAAAACATGCGGAGTTCTGGTTGCTCCATATTGAGCGTAGATCGAACCACTGTCTACCAAGTAAGGGTAAGAAATGCTTTTTTCTTTCACCCTTTCTTTCATCGCATCAAAATTGTCATCTGGATTTGAAATCGGATCATTTGGATTGATGGCAATGACTGGATATCCCAGAGGTGCATATTTTGCATTCAAAGCAATGATTCTATCTTCGTATTTCATTGCATAAGGGCAATGGTTGCAGGTAAATACGACAATGTATCCTTTCGCATCTTTGAAATCACTCAAAGAAACCATTTTGCCGTCTACATTTTTCAATTTGAAATCTGCTGCCTGATCTCCTACACCATAACCCATCGGTTTAGTTCCTGAGAAAGACATGCCAAAGAAAAGCACCGCTAAAAAAAGAAATTGTTTCATATTTGTATAATTTGAGATTTATAAATGATTGTTAATTAATTTTTTAAGATCTGAAGTTGATTCAAAATTGCCTTCTGTAAAATGCACTTTTTTACCATTTTTAAAAATCGCAGAAGCTGGAATAGCACCTGACCAATCAGCATCCACTTTTGGTATCCATCCATTCGCATCTTGATCGGCCAACAAAAAACACGTACTTTTTATGTTATTCTTGGCGATAAAAGGCTCCACTCTTTTTTCTAGCTGATCAGAAAAATCCAGACTGACGAGCAGAAATTTCACTTTTTCACTTTTGTAAAACTGCTCTGCTTCCAGAAAAAATGGAAGTTCAGCAACACAAGGTTTACACCAAGTGGCCCAAAAATTGACCACATAAAGCGTATCATTATTTTTCAAAAACTGACGACTCATGTCGTCGTATTTAGCAAACACCACAACATTTTCCTGCGCCTTCAAAAATAAAGTGCAAAACAGCATTGAAATTAAAAAAGCTAGCCTCACAAGCGATAAAACGAAGGGGAGGTCCAATTATGATTGAACCTCCCCATTTTAATATTTTTTTAACTCCTACACTTTGTATGAGCACGGCTCCTCACACTTTGTAGGAGCACAGCTCCACACTTTTTAGGACCAACCTCGTGAACTGTCACCTCTATTTGGTGACAGCCCCCCATCCTGGGGGCCACGGGGGCTAAAGCGCAGCAGCGTATTTTTTTTCTACAACATTCCAATTGATTGCCGACATAAAGGCCTTTATGTAATCAGGTCTTCTGTTTTGGTAATTGAGGTAATAAGCGTGTTCCCAAACATCAATTCCAAGAATTGGTGTACCGCCACAGCCCACACCTGGCATCAAAGGATTATCTTGATTAGGACTAGAACAAATTTCTACTTTTCCACCTGGGTGCACACACAACCAAGCCCAACCTGAACCAAATCTGGTGGTAGCTGCCGCAGCAAATTTTTCTTCAAAACCTTCTTTAGAACCGTATGCTGCATTGATTGCTTCAAGCAAAGCGCCGCTCAAAATTCCTTTATCACTTGGATTTAAAATTTCCCAAAAAAGAGAGTGATTGTAGTGACCACCGCCGTTGTTTCTCACCGGCATGTTGGCCATGTCCATTTCTTTACAAATATCTTCTATAGATTTTCCTTCAAGAGGTGTACCAGCAATGGCATTATTGAGATTGTTAATGTATGCTTGGTGGTGCTTAGTGTGATGGATTTCCATTGTTTTCGCATCGATATTGGGTTCTATTGCGTCATATGCGTATCCCAATTCCGGAAGTGTAAAAGCCATAATATTTTTTATTTTTTAAGTGATTAAATGTTTACTTTATGTAAGTAGAACGCCTAAATATAAGTAAAGTTTTACGAAAGTGAAGATACCATATCCTCAGGTTTGACCCATTCGTCAAATTCCTCAGACGTAAGATAAGCAAGATCCAATGCCGCTTGTTTGAGCGTTTTATGTTCTTTATGCGCCTTTTTTGCAATCTCCGCCGCTTTATCGTATCCAATTTTTGTATTAAGAGCAGTAACCAACATCAAAGAGTTATCTAGATTCTGTTTGATTCTAGGCAAATTGGCTTCAATACCTACAGCGCAATGTTCATTAAAACTTACGCAAGCCTCTCCAATCAATCTTGCCGAAATCAAAAAGTTGTAAATGATCACAGGTTTGAAAACATTAAGTTGAAATTGTCCAGTCATGCCTCCAATATTGATGGCGACGTCATTGCCCATCACTTGCGCCATGGCCATCGTCAAGGCTTCTGACTGAGTTGGGTTGACTTTTCCCGGCATGATAGAAGATCCTGGTTCATTTTCTGGAATGGTGATTTCGCCAATACCGCATCTTGGGCCCGAGGCCAACATACGTACGTCGTTACCAATTTTCATCAAAGAAACTGCAACCGTTTTCAATGCGCCGTGCGCTTCTACGATGGCATCGTGTGTTGCCAAAGCCTCAAATTTATTGGGAGCGGTTACGAAAGGCAATCCTGTAAGTGATGCAATGTATTGTGCAACAAGTGTGTCATAACCTTTGGGTGTGTTGAGCCCTGTACCCACTGCTGTACCTCCAAGTGCCAATTCTGCCAAATGTGGCAGGGTATTTTTAATGGCTTTGATTCCGTAAGCCAATTGAGCTGCAAACCCACTCAATTCTTGCCCTAGTGTGAGTGGGGTTGCATCCATGAAATGCGTACGACCTATCTTTACAACTTCCATGAATTTTTTAGCTTTTGCATCCAAAGTTGCTTGCAAAACTTCCAATCCTGGAATGGTCACATCGACAAGAATTTTATAAGCTGCGATGTTCATTGCCGTCGGGAAAGTATCATTGGAAGACTGGCTTTTATTGACGTCATCATTGGGGTGAAGAAATTTTTTCTCGTCCAGTAAATGACCTCCTTGTAACACGTGTCCTCTATTGGCTACCACTTCATTGACATTCATGTTGGATTGTGTACCACTTCCCGTTTGCCAAACTACCAAAGGAAACTGGTCGTCCAATTTACCGTCTGTTATTTCATCACAAACTTGGCCAATTAATTCTGCTTTAGTTGCATTCAACACTCCTAAATCCCTGTTGGTCAAAGCTGCTGCTTTTTTCAAAATTGCGAAAGCCTTTATGATTTCAGATGGCATAGTCTGGCCACCGATTTTGAAATTTTCACTTGAACGTTGAGTTTGAGCCGCCCAATATTTGTCTGCAGGGACGTCTATGTAACCCATGCTGTCTTTTTCTTTTCTAAACGTTGTCATTTTTTTGATTTGTCCGCAAAAATAAGGATATATGGCCAGTTTTTGGGTGTTAGTGAAGAGTTTTTATGAAGGGTTAACCTTGTTTTTATACAATCTTCACAATTTCTCTTTAATGAACAAAGATTTTAATTCAACAACATCAAAGAGCTTAATTCCTACGGCAATTCCCAGACTGAAGATTATCAATAACACCATTTCAAATAACCAATGGAAGGGTAAAAAAAGAAAGGCGACACCCAAAGCCAATGTTAAAGCGATGAATAACAAACTTTTGTATAATGTCTTTTTATCCACTGAGGCTGAGGTGAGTAATTTGACCAAATAATAAGACCCACCAATCAGAAATAATTCCGTCAAAAATGTTGTGTAAGCAGAACCGATCGCCCCGTACTTAGGGATGACAAAATAATTGAGTGTCACGTTGATGCCAATGCCAATCAGCAAAACATAATTTAAATACTTGAGTTTGCCAGTCGCAAGAATCAAAGAGCCAAAAACATTGGTAAGGGTGATGGGAACGAGGCTGAGCATCAATGGACTCATGATGTTGCTGTGAGTCGAATATTGTGCGGTATAACAAAGTTGAAAGATCTCTGTGCTGTAGGATATAGCTGCAATACCCACGCAAATACTTAATACAAGCAATATCCTAAAGGCCAAATTAAATAGTTCGTTGATAGATTTTCCATTGCTCAATTCATTGGCATAAATAGGAACCAAAAGTGCTCCAAAAAGATAACCCATCATATTGGCGGCATCCAAAAAGCGATATCCTGCCGCATAAATACCTGATTGAAACAAAGCTTCTTGCTCGGGTAACAGTTCGTTGAGCATGACAACATCAATTCTATTGCAGATGGTAGTGAATAAAATCACGCCAGCAAAAGGCAAAGTTGACAGGATTATTTTTTTTAATGAATGCCATTCTATTTTGGGAAGAGCTAGTAAGTGGTGTTTAAATAATATTGCCACACAAACCAAATTCGCAATGAGGTAACAGACCAACTGCACAATGACCATTGATTCTATGGAAATGGCAAATCCCGAAAAAGGAAACCAAACTAACGCTCCTAAAATGAAAATCATGAGTAGTCGATCCAATGCAGAAATCCAACTATCTACTGTATACTTCCCTGCACCGGCGATGGCCGACCTAAATAATAAAAAAGTACTGCTCAAAACCAATCCTGAAGATACCAACAGAATGAGCTTCAACTTTCTTTCATCATAACCAAAAAATAAACCCCCAAGTACAGCGACCATGATAAAAAGGAGTGACAAGATGATTTTTGCCCCTAGAATACCCCTGAATATATTTTTGAGCTGACTTCTCTCGGCTGATAAAATTCTGGAAGAATATGCCTGAAGTCCTGGATCATTGATGGCAATGAATAAAAACACAAAGTCAAATACCAAAAAGTATAAACCATATTCCTCCGCCCCTACCGTATTTTGGATTTTCATCTCCACCCCAAAAAGATAAAGCGGTCGCACCACAAAATTGGTCAGAAGTAGGATGATGCTATTGAATAAAAATACCTTTTTCACTTTGGCAGTTGATCCATTGTTTGGCTCGCAAAATAAGCATTGTCAGCAACAAAGCACCTGATTTTAATATTCATGAAAAATAATTTGATTTTTTTCTTGGGCTCAGGCAACGGATTTGGCCAACAAGGTATCTATGTATATATATTCGTCATTCGAACGTAATAATCTTTAGCACAAACAAAAAAAGTCCCGGGGCAAATGTGTTTTGGGACTTTTTCTTTTTAACAATGTCCTACGGACGCAAAACCTTCGGCGCAATTCCATGCTGAAGCATGGAGCAATGTCCTTCGGACGCAAATGCGATCGCTGAAAACTGAGAGCTGACACCTCTGAACTGGCTGAAACCTGTGCAACCTCGTCAGCTCGTGGCTCGAAGCCTGAGGTTAGGACACATCTTTTTTTCTAAATATGTTGTACCCTATCATTATGCCATCAAATTTATCCAAACCCTCTATTATTGTTTTATTTCCAGGAGGCCTTTTGACGTTGTAAAACTCTTTCCAACCAGCTAGTCTGGCGATTATCCACGTAGCCCATGCTAGTTTTTGTTTAGGATAAGGATTTTGTTGCTTTTGCGTACTTCCTTCCATTTGTTCATTTAGTTCTTCTAAGCATTCTATTTCCTGGGCA
>JAKQLF010000104.1 GCA_029567325.1 Bacteroidota bacterium | reverse complement strand
AGTTGGCTCCAGACCAATCAAGGAATTCGAATCATAGATCCCGAATTTTGCTTTTTTGGTTTACCCGAATTTGAAATAGGTGTTACCATTGCACATCTGATGATGGCAGATCAACCGTATGTACTAATAGAGCAGGCCATCAATCAATACAATAGCAAAGTTGCAATTGATGATGACTTACGCGCAAAATTTACGGCAACTGAAATTCTGAGACGAATTTTGGGTTTAGCACAGTTGCCTCTGAATATTGATTTGGGTAAAAGAAAAGCATTATTGGAATTTGCAAGAGAAACGCTTATATCATAAATAAGAAAAGCATGGACAACCAATTCAACAATTATGAAAGAATATATTGGGTCTTCACTCAACTGTGTAATGATGAGTGCATGCATTGTTACAATAACAGTGGTCCACACGGAGAGCGCATTTCTGAAGAGGATTGTATGTCCATCATTGACAATCTCCCCGACCAGTTACAACGCATCACTCTCAGTGGTGGAGAACCTTTGGCTGACCGAAAATTGCTTTATAAAATCTTAGAACGACTACAAGAAAAATACGACAACAAACTGTACATAGCTCTGCAATTCAATGGTGATTTGCTGACTCCAACCATTTTACAGGATTTAATTATTCGGGGAATTGATCGATTTTCTATTGCAAGCATCGACAGATATCATAAAAATCAAGGAGAAAGAAAAGACGTTCTGGCCAGTATTTTTGAAGACCAAGGCATCGTGTATACCGAAGGTCAACCCATGCTTACTAAAACTGATCTACAAAATACGCGGCGCGACGTATTGACTTATGGATTCTTTGGTTCAACAGAAGATATGTGGCTGGGAGGTAACTGGGCTCGAGGCCGCTCAATGGAAAATAATATTTGGAAACAAAATGGCATGCATAATTTTTGCGCCATTCCTTCCGGTGCTATTGCTTTTTTGGGCAATGATGCCCTCGATTTGATGCAAGAGATATCTATTCAACTTTGGAAAATCAATCCTTGTTGTCCAGGAACTGCTCAACCCTTGGGAGACGCCAGAAAGGAAAAGATAGCAGATGTATTAAACCGCGCTTCAAAGTCTGAAGTGATGAGAAAACTCAATGATGGCGAAGCATATGCAATGGGTGAAAGCTTGGGTATCTCAGAGCAAGAGGGATTGAAAAGAGCCATTGAGTTGAAAAATATTTGTTTGTGGTGTGATGAATTTTTTACCAAACATTATGACATTCAAAAATTAGCACCCAAGTTTCCATTGGAAGTTATTTCAAACACAAGTGTAACATTGTAATGAATATTGAGCGCAAACATACCGCCATTTTGGTTTTTTCACTTTCTGCTCATGAAGAGAAAGGAAGGAAAAATATGTTTGGTCGCTATCAAAATCGTACCAATAAAAGAACTTTTGAACTGCTCATTCAATTAACCAAAAAAACGGTCAAAAACTCCAAAGTCGATGTGATTTGGATTGGAGAAAAAGAACAAAAAGGGCATTCATTTGGAGAAAGATTTACCAATGCTTTTTTACAATTATTTGACCAAGGTTATGAAAAAGTAATCGCCATTGGCAACGATTGTCCTGATCTCACCACTGCTCACATTGCGACTGCGATCACACAACTTGATCACCAATCCTTGGTTCTAGGACCAACACTCGATGGCGGAGATTATTTGATTGGCGTTCACGAGAGAAACTTCGATAGCACTTTATTTGGCACAATTCCTTGGAATTCTCAAAAAGTGCATGTTGGATTGACAACCATGGCTGAAGGCTTGGGTCTTCAAGTTATTTGTTTACAAACCCTGGTGGACATTGATAACTACCAGTCAATAAAAACCTATATCCGATCAAAACCAAGTTCCATTTTTGCAATTGGAGTGGACCAAATACTTTGTTGGTTTGTGGATATTCCTCAAGATATTACGCCAAAAATAAAATCTATTTTTCTTTCAAGTTTTCAATTTCTGCGTCCTCCACCAGCTTTACCTCTCGGATAAAAGTATGGCCTTTTTCTGGGGCAACCAATGATCGGATTTCCATTTTTGTCAGTTCAAAAACAATTGAAAGCATTCCGTGCGAATGTATTAGGTTTAAAATTTGGAGATCAAAAAATCAAGATTTAAAAATTAAAATATTAAACAACGTTTTATGAAAATAACAATTACATATCTGTTACTACTCATTGCAGGCATAGTCACTGGTCAAGGTGTCTATACTTCCAAAGTGATGGATAGCAACAATGAAGCCGTTGTTGGGGCGACTGTAAATGAAAATGGTACAGACCACTATGCGTTCACGAATGATGAAGGTGTTTTTGTGTTAGAAACCGGATCTAAAGATTTCAAAATAACCATTACCTCTATCGGATTGTCTGTGATGGAAGTCAGCGTTGAGGACGGTAAACTTCCCGCCCTCATTATTTTAGAAGGAAGTAGCGTGAAATTGGACGAAGTTGTTGTCACTGCTCTTGGCATACAAAGAGAAAGACAATCCCTATCTTCAGCAGTTGCCAAAATTGATAGCAAAGCACTTACAGATGTGCCGCTTACCAATGTGGTCAATAGTTTGGCAGGTCAAGTTGCTGGTGTACAGATCACCAATGGCTCTTCTGGGGTTGGGTCTTCTGCTAGGATCATCATCAGGGGAGAAAATTCTTTAAGTGGCAACAATCAACCTTTATTTGTGGTAGATGGCGTTCCCATCAGCAATGATCTGGTGGCAAGCGACTTGATCAACGATGGGGGCAATATGCAAGAAGTTGATTTTGGTAATGGATCAGCGGAATTGAGCCCAGATGATATGGCTTCAATCAGTGTACTCAAGGGACCAGGTTCTGCGGCAATTTATGGTACAAGAGCTGCAAATGGCGTCATTCTCATCACTACAAAAAGGGGCCGTCAAAAGAAAGGCTTGGGTATTTCCACTAGCAATTCGATGACATTTGACAAACTTCTTACACTTCCAGACTATCAAGATGTATATGGCGGCGGATCCAATGGTATCTACAGTTTCCAAAATGGAACAGGAGCAGGTATGAATGATGGTGGAATAAGTAGTTATGGACCAAAGCTCGACGAAGGCTTACTGGTCAAACAATTTGACAGTCCTTCTGTAGGTGCAAATGGTAGCATGGTACGTGGTGGCGATGTCATTGCAAGAACCTTGGCAAATGGATCATTTACCGAGATAACACCAACGCCTTGGATATCCAGACCAAACAATGTGCGCAACTTTTTTGAAACTGGTGTCACCTCTCAAAACAATTTTGCAATAAGCAGTGCAGGTGACAATGGCAGCCTCAGGGTTTCCTATAGCAATTTGAGAAACAAAGGCATCTTACCCAATACAGACTTAAAAAGAGATGGCTTTGCACTGAGCATTGACCAACGCATTACCAATAAATTCAGATTGGATGGCTTTGCCAATTTTGTGAATTCTAGAAGTGATAATCGACCAAACCTGGGTTATGGGTATGAAAATGTCATGTATGGATTTAACTGGACAGGTAGACAGACAGACATCGAACAATTCAAAAATTATTGGCAGGCGGGTCAGGAAGGTATACAACGTTATGATATTAATTATTTATGGTTGACTAATCCTTATTTGACCCTCAACGAAAATACCAATTCATTCAATAAAAATAGAATATTGGGTAATGTGGCATTGACTTATGAATTCACACCAAAGCTCAATCTTCGGGTAAGAAATGGCATTGACACATACAATGATGGTAGATATTTCAGACGTGCTTTTAGTACCAACAGGAGACCATTTGGAGGGTATAGAGAAGACAAAATTGGCTTCCGAGAACTAAATACCGATTTTTTATTGAGTTATCGCGATGATTTCGGCAGCGATTGGAGATATGGATTATCTGTGGGCGGAAATCGATTTGACCAACACCTCGATTATCAATATACAGAAGCTTATCAATTGGCTGTACCGGGTGTTTATGCTTTGGCCAATACAAGGTCTCCACTGAGAGCAAGTAGCCAAAAATTCAATAAAAGAATCAACAGTGTTTATGGCATTGGAAACCTGAGCTATAAATCATCCTTATATTTTGATTTCACTTTGCGCAATGATTGGAGTAGCACACTGCCAAGTAACAATAATTCATTTGCTTATTATTCTGCCGGTTTGAGTTATGTGGCTTCCAGCATGTTTGATCTTCCAGAATATATGACTTACCTCAAGGCCAGTGTGAATGTATCAAGTGTGGGAAATGATACCGATCCCTTTCAACTCAACAATACCTTCAGATTCAATCAAAATTATGGACCCAATTTTAGAGTAACGAATGAAACTGTACTCAAAAATGCCAATCTCAAACCAGAGCGTTTAAATGCATTGGAAGGAGGTTTGGAAGTCTGGTTTTTGAAAGATAGATTGCAAATCAATGCCTCCGCTTACCAAAATACGAGTATAAATCAGATCATTGGTCGCCCGATATCGTCGGCAGGTGGATTTACCAATTTGATTGAAAATGGTGGTGAGGTAAGAAGCCGTGGGATTGAAACTTCCATTAGGGCAAATGTGATCAAATTACGATCATTTGAATGGCTTACTTCCATCAATTACTCAACTTATCGCAGTGTAGTGACCAAGTTACCTGAAGGTGTTAATCAATACGTGACAGGTTTTGCGGCAGTATTTCTGGGTGCTGGTGGATCTAATACTGTGTTTTATATCGCCAAAGAAAATGGCCGAGTGGGTGATATGTATGGAACGGGGTTTGTACAAGTAGATGGGAAAACTTTGTTTAATGCAAATGGTTTGCCCGTTCAAGATGGTAATCTCCGGCTTTTGGGAAATTATAATCCTGATTTTGCTGTGGGTTTTGGAAATGAATTTAGATACAAAGGCATTTCTATGAATGTGTTATTTGACTGGAGGCAAGGTGGCACCATAGTTTCCAGAACCAAAGCATTGGGCAGCACCTCTGGAGTGCTCGAAGAAACTTTGATCGGTAGAGATGGTGGTGTTATTGGTGATGGAGTGACGAATATTGGCACTGCCGAGGCTCCTAATTATGTTCCTAATACCAAGTCTGTTCCTGCCAGTCAGTATTATAACAACTACTTTGATCGTGGCAATGAAGCCAGTGCTTTGTACGACGCATCTTATGTGAAATTGAGACAAGTGAGTTTGTACTATGCCCTTCCAGAAAAAATGGTGAAAAAGATTGGATTTGAAGACATCAAATTGGGAGTGATAGGTAGCAACCTTTTCCTTTGGACAGAGAATCCACATTTTGATCCTGAATTAAATTCTTTGGAAGGTAGAAATTTGACGTATGGAGTTGAAGACATGTCCTACCCTTCTGCTCGCAGTTTTGGATTTAGTTTGAAAACACAGTTTTAACGGAAGCAAGAGATTCCAACAAAATAAATTACGATGAAAAAAATTATCATAAGTTTTATAACCATCAGTATGCTGACTCTTTCTTGCACTAAGGATTTTGAAAGCATCAATTCCAATCCCAATGCCCCCGAGGATATAGGACCTCAATTTTTATTGACTAATGTTATTTCAATTGCCGCTGACAGGAGCGCCTACGAACAAGGTTTTAGATTGTCAAATTATTTGGCACAGTTTGCCGCGAGTGTTGAATTTGAAAGAATTGATCGATATGAAATGGGCACTAACGCCAATTACTGGAATACCATTTTTGGATTGCTTTTAGACATACAATCGATACGAGAAAATGGAGCAACCAATGAAGCTTACAATGCAGTGGGTGACATCATGGCCAGCTATTTATACTCACAATTGACGGATATGTGGGGAGATGTTCCTTACACCCAGACCTTACAAGCCAAACAGGGAAATTACACACCCATTTACGATACTCAAGAAAGCATTTATACTGATCCTCAAACGGGTATTCTAGCCGTTTTGACAAGGGCTGCAGCAACGCTTGAAAAAACAACATTCAGCATCCAAGGCGATGTGATGTTTAATAATAATTTGGATAAATGGGTACGATTTGCCAATTCTCTAAAGGTCAGGTATTTGCTTAGGATCAGTAAAAGATTGACAAATTTTTCAGAACTCCAGGCACTTGCTTCCTCAGCTAAATTGATGCGTTCCAATGCTGACAATGCTCAACTACCGTTTTTAACTTCTGATCCAAATCAGTTTCCAATGTTTCAGGCAGCTTTGGGTTTGTACCAAGAACACCGCATGACCAAAACTGCTGAGACCATTTTGAAAAGTTGGAATGATCCACGCATGATGGTCATTTATAAACCTACTGCAAAAAGTGTCACAGACGGAGCTCCTGCCTTTAAAGGATTGCTAAGCGGGCAAAATAGAGAAACCATCAGTGCTGCAGGGACCAACCTCAATGACATTTCATTATTTGGATCTATTTTCAGGGATGTACCCAATGGCGTCAGTGGTCAGTTTATGCAATATGCCGAACTCCAATTTGCACTGGCAGAGGCAGCAACCAAGGGATATATCACGGGGGACGCAAAAGTTTATTACGAAGCGGGAATCAAAGCCAGTTTTGAATATTATAAAACCAATTTGCCTGCAGATTATCTGAGCCAGGCAACAGTAGCTTTGGATGGGAGCGATGATCTGAAAAAAATCTTGACACAAAAATGGTTTTCTTTAGTCAACATTGGCCACGAAGCTTGGTTTGAAGTAAGACGCACAGGAATTCCTGCTTTGACACCAGGTCCTGATAATCTCAACGATGATATTTATCCTGTGCGTTATTTATATCCAGAATCAGAGCAAGCCACCAATAAAACAAATTTCGAAAGAGCTGCTACTCAAATCGGTGGTAATACCATCAATAGCAAGTGCTGGTGGGAAAAATAATTCAAAAATAAATTATAGGCCATGTCGGTTATCACAATGTGGACATGGCCATTTTTAAATAATCTGATCATGAATACATTAATTTTTGTTTACAATGCGAACTCGGGAAAAGTAAATTTGTATCTCGATATTTTGCATAAAATTGTGTCGCCATCTACCTATCCGTGTAGTCTTTGTGCAACTACTTATGGTACTTTTAAGATTCGAGAAGAGTGGAAAAATTTCAAGAGCGAGTATACCGTCCCAATGCGGTTTTTACACAAAGATGAGTGGGAAAACGAATTTAAACGCAAAGATGAATTACCTGCTATTTTCTTGCAGGAAGGTGACCAATTATCCCTTTTTCTCAAACCAGAACAATTGAATAGATTTACTTTGGAGGAATTGCAAGCTTATTTGAAGGAATATGAAAGTAGTCAGTTGGTCAACTCTGAAATTAAAATAGAGCGATAGGCTCGACTCATGTATTAACCATGAATTTCAATCCATGGGCGTTAAAAGAAAATAGTCTGGAGTTCCAGCGGAATGGTGCATGTAAACTTGTGGTCAGTTCTCCGTTTTTATATGGATCGTTCCTATGGAACTTAAACGTTTTTTATTGTTTTTTCCCAGGATTAAAATCCTGCGTTACGAGATGGGTCGAGGCGCTGCCTCTTTGATTTTTATTGATTTAAATTGATACACCCGATAGTATTGAAGTAGATAGTAATTATGGATTTCATTCTATTAAATAAAAAGTAAACATCTCAGAATTAAATGGGAATTACTCAAGAAATTTGTTGTAAAATTCTCAATATTTTAAATACCTAATCAGGCAAAAAGAGCCATAGGCTCGACCAATTAGTAACCATGGATTTCAATCCATGAGGGTTAAAAAGAAAATTGCCTGGAGTTCCAGCGGAACGGCGCATGTAAACTTGTGGTCAGTTCTCCGTTTTTATATGGACCGTTCCTATGGAACTCAATTTTTTTTTTGTTTTTTTTCCCAGGATTAAAATCCTGAGTTACGAGATGGGTCGAGGCGCTGCCTCTTTTTTGGAGTTGGACCCTGATTTTTCAAAATAATAGCTTCGCTCTATCTTATTTGACTTTCTGAAAAACAACCTTTTTTTATTAATTCCAGAGCCAGCGGCTCGATCGATGTAGTTACCATGGATTTCAATCCATGGGCGTTAAAAGAAAATAGGCTGAGTTCCAGCGGAACGATACATGTTAACTAATTAACAGCTCAGAGTTATTATATAGACCGTTATCACAGACCGCACACCTTTTCCATTGCTTTTTTTAGGAATAAAATCCTGCGTCAGTACATCGTTTGAGGAACTGCTTCTTTGGTAGTCATTATTTTTATCTGACTCGCTCAAAATATTGAAAGTTTCCTTATAAAAGTTTATTTTTGTATCCGAGTAGATACAGTTTCTAAATGTATTATATAGAAAAGACAAGCGAATTTGATAAGTGGTTGAAAAAATTGCCAGACTTAAGAGCAAAAGCAAAAGTACTTTTCAGAATACAAAAACTGGAAAATGATGAACATTTTGGCGATTTTAAAATAGTTGGCGATGGAATAATTGAATTGAGAATTGACTATGCCAAAGGTTATCGGATTTACCTAAAAGAAAAAGACAAAAAACTAATTATTTTGCTGCTCGGCGGCGTCAAATCGACCCAAAACGAAGATATTAAGAAAGCAAAAGAAATCTGGAAAAGAATAAATAAGTGAAAATGGAAGCAACAAAATTTGACATAGCTGATTATTTGGATAGTAAAGAAATGATTGTGGAATATTTAAACACTGTATTGGAGGAAGGGACTAATGCAGATTTAATTTCCGCAATAGGTCATGTGGCAAAAGCTATTGGAATGACAAAAATTGCAGAGGAAACGGGACTTAGCAGAACAAGTTTATATAAATCATTGTCAGAAGATTCTAAGCCTCAATTTGATACAGTCATGAAGGTTTTAAAAGCTATTGGTGGTCAACTACAAGTCAATGTGGTCAACACATAAGTTAATTGACTTATAAAATGACTTAGGTCGAAAAGACTCCTTATTTTTGAAGAACTAAAAATTAATATAGAGCCATCGGATTTCAGTCCATGGGGGTGTAAAGGAAATAGCCGGGAGTTCCGGCGAAACGATACATGTTACCTTGTGGTCAGTTCTCCGTTCTTATATGGACCGTTCCTATGGAACTCAATTGTTTTTTTTTGTTATGCCCAGGATTGAAATCCTGGGTTACGAGATGGATCGAGGCGCTGCCTCTTCGGTTTTCAATATCTTAGTTGATGCGCCTCATGCTCAATATCCTAAAAGGATAATTATAAAACCAGAGCCATAGGCTCGACCAATATGGTAACCATGGATTTCAATTCATGGGCGATAAAAGAAAAATAGCCAAGAGTTCCAGCGGAACGGCACATATCCTCTGGTCGGAATTATTTTATTTGGAACTCAATAATTCCACAAATCATCACTTACAAAAACACCATCCACGAAAGTTAGCACCCAAAGCTTAGTATAAACAGACTCATCCAGTGCCATATATTTTTCTTGGCCAATCAACTTATTAACCAAAGCAGGTGAGGAATTTGAATGCCCAGCAACAACAATTATTTTACCCAAGTTTTCTTGCAAAACATCCTTTGCAAAATTGGCGTCATTGGGCTGATAAGTCTTGACACCGAGTTTTCTACTTTCAGCAATCACTGCTAATGTCTCTTGTGTCCTTTTAAAAGGTGTTGCATATAAGGCATCGATTGTAAAATCTGCAAGAATCTTATTCAATCTGGTAGCTCTTTCTTTGCCAGCTGCGGTTAAGGGAGGATCCTTGGTACCATCATCTGCTTTCTCAGCATGCCTCACAACAATGACTTTAGTAATATTTCTTTCTGTGTGTACATTGGCCATGTCCTGGCTAGAAAGTGTATATGCAGAGAAAAATAAAACCACGAACATTAAATATAGCTTCATAAAACACCATTTTGGTTATTGATTAAAAGTAATAATTTCTAAGAAAAGCCAATTTTATAAAAACATAAAACCTCCCAAAAATGCACTTCCGTGGAGCGGTGAGGGAGGTTTGTATCTTACAAATATAAACCTCTTTGAAAAAATGCCAGCATTTAATTATTTGACCTTTCTTCTAAAATAAATCAATCGAAAGATCAAGTTATCAATTTCCGCCTAGCTATAGAGTATCTTTACCCAAATCAAAATAAATTATGCCCACTAAAGTAAATGTCATCAATACCACTGGATTTCACTCCGAAAACGTCAGTGCGCCTCCTTATGACATGACAGCGCTTGCAGAAAGCCATCCAGAATTAAAGCCCCTCATCATTCCCAATAGAAGTGAAGGACTCTCCATCGATTTCCAAAACCCAGATGCTGTTTATCACCTCAATAAAGCCATGTTGATCAAATATTTCGGTATCAAAAACTGGGACATTACAAAGGACAGCCTAGTACCAGGAGTACCCATTCGATCAGAATATCTTTACAGAATGCGTGACTTTTTGAATTCAAAAAAAATCGAAGCTCCTATAAAAGTTGTAGACATAGGTACAGGTGGCAATTTAATTTATCCCATCATTGGAGTTGGGGCATTTAATTGGAAATTTGTTGCTTCCGATATCGATCAGAAATCACTTGACAATGCCCATGCCATCGTGCATTCAAATAAAGTTCTCGACAAAAAAATTGAATTGAGAATGCAAAATAATCCGGCCAAAGTATTTGAAAATATAATACTCAAGGATGAAACTTTTCATTTGTCCATTTGCAATCCTCCCTTTCATGCTACCCAAAAAGAGGCGCTCAAACAAAGCATGCGCAAACAAAAAAATCTGGCCTACAAAAATGATAAACTCAACTTCCAAGGCCGACCCAATGAATTATGGACAGCTGGCGGAGAGTTTTCTTTTGTTGAAAGAATGATTCGAGAGAGTTATTATTTCAAATCACAAATTATTTATTTCTCTACGCTCATTTCAAAAAATGAAAATCTTGCTCCTTTGATAAAAATCTTGATAGACATCAAAGTAGCAACTGTTGATATCATAGAAATGGAACAAGGAAATAAGAAGAGTAGAATCTTGATCTGGAAATGGGAATAATTGTTAAAGATTAATTGTTAATTGTTAATGATTAATGAGTTTTTACTTTTTAAGTCCTCTTGTGCAAACATCAAAGCGATACCGCTAAAAGCAATTGCTTGAAAAAAGCTAATTATTTCATTGTAATTATTTGCAAATGGGTTTTTGATAACCAAAGGCAAATGGATAAACCATACCCATGAAAAAATCATAATTGCTGTCAATAAACCAACCTCACGTACTCTGAAATTAATCAACAAACATAAACCTCCAAGGAAAAGAAGGGCTCCAGTTAGCTTTGTCCAAAAAACAGGAAATGGAAACCAATCGGGAAATAAAGTTATGGCGAAAGACACAAACAGAAAATGTTCATTTCCAAAAACAATCAACATGATAGCAAATACACCCCTACTAATATTTTTGTATTTATTTGAATGTACATCCATCAACATACATGCCCCTGAAAATGATAGTAGTTTCAAAAAATTGTTCCATACTCCTAATTTCATAACGTCTTTCCAAAAAGGTTCCTTGACTATTAAATCTGGCAATTGTAAACAAAAAGTCATGAGCAACATTAAGATAGACAATATTAAACCAAAATAAGGAAATGGCTTTTTCATAAAATGGAGCAGCACAAATATAACGATTAATATACCCCAAGTAGCAGCAGTCCACAGAGGGAGTATTTCGGTGTTTGGAATAAAAAAAGGTAAATAACTTGAGCTTAAAATTTGCAAAAATCCAATGCCCATTAATCCAAATAGGAAAATAAATTTACCTTTTGGCACTAGATCCAACCATATTGTAATTGATTTTTTCACTTGTTTTCTTTATAAAATTGTGAAGCAAAAAAAGAAATGGGAATACCTAAGGCTAGACCAAGGATCATCCAATCCGTAAATGCCCTTGAAAGAATGAATGGTAGACTCGGCAATTGTGTCAATGGTAAAACACATAAACGCATAAACAAACTCACAAAAGCACTGTACAACATTCCAATTAAATAAACATTTCTCGACAATATTTTCCATCTGGGATATAATAGAAAAAATAACACAGTAAAGGACGTGGCTATAAAGTAATGAAAAAATAATCCTAGCATTTCAACTTCATAACCTCCCGCCATTGATTTTTCCAAACCAAGAAATCCACCAGCTATGTACAAAAGCATTTTCTCGGCAAAAAGACCAGTTTTGACATATTGGGACATCATTGCTGCCAATAAATCCAAAGTTCCAACCAATAATCCTGTTTGTAATATGGTTACCGTAAGACTTTGTTTTTGATCTTTTTTTACCATTGCCTTTAATGATTTTGTTTACATAATCTTGTATCCACTTATTCTCGTTATAGCGAAATACAGTATCTAAAGGTAGATTTGCAGCAGAAATACACCTGATCAAAAGTTAGTCAAAGTTGTTCAATCAATTTTCAAAAGTAGCTTGAGTCATATTTTGATTAATTTTACTCAAAATTCCGGGAATGGAAGAACAACAAATGGTTATGGCCTGTGTGCAGCAAATTTTTATATCCAATGGGTATGAAAACTTATCTTCAATCAGCCATAGGGATTATAATTTAGTGGCAGAGGAAATCGCCGAAAAAACAGGAATATTAATTTCAGTATCAACTATTAAAAGGTTGCTCAAAGGGCAGTTTTCCAAAGCACCACAAGTGTCTACGCTCAATGCGCTTGCCACTTACATCGGTTATAAAAATTGGCAGGAATACAAACAGCATTCAAAACCAAATATTCAAGTAATACAGAAAACACCCTTGGACATAAACTGGAAAAAAACATCTTACCTGGCTGCCTCCATTTTAATGATTTCATTATGTGTATATGTGCTCAGATCCAACACTGCTACTGCACAAAAAGAAGCTACCTTTTCCTTTACCAAAACAACTTCAAATAGTCTTCCAAATACAGTAGTTTTTAATTATGATGTAAGCAGTATACAAGGAGATAGTTTTTTCATACAACAATCATGGGATATAAATCGTCGTGTAAAAATAGATCCCAATGCCCATACTTTGACTGATATATATTTTGAACCAGGTCATCACACGGCTAAACTCATAGTCAATAATCAAATTATAAAAACCTTGCCTGTAAAAATCCCAACAGGAGATTGGTTTTTTTATGTAAAATCTCCAAACTTCAGTAGCTTGCCGACTTATCTACCAACAAGGAATAATTTTGAGGGTAGCAAGTTATCAATAGCTGAAAAGGATTTGGTTGAAGCAAAAGTCTCTTTGGAAGAAGAGAAATACATCTATCAAAGTTTGGTACCAAAAGATGCCTTTAAAACTGGGGAAAATTTTACTTTTAGAACAAGAGCTCGTTTGAAGGAATACAGAGCCAATCACTGCCCATTTATTCTATTTGATTTGGCAACTGAATCACAACCTTTTTTCTTTAGTGCTATCAAACCTGGATGTGAGAGTAATTCTATGGCTCAATTTGGCGAGCGTTTTCTTTTGGGTAAACAAGCAGATTTAAGTGCATTGTCCTACGATCCTCGAGAGTGGCTGGATGTACGAGTGGAAGTAAAGAATAAGGAAATTACAATTTTCTATAATAATCAGGAAGTATATAAAACTCAATATAAAATCGAAACTGGAAATCTTACAGGCTTCACTTTTATTTCAAATGGCATTTGTGAAGTGGAATATATCCAATTGTTAGACAAGGATTTAAATGAAATATTTACAGATAATTTCATTACTAAAACATTGACTGGAAGCTAAAAATTAAATGCTTGAGTAGGCAATTTACAGGGGCAAAAAATTGAAACTTAACCTCAAAAAATCTTTTCAGATGCTAATTCAATATTTAATTTCTTCTCTCTTCCCGCTTGCAATCGCTTTCTTTATGGTATCAATGATCTGCATATCAATCAAACCTTCTTCAGCAGAAGCGGTGACGTCTGTGCCATTTTGAATATTTAAAGAAAAGGCATCCATCTGGGCAGTTTGTTGGAGGTTGATTAATTTGGGCGGCTGTTCCATTTCCTTACTTGTTGACATCACTACTGGCGCTCCACCGTTGCTTGCAGGACTGAGCAATACCCATCCATCCTCATAGGAAGCATGTGCTCGATCTACATAGGCATTGAATGAGGTAGTGGTATTGGATACGCCTCCATCTGGATATAAAAGTTGGAAGGCATACGTTTCATAAATGTCTTTGTACAAGGTTTTATCAAATACATAGGCTTGAGCAGTGACAGATTCAGGCAACTGATTGGCCATCCTTCTTGCGGCCTGGATATTGTAAACACCTAGGTCCATCAAAGCGCCTCCGCCGCCTTTGGCCAAGTCCATGCGCCACCAATTTGGTCTACCCATTCTGAATGCCAGGGATGTCTCAGCCATCAAAAATTTGCCCAATTTTTGTTCAACTGCTATTTGGTGAGCCAATAAATGTCTGTCTTCATAATACAGCCGATAACCAATTTGCAACATTTTCCCACTGCGATTTCGCGCTTCAATCATTTGACGACACTCAGCTGCATTCATGCCCATTGGCTTTTCGCAAATGACGTGTTTTCCTGCCTCCAATGCCCTGATGGTGTATTCCGCGTGCATGAAATTGGGTAAAACTATGTAAACAATATCGATTTCTTTGTTTTTTGCAATCTCATCAAAACGCGCATAATCGTAGATGTTTTCGTCTTTGAGGTGATATTGTTCTTTCCACTTGAGGCGTTTTTCTGCGGTGCCACTTACAATGCCAGAAAGATAACAATGTTCGGTTTGGAGCAATGCAGGACCCAACATCGCTGTGGAATAATTACCCAAACCTACAAGGGCTACTCCCAATTTCTTTTCTGATTTATCACCTACCTTGAAGGAAGGAAGGAGTCCGAGTCCCATCCCTAAAATGGTGGTCGTTTTGATGCTAGTTCTTCTGTTCACTTTTTGCGATTTTAAATGGAGGACTTGGTTTGAATAGCCAAATCCTTAGGAAGGTAAAGGCCATAAAACGATATCCACTCGTCGGTTTTTGGCCCGCCCCAATGAAGAATCATTATCATAATCAGGGTTGAATAATCCGTGATCTTTGATGAATAACTGATTGGTTGGTATACCATCTTCTTTGAGAAATTGGTAGGTAGCTTCACTGCGCATGCGTGAAAGCCATTCATTAAATTCCACGCCACCTACATTGTCGGTGTGACTGTGAATGTGAATTTCATAATTCATCAGTATCTGTTTACTCATGAAATCTCGCACCACATCTTTTTGTTCCTCATCCACATAGTAGCTACCTCCTCTGAAAAAAATAGAAACAATCTTAAAAGGTTGACCATCGCCGCCCTCTTGAGCACGAACTTGTAAAGAAAAAGATAGCAGGTAAAAAAGGAAAAGATACCACTTCATTTAGTAATGATTGAGCCATGAATGAAAGGTGTAAACAAATATATACAAAAAGTGGATTGGTCGTGGATAAAAATTTGGGGATTTATTTTGAGCACGACTTACAATTTAAAAGTACCAAGTCAATTTAGTTTAAATTTATCAGCAGACCATTTTTTTGGATTATTTCGGATGTATTGAGAAATATTATTGTATGAGTGTTCATCATGAATAATTCGTTCATGATAACTACGTTGCCATAATTTACCGTTGAAACGAGGCCATCCATGGGTTTTAACTCCTTGTATATAATCATTTGTTGACATTGTTTTAAACCATTGCATCACCCGTGGCAGGGACGAACCCACGTGTTCGTCCCTACCCACGTGTTCGTCATTTCCCACGTGTTCGTATCCAATATCAGGTTCCACCCAATCATCATCATTTTCTACATCGTCATTTCCTTCAATGTCTACAGATATAACTTCGCAATCAATATGTTCGCCCAAAACATTTTGTTCGAGGCAGACACGTGGGTCTGCCTCTACGTTGGTTCCAATTGGACCATCGTTTTCGATTATACAATGTAAATGATTGGGCATGATCACCATTTCATGACATTTTATATCTGAATATTTGCTTTCCAATTTAAAATACCACATCTCAATCATTTTCCCTGCTGGATTTAAAAACATTTCTCCATCTAAAACATCACCAAATAAACAACTCCGATCTTGGGTGCAAATTGTGATATAATACATACCTGCTTTAGAATAATCATATCCTTTTAATCTGATGGATTTGCGTCGGTGAAAATTAGACTTCATTTTTTCATTTTAAATTTATTATAAAATTAAATCTTTCAAAAACTTTAAACATAAATAAAACATTAGCTAAGTTGGCTAATCATAAATGTAAAACATAATGACCGTAGTAAATATTCACGAAGCAAAATCAAACCTTTCTGCATTGATTCAAAAAGCCCTGAACGGAGAAGAGGTTATTATTGCAAAAAACAATGTTCCAATCGTAAGTTTACAACCAATAAAAGTCAAAACAAAGAAACGCAAATTTGGCGCTTTAAAAGGTCAGATTACTGAGGCCGCTGACTGTTGGAGGCCCGACAAAGAATTAGAAGATTCTTTTTATAATTCTTGAGGAAGGGTCTGATATCCAGTATTTAGTTAATTCACAAATATTGATTTTGCTTTTGTCAGACAGCAAAAAAACTCAATAAAAATATATTACCTATTTTAAAAGATAATGCCAATCTAGTTTATTACAGTTCTTAATCTAGAAATGGCACAAAACCATCCTCACCCCCTAAGCGTTGTCCCATAACAACTAAAATATTGCACCATGGAAACCATGACTCAAGGACACAACTTGACATTACCTATTTACAACTTACAAATATCTTATGATGATGTAGGTGAGGGTAGCATTCCTGTAATCTTCTTGCATGGATACCCCTTTGATAAATCAATGTGGCAAGGTCAATTGGATTTTTTTCAAACAACACATCGTCTTATTGCCATCGACATCAGGGGTTTTGGTAAATCAACGGACGAAGAATCATATTTGAGCATTGATACTTTTGGTAATGACTTAATGCAGTTTATGGACAAATTGGGGATCACGAAGGCAATTATTTGTGGTCTTTCTATGGGTGGATATATTGCCTTGAATGTTGTAAAAAGATTTCCGGAAAAGTTTAAGGCCTTGGTTTTATGCGATACTCAATGCATTGCTGACACACCCGAGGTTAAAACGAAACGTTATAAAACCATTGGTTCTATAGATGTCGATGGCAAAGAAGAATTCAATGAAGGCTTCATAAAAAATGTTTTTCACAAAAATTCAATGACCAATAAAAAGGAATTGGTAGAAGGGCTGCGCACTGTTGTTGATGCAAATTCCAAACACATCATCAAACAAGGCTTGGTTGCATTAGCAGAGAGAAATGAAACTTGCTCTACTTTAGGTGAGATCAAAATGCCTACGTTGATACTATGCGGAAGGGAAGATAAAGTGACACCTCTCGAACAATCTGAATTTATGCATGAGGCAATCAAAGGCTCAGTGCTGCACGTTATTGATGATGCTGGCCATGTTTCCAATCTTGAACAACCAGAAATATTCAACAAACACCTATTCGATTTTTTAACTGGGTTATGATGGGTGATGTTATAAATACATTGAAACTCCCAAAATTAAAACATAAATCAAAAATCCAAAAGATGAAACTACATGAATGCTCTTGGATAAGACCCAATCGTATACAATCAGTGAAATAAAAAAAGCTGTCCATATACCAAAAAACGTAAGCTGCCAACCCATTTCTGATGAAATCATAGAATCAATAAATGAGCGTCCCATTGCCCTATCCAAAATTGGACCTAACATATAAAAACTAGCAACAAACATCAATCTTTTGTGGCATTCTGTTTGCTTTCTGTATAGGTAAGCCAAGGCAATTAATATCCCAAACCCCAACATGAAAAACCTGTTTGCTTTTACCAGCGGTGCCATATTATCCCAACCATCATAAATTACAACAAAAATATACATGGTTGAGAAAAACACTCCGAGAGCTGCAAACAAACCAGCAAAGCCTAGCTTTATATGTGCCTTTAAATTATTATTTTTTATAAAGTTCGTCTGAATAACCAACATGATAAACCATGCGAAACAAAACAATCCATGGATGATAAACTTGGGATCGCTGTTGCTTTTCTGCCCCACATCAGTAATTAAATTATCAGAAAATGCAATGATCGAAAGGAGAAGTAAAAAGAGACTTACCACTAAAAAATAATACTTTTTCATTTCAAAAGAATTGTAATACTACCTCTAATATAAAAATGAAAATACTGTTCCTGTCTATAGTTCAATTCAATTTTAATCACTACGTATTTATAGCTAAATTTCTATGTATTCATTGACTTTAAAAGACATCCCCAACTTCAAATTTAGCTTATATTTCATTGCAATATCAAACAGCAGAAGTGTGCACACTTTTATTTCTTTAGCCAATTTACTAAACTATTTATAAAAATTTCTTGTTGGTCTACAAATAAATAATGCGAACAATTATCTATCAAAACAAATTGATTTTTACCAACTATTTTTCTCATTTCTTTCAAGTGTGATTCATTAAAAATTTTATCTTCTTTTCCGTAAATCGCATACACTTTGAGTTGTTTTTTTAACTTTCTTAAGTTTGATTTTACATCAATATTTTTCAAAGATTCATTTTTATAAAATATCATAGGGGCAATTTGATTTCTAATATTTTTATCAAGAATATTATTTTCATATGCTTGCCTTAATATTTCGGATTCAGTTGTCGGTTTTGGCATTTTAAAATAGTTGCTTTCACTCGCCAATTCAAAGCAAGATTTTCTATATTCTGCAGAGTTTTTATCTAGACTTTTTATTTCTTTGATTTTGTTTAATGTCAAAGCATCATCCTTACTTATACAAATTTTGCTAACAGATTTTAATATATGATCATAAGTTTCTTGTTGAGAAAATAAAGCTCCTGCAAGAATTAATGATTCTACTTTTTGCGAATATTTTTCTGAAAATAATGTTGCAATTAAACCTCCAAAACTGTGACCAATAATATTTGCCTTCTCAATATCATATGTTTTGTAGAGGTTATTTAAGTCATCAAAATACTCTTGGTATGTCAATTTTGCTGATGAATCAATTGATCTTCCTTCTCCTCGCCTATCGTAAACAATCACATAAAAACCTTTTTCAGCAATTGTTTTAGCAGTTGTGTATTCAAAAAGCGTGGAATTTCCGCTTGGACCACCGTGTATAAATATAATAGCTTTGTCCTTACTTTCTCCGAATGTTTTTGAATAAATATTATTTTGGCCACTTAATAAAAGTGTAGTTAATAACAAAAAAGATAATATTATTTGTTTCATTTAATCGATTTTCTTTTCTATTCTGGTAAACTGACGGAAAATGCAATAACACCGCTTCAAATATCCATTTCCAATAAAAAAGAACTCAGCGACTTCCTATGTTTATCCAACAAAGTTGAACTAGTAACCCCGCCATCTAATGCATCATACAAGACAAAATTCAGGGCACCCAATTGTGGAAGTTCGTATCGTTTTACTTCTCCCAAAACTATGTCTTTAAACCAATCTTTTACTTTTTCCTCAGTGACATTTTCTTTAATGAATTGAAAATTAGATTGGTCATAGACTATCAAACTAATATTGCTGATATTGCCTTTATCTCCACTACGCGCATGTGCTATTTCCAAAAGTTTCATATCACTTACAAATTTAAATATTCGATGTGGTGTTGAATTCCAAGTTTAGGTAACAAAACCGAAAGCACAGAAATAACTTCCTCTGTCTGTTTGGTTGCTCCGCCTCCTCCTGCCGGACCATTCGTATAAAGTGTTTCCACTTCTTGACCTATGAGTTGAGCCATTGCGAAAGTATCCGTTTTGGCCGATACGCGCAGCCTTACTTCTGAAATATCCTGACTTACTGTTTGGAATGGATTGATGGAATTGAGCCCTATCAAATCAATTCTAAAATCAACACAATTCAAATCTTTTAAACGTGCTTTCACAATTTCTCCAGCTAATTTAGCTCGATTGACGCAATCATTTCCCCCATAGCTGATTTGCCCTTCTCCGTAATAGCCATTGAAATAACCCACACTGACTTTATAAAAATCTGTAGGCGGTGCACCACTTGCATGGTCAAATTTTACTTTGTCTGGACCAAGTAGTTCGAAAGTAACATTTGAAAAATCTGCCACACAATCAGGTGTAATGTACTGGGCAGGATCATGTATTTCGTAAAGTAATTGTTCTGTACAAGTGGCTCTGTTGATCAAACCACCAGTGCCTTTCACTTTAGAAATAAAACCCTCGCCATGTTCATCAACTTCTGCAAATGGAAAACCTATATTCCAAAGATTTGGCACTTGTTTTTGTTGTAGATCTGCAAAGTACCCACCGCATATTTGACCAGCACATTCCAACAAATGACCTACCAATGTACCTTTACCCAATTTGGCATAATCATCCATTTCCCAACCAAATTCATAAATCATTGGCGCCAAAAATAAAGAAGGGTCTGCAACTCTGCCCGTTATGATGATATTTGCTCCATTATTGAGGGCTTCAACAATTCCAGTTGTGCCCAGATAAGCATTTGCTGATATCATTATATTAGAAATACTAGAAAGTGGCTCTCTATTTTCCAATATATTTAAATGAGTATTTTCATTCAAAATATGCAACACATCGTCTCCGCAAACAGCAGCAATTTTTAGCCCAGAAACACCTAGTTTTTTTGCTATCTCGCCAGTGACTTTCATGGCTTGTATTGGGTTCGCGGCTCCCATGTTGGTAATCACCTTTATCTTGTGCTTGGATGCCAATGGCAGTACCTTTTCCATCCGATATTCAAGCAAATGATTATATCCTTTTTCTGGATTCCTTTGCTTTTCTTTTTGAGCCAATGCTATAGTTCTTTCAGCCAAACATTCAAAAGCAATGTAATTCAAACCTCCTTCTTGCATCAATAAAATTGCGGGTTCTAGTCGATCACCACCATACCCTGCCCCACTTCCAATTCTTATTTTTTTCATGGATCAAAAAGTTATTGCTCCTATTAACAAGGAAACTACAAGAATAATTAAACTTATCAAAAAAGCATAAGGTATCGTTTTTCGCTGATGACTACCTAAATCAACTCCTGTTAATCCTATAAGCAAAAATGTCGAACCTGTCAATGGACTTACTGGAAAGCCTGTCGTCATTTGCCCAATTATTGCAGCACGCCCAATTTCTACAGAGTCAATTCCAAAATGGGTAGCCGTAGTAGCAAGAACTGGAACGACACCAAAATAAAAAGAATCTGGATCAAACAGCAAACTTGCAGGCATAGAAGTAATGCCTACAAAAAACGGCAGATGTTTACCAATAGATTCAGGAATATGCAAAACGGCAGCTTTAGCCATCTCGTCTATCATTCCTGAGCCTTTCATGATGCCAATAAAACACCCTGCAGCAAAAAGAATACTCACCATCAAAACCACTGCTTTGGCGTGCGCATTTATTCTTTGGGCTTGATCATTGAGATTCGGGTAGTTGATGGTAATTGCAATGGCAAAGGCAATCATAAAAATGACATGCGGTGGCAAGATTGCAGAAACTAAAACCCCAACTGACGTGACTATTAATCCAATGTTTATCCAAAAAAGTTTTGGCCTTTCCAACTCTGATGGCAATTCTTCCATTTTGATGACTGCTTGTTTGCTGATTTCATTGGATCGTTCTTTTTTACCAAGGAAATAAGCTATAATCAAAACACTGATCAACCCAAACAAAACAGGAATTATTAATGGATTAAACAAGGCTGTTACTGGTATTTCCAAAGCAGTTGCTGCTCGAATGGTTGGCCCTCCCCAAGGTAAGATATTCATTGTCCCAGCAGCTAGTGCAACGATACAGGCAAGGGTGGATCTTTTCATCTTCAATTGATCATAGACGGGTAAAAAAGCTGGAATGGCTATGAGAAAGGTACTGGCCCCAGACCCATCAAGATGCACGATCATAGCAACCAAGGCAGATGCAAATGCAACTCTTGCAGGATCATTACCAGCCAATTTTAAAATACCATTGATGATGGGTTTGAATGTTCCGGTATCGTTCATGATTCCAAAAAACAGGATGGCGAAAATAAACATGACACCTGTGGTAGCTATCGAGCCAATACCTTGTGTGATGAACTCAGCCATTTCAAAACCAAATCCTCCTATAAGTCCTGAAATAATAGGAACAATGATCATAGCAACTACTGGTGAAGTTTTTTTTGCCATGACCAGAAATAACAAAGTGATGATTGTTGCAAACCCTAGTAGTGCCAACATATCATTCAAATGCTAAGTATTCATCAAAAAATGGCAAAACTTGTTGTGGCAAACGCCCCTTTTTGGTATACAAATCACTTCCATGTGTACCAATGTATTCCTCGGCAAAATGGGCGATACCCACATTTTCCAACCGCTGACTGAACATGTCGCATTGCAACGTGAATCTATCCCCTGCATTCCTACCCCAATCCAACTTGATGGCTTTCAATTGTTGCAAATTTTTTAAATAGTTGTCAATCATATGTACGGGCATATTGTCATACCATTTTTGCAAAACTTGCTGATGGACTATCAACTCCGAGTTTTTATATTCAAATGGAAAATCGCAGTAGAATGGAGGTTTATTGGGATTTGGTGACCAAGATCGAGCAAATGCCATCATGACTTTTCCAAAATAAGTCTTATTGAGTTCTTCTATGGTTTTACTCGCTGAAACATCTTTAAAAGTATTGCTATTGGGTCCGTATTCACTGACGATGGTCAAAGCGCCTGGGCTCATGGCATACACAGTAGAGAAAATCTCTGGGTGATGCATGGCAATTTTCAACGCCCCATATCCTCCCATACTATGACCAGTGATGCCCCGACTTTCTTTATTGGCCATGGTGCGGTAATTCTTATCCATGTGGGCAACAACATCAAATGCCGAAAAGTCTTCCCAATTTCCAAATACCCCTGAGTTGGAGTAAAAACTTCCACCATAAGTAGTTTCCTGATTGGATACAACAAAAATAAAAGGTCTTATTCTATGGTTATGAATGGCATAATCCAATATTTCTTCTATTCCTGGCATTTCATTATCAGATAAAAATCCGTGCAAAAAATAGATTACCGGATACCTTTTATTACTGTTTTCGTATCCAGGTGGCAAATAAATGGAAACCCCTCTTTTTGGGTTTTCACCAAATTTATTTTCTAAGTTTTTTGAATAAATAGAATCAATTACAATGGTTCCTTTAGCTATTTGGGCTTGCCCCACCTCAAAACATGCTAAGACGAGTATTAAAATAAACTTTATTTTCATTTAATTCCTGTGGCTTTAATTTAATGATTAATGGTTAATGGTTAATAAATTTTTGCCTCATTGCATTTTTGCCTATTGCATTTTTGCTTCATTGCATTTTTGCCTTATTGCGTTTTTGCCTTATTGCATTTTTGCTTCATTGCGTTTTTGTCTCATTGCCTATTGCATTTTTGTTCTATTGGTTAATTATTCATCAAATCATAAACTTACGTTGCGCAAGATCAATAATGGAAATATTCGACAACGTTTTGATGGTTTCTGAGCGTAGGTGAATAAATGCATGGTGCAGATTGCAGTTTTTTTCATCGGGGCAATCGCTACATGGTTCATAAAAATTGAGTGATGCACATGAAACCCAAGCAATAGGGCCTTCTATGATTCTGTAAATATCTGCAAGGCTGATTTGCTCAGCAGGCCTTAATAAGTAGTAACCACCTTGACTGCCTTTTTTACTATTTACTATTCTTCCTTTTCTCAACTCAGTCAGAATGTGTTCAAGAAATTTGATGGGAATTTGTGTGTTTTCAGCTATTGTTCCTGCACTGATAAGCGCTTCTTGGTGATTGGTTATTTCAACCAATGCTTTGAGTGCGTACTTCATTTTCTTTGAAATCATCGGACGATTTTACTTTTCTAGTTTGCTAATATAATGGAAATCTTTATAAGAATGTTTTGGATGTAATTTTTGTAATTTGCAAACATCCAAAATATGACAAGTCTAACCCCAGAAAGACAGATAGGGGCTATTGGAAACAACAGACTTCTAGTTTTAACATTAGAGCTTGAAAGTTTGGCTGCGAGCTGCGAGCCTGAGGTTAGGACACATCTTTTTTTCTAAATATGTTGTACCCTATCATTATGCTATCAAATTTATCCAAACCCTCTATTATTGTTTTATTTCCAGGAGGCCTTTTGACGTTATAAAACTCTTTCCAACCAGCTAGTCTGGCGATTATCCACGTAGCCCATGCTAGTTTTTGTTTAGGATAAGGATTTTGTTGCTTTTGCGTACTTCCTTCCATTTGTTCATTTAGTTCTTCTAAGCATTCTATTTCCTGGGCA
>JAKQLF010000102.1 GCA_029567325.1 Bacteroidota bacterium | reverse complement strand
AGAAGACATCATGAATCTTGTGGCTCATTCTCATTATGAAAGAGTACCACACTATAGAGATTTGACTCCTCAAGAAGAATGGGATTTGCTGGAAAGAGGTTTGAATCGTGTTACTGACACTTGTATTCCAGAGCATGAAGCGTTTCGTCGTTTACAAAAACATATTTACAAAATTTGGAAAGATGCTGATGATAAAGGAGAACGCTATTTTCCGCATGAGTTCATGTATAAAATGTTGCTTTCTGGTGTTTTAGAAGAATATTACGAAATTGATTTAAAAGACAGCTGGATGTATGCTGCAGCTGAGAAAAATTTACCTATAATTGTACCAGGTTGGGAAGACAGCACTATGGGTAATATTTTCGCATCCTATGTTATCAAAGGCGATTTAAAAGCATCGACCATGAAATCGGGAATTGAGTAC
This sequence comes from Bacteroidota bacterium, assembly GCA_029567325.1. Taxonomy (GTDB): domain Bacteria; phylum Bacteroidota; class Bacteroidia; order Chitinophagales; family Saprospiraceae; genus JADKBO01. The sequence continues at coordinate 957 of JAKQLF010000102.1, read as the reverse complement.
ATGACCTTTTTAGCCGATTGGTACCCAAAAAACAGCGCTAATGGCGTGGGATTTTTCCAAATTGGTGGTGGAATTGCAGGAGATTTTCCAATATGTGTGGTTCCTATGTTGTACCAAGATATGGAAATGCATGATGTTCCTTTTTGGAGTTATTTTTGTCAAATTTCAGATTCTACAACCAGTTATGGTTCCTATTCAGGTGCTGTACCAAATGAAAAAATCACTTGGGGAAAATTAGACATAACTACCCCTAAATTTATAATAGAGTCCGATGCTACTATAGTAGCGCCATTAATTTTTGCTTACCTACTAGATTTATAATAGACTATTTATGAAAAGAATTATTGTTGATTATTCAAAACTTACAAACGAAATCCTAAACTTACTTGTGGAGCGATTTCCTGACGGATATGATGATTCAAATATAATCCGATTTAGAAATGCCCAAAACGAACTCATTGAAGCCGTTGAAGTGAGAACAGAAGACACGATTTACTTGGTAAAAGTGAGTACCAAATTGGCAAGCAGATTAGAGAAATTTGATGAGGATGATGATATCGATGATATTGTAGAACCAATTGATGCTCTCAAAGAAATTGATCTTGATGATGAAGATGCCGTTTCAGACGATGATGAAGAAATTGATATAACTAAAGATCCTGGTGGGTCAGACAGCGATGATGATGATGATGACGAAGATGACGATAACGAAGAAGAACCTGTTGACGACGAGGACGAAGATGAAGATTAAATACAATAAAGGAACTCAAATGAGTTCCTTTATTTTATAAATAACGTTCCTTAAAAATTCTTTGATGGTGTTTTTGATGACCAATGACAAGAAAACCAATAGCACGAACAGATATTGGATGATTAGAAGCCGTACCCATTACTTGTAATTGCTCATCTGTAAAACTTTTAAAAAGCAATAAGGTTGATTGCCTTACAGTAGCCATT
>JAKQLF010000098.1 GCA_029567325.1 Bacteroidota bacterium | reverse complement strand
GTTGCACAGATTGTGAAAACTTTAGAAGACGCAGGCGCTATGCAATATACAGTTGTTGTTTCTTCGACAGCGTCTGAGCCAGCTCCAATGCAATACTACGCTCCATTTGCGGGTGCGGCGATTGGTGAGTTTTTTAGAGATACAGGCAGACCAGCATTGATCATTTATGATGATTTGTCAAAGCAGGCGGTAGCTTATCGTGAGGTTTCCTTGTTGCTCAAAAGACCTCCGGGAAGAGAGGCATATCCAGGAGACGTATTTTATCTTCACTCAAGATTGCTTGAAAGAGCTGCGAAAATCATCGCAAATGATGAAATTGCATCTAGCATGAATGACCTTCCTGATTCATTAAAAAATTCTGGCTTGGTAAAAGGTGGTGGATCATTGACTGCATTGCCAATCATCGAGACTCAAGCAGGTGACGTTTCTGCTTATATTCCAACCAACGTGATTTCTATCACAGATGGTCAGATATTTTTGGAATCAAACCTATTCAACGCAGGTATCAAACCAGCGATCAACGTAGGTATCTCGGTTTCAAGAGTTGGTGGTAACGCACAGATCAAATCCATGAAGAAAGTATCTGGTACGCTAAAATTGGATCAAGCTCAGTACCGTGAATTGGAAGCATTTGCGAAATTTGGTTCTGACCTTGATGCGGCGACTCAATCTATCTTGGAAAAAGGTAAGAAAAACGTAGAAATCTTAAAGCAACCTCAATATTCACCTGTATCTGTTGAAAAACAAGTTGCAATCATTTATTTGGGTACTCAAGGTTTATTGAGAGATGTGCCTGTTAATAAGGTAAGTGAATTTGAATCATTGTATTTAACTACACTTGAGCAAAGATTTCCAGCTGCACTAGAAAACTTCCGTAAAGGAAAATTGGAAGATGCAGACTTGCAAACACTCAGAACATTGGCAGCTGAGTTGAGTGCGCAGTATAAATAATCATTTTTGTTGTGGGATCATTTTCACAATTTCAAATATAAAATGAAGCTTTAATGAGTGGTAAGCTAAAAGAAGTACGGGAAAGGATTAAATCTGTTGTGAGTACGCAGCAAATTACCAAGGCTATGAAAATGGTCTCTGCTGCGAAATTGAGGAAAGCTCAAAATGCTATCACAGAAATGCGCCCATATGCCAATAGACTTGACAGAATGTTGAAAAACATCCTAAACAACCTAGATGGTGATGCAACGACTTCATTCGGTGTAGAAAGAGAAGTGAAATCTGTAGCCATTGTAGTCATTACCTCCAACAGAGGACTTGCAGGTGCATTCAACACCAATATCATCAAAGCTGCAATTGCTAAAATTGAAGGAGAGTATAAACCTTTGCTCGATATTGATAAAGTCAAAATTATCTGTATTGGTAAAAAAGGATATGATGTATTGAAAAAGCGTTACAAAAAGGATGTTGTAAACTTTGAATACTTAAACTTGTTCTCTGACCTCACATTTGAAAACATAGCCATCGTTTCTCAATTCTTGATGGATAATTTTGAAAATGGAACTTTCGATAAAATCGAAGTTTGTTACGGACAATTCAAAAATGCGGGTATTCAAGTTCCTATTGCTGTACAGTTTTTACCTGTTGCAAAAATAGAAGTTGATCCTTTGGTCACACTGCCAGGAACTAAAGCAGATTATTTATTTGAACCAGGTAAGGTGGAGTTATTGGAAGAACTGATTCCAACAATTTTACAAACAACCTTCCAAAAATTTGTTTTAGATACGCATGCATCAGAGCATGGAGCTAGGATGACTGCCATGGATAAAGCGACTGAAAACGCTGAGGAAATGATCAAGAACTTAAAAATCAACTACAACAAAGCACGACAAGAAGCCATTACAAAGGAGCTTTCGGAAATTGTTGGTGGCGCTGCCGCACTAGGGTAATTTCAAGAAAAAACATACATAACATTAAAAAGCCTGAGGCCCTTCAAAGTCTCAGGCTTTTTATATTTAGGCAAAAATTATTCCGATACATAAGTTATATTATTATATATTTTGCTAAAAATTATTTAGCAAGTAGATAGTTTCGTGTAAATGCTATAAAATGGAATATGTGAGTGCTTATTTACAAAAATGTACAATAATGTACTTCCTGGTACTTACATTTTGCAAGAAAAGCGAATGAAATATTGACAAGTCATTTGATAAGTCGTAACTTAGTCGCTCATACAGCATTATATTTTGATAAATCATGAAGTATCAAATCAAATCTTTTCTAGTTTTCTTTATTTTATTCATTTTCAATAGTCAATATGCAATTGGACAACAGGTAGATAAGGAGGTGATCCAAAAATTGGAAAGTAAGCCATTTGTCAAGGTAATTGTAGTATTAAAAGAGCAGGCAAATGTAGCTTTAGCCTCATCAATAAAGGGTAAATCTGAGAAAGCGCTTTATGTACATAACCTGCTTGAGCAAACCGCTAAAAACAGTCAAGGGGACTTAAGAGACTATTTATTTAGAAAAGGTTTTAATTACACATCTTACAATATTGTAAATGCTATTGCAGTGAATGCTGACAAGGATGCAATTGACTGGTTGAGTAAAAGACCAGAAGTTTATCAAATCATAGAAGATCAGGATATGCCAGCTGAAAGATATTTTCTGGCGGATGGAAATGCATCATTGAGATCACCTGAACCTACTTGGGGAATAACCAATATTGGTGCAGAGCAGTTATGGGAAAAAGGTTTTAAAGGTCAAGGAGTGGTAATTGGGGGGCAGGACACAGGATATTCCTGGAATGAAAGTCCGATCAAAAATAAGTATCGTGGTTTTATTTCTGATACCATTGTTGATCACAACTACAATTGGCACGATGCTATTCATACCATCAGCCCTTTAAATAATGATAGTTTGAACCCTTGTGGCTTGGACATCAAGCAACCATGTGATGACAATAATCATGGAACTCATACGATGGGTACCATGGTCGGTTCAGATACCAATGTAGTCATAGGTGTAGCTCCAGAGGCGACTTGGATTGGCTGTAGAAATATGGAAAGAGGTTGGGGTGCTCCTTCTACTTATTTGGAGTGTTTTCAATGGTTTTTGGCACCTACTGACCTTAATGGACTAAACCCTGATCCCACCAAAGCTCCCCATGTAATCAATAATAGTTGGGGATGTCCAGAGATTGAAGGCTGTAATCCTTCCAACTGGGGACTCATGCGACAAGCCATCATTAATTTACGAGCTGCTGGCACTTTCGTAGTAGTCTCTGCTGGAAATGATGGCCCCAATTGTAGTACCATCAATTCACCTGCAGCCATTTTTGAGGAATCATTTTCAATAGGAGCATATGCTAGTACCAATGTGATTGCAAATTTTAGCAGTAGGGGTGGTGTTACGGCGGATAGTAGTTTCAGGGTGAAACCCAATGTTTCTGCACCAGGTGTGGGAGTATTGTCAGTTATACCAGGAGGACGTATTGTCAGCTTTTCTGGAACAAGTATGGCAGGACCACACGTAGCAGGATTGGTAGCACTATTGATTTCTGCCAATCCCAATCTTGCAGGTGAAGTAGAATTGCTGGAAGACATCATAGAGCAGTCCGCTATTCCAACAGTGGCAGAAAAATCTTGCAATGAAATTGATACAACGGCTGTGCCAAATACTACCTATGGTCATGGTAGAATTAATGCCATAAAAGCGTTGGAAAGAGCTCTTGTTTCCACAGTTGATCAAGGGAACATTAGCCAAGTTGCTATATTTCCCAATCCAAGTAATGGACAAATGTTTGTAACTGGAATGGATGTAAAATCCTTTGAACTTTTTGATGTAAGCGGCAGACAAATCAGGAATGCGATTTCCAATACCAATTACCTGGATCTTGGAATACTCAAACAAGGTATTTATTTGGTCAGACTCCACGGAACGGATGAAGTCATTACCAAACAAATAGTCATTTATTGATCACTACTGAAAACAATAATGCGACAATCAGATTAGGCTTTGAATCCAGCAGCTACGCTAACTTCAAGCATTCTGTCAATGCATACTTTGCCTTTTTCAATGACCCAGTCGTCCAATAAGATTTCTGGTAATTCATATTTCATACACAAGTAAAGTTTCTCCATAGTATTGCGCTTCATGTGAGGACAATCATTACAGGCACAAGTATTATTGGGTGGAGCAGGTATGAAAAGCTTATCAGGTGATGCAAGTTCCATTTGATGTAATATGCCAGACTCGGTTGCAACAATAAATTCTTGCGCTGGATTTTCTTTAGTATATTTTAATAATTGGCTGGTAGAACCAATAAAATCTGCTACATCAAGGATATGGGCTTCGCATTCAGGGTGTGCAATAAATTTTGCTTCAGGGTGTCTTACCTTAAGTTTTGTGATTTTTTCATGAGAAAAGATCTCATGAACCATACAAGCACCATTCCAAATAACCATTTCTCGGCCAGTTTTTTTCTGTAAGTATGCGCCTAGGTTTTTATCTGGTGCGAAAATGATGCCCTTATCTTTGGGAATGCTATTGATGATGACCTCTGCATTGGAAGAGGTACAACATACATCGGTAAGTGTTTTTAATTCTGCAGTGCAATTGATATAACTCACCACGACATGATCGGGATATTTTTCTTTAAATTTTTTGAAAAGTGGGGCAGGGCAAGAATCGGCCAAACTACACCCAGCTTTTAAATCAGGTAGTAAAACCTTCTTGTGCGGATTGAGCATTTTTGCAGTTTCTGCCATGAAATGTACTCCTGCAAATACGATGATTTCTGCGTCCGTACTTTCCGCTTTTTGTGCCAAACCCAAACTATCACCAATATAATCAGCGACATCCTGGATTTCTGACTCTTGATAATAATGTGCAAGAATAATTGCCTTTTTCTCTTTTTTTAGCTTGTTGATTTCTGCTACTAAATCCAAAGTAGGATCAACTTCAATATCCAAGAAACCTTTTCTGTTTAAGTTTTTTACTTCGGGCGTTTCAAAATCTATCATGTATGAATTATTAATCTGTTTGTAATGACATTATATTAATCAAAAGTATTAAAAGCATTAAAACGTTCAATGGTTTTTGGAAAAAAGTTTGAAAAGTCTGGGGTTCATAAAGTAAAAAGTTCATAAAGTAAAAAGTTCATAAAGTAAAAAGTTCGTGGATTCTAAAATATGTCCAGAAATAGAAGATATGTTGAGACGCAAGGCCTTGCGTCTGTCCTGGAATAGAAGGGGCGAAAAGCTTTCGCCCATAGTTCATATATTGGAAAGTTGAGACGCAAGTGCTTGCGTCTGTACGAAATATAAAGTTCAGATAATTATAAAATATGCTGAGACGAAGACCTTGCGTCTGTTCTATTTATGAAAATCGAAAAGTTTATGGGCATAAACGCATAAATAAATTATACAGCTCATTGCTCGTGGCTCGAAACTCGTAGCAACGTGACGAATTCAAAAATTTGTACAAAATTGGCTATTAACAAACAACTAAAAATAATATTTAACTGCAATTTTATAGCACATGAAAAAATAAAACATGTTGTGATTATTAAAAAAAGGAAAACAAAATTAGCTATTATTAAAAAAAGTGAATTATTATTGCACTTCACTCACCAACCTGCTGAACATAGCTAGTAAGTTCTAGGGTAAACCCCGAGTTACATACAGGGTTTTATTCCATTTTTAAATTATTGATTATGAATGCTCAATGCAATTGATACAATTGACATATAATTGCATTCTATTATAACTAAGGATTATTCAAAAAGGAAAAGGAATGAGGATAAAAAGTGTCATACTATTACTATTTTTAACTGCAAGTCAAATTTTTGGCCAAAAGTTAAAGCCAGCTGATCTAGTTAAATCTCAAATTCAATTTACACAAAAATCGTTGTTTGAACAAAACAACAGATCTTCAATTGCCATACCAAAATCCATTAAAACCTATGAGTTGATGGACCTAGATAAAGTGAAGGTAAGTGAACTTTTACATTCAGGAACACAAGCAATTGAATTGACAATTCCAACACAAAAAAGAGCTGCGATGAAGCTCAAATTGGTAGAAATTGTCATGCCAGAATTTTCTGTTACTGCCGCTCATTCGGGTGAAAAAATAAAATATAGAAAGGGTAAACATTATAGAGGTATTGTCGATGGGCAAGAAAAATCCATGGTTGCTTTGTCTGTATTTGACAATGAAGTGATGGGCTTTATTGCTGAGGAAAGGAGTGAAACGGTTTTATCCATTGGAAAAATACAAGGAGAAGAGACACACATCATTTATGATGAAAGCCAAATAGAGCTCACTCAGAAATTTGAGTGTCTAGTAAATGACGCAGACTTTAAAGAAGAATTGTCACACGACCAATTGTTTAATGACAATAATGATCGAGCATTGACAGATTGTGTGCGTATGTATTTTGAAATAGACAAAGACATTGTAGATAGTAAAGGTACAGCAGGAACAACGAGCTACATCACTGGTGTTTTTAATCAAATGGCCACGTTGTATGCCAATGAAAATGTAAATATGTCTCTTGGTGCAATTGTAATGTGGACCACTCCAAGTCCTTATACAGCATCTGATGCATCTGGAATGCTTTCTCAATTCAACAGTTATAGGAATGGTTTCGACGGAGACTTGGGAATGTTGTTGTCCTATAAAACTTCAGGTGGCATTGCTTGGGTCGGAGGGCTTTGCAATTCAAATAAAGACTTTGCAAGTGGTTTTGTAAGAATAAATAGCACTTACAACAATGTACCTTCTTATAGTTGGACCATCAACGGTCTTTCACACGAGGTAGGTCATTTATTTGGCTCACCGCATACTCAAAAATGTGCGTGGAATGGCAACAATACGGCTTTGGATGGTTGTGTTTCCCCTGAAGGAACGTGTCCAAGACCTTCTAATCAAGGAGTCTCTGCATTTACAATTATGTCCTATTGCCACCTCAACGGTACTGTGCCAAATTTTAATGCAGGTTTTGGTACTCAACCTGGAAACTTGATCAGGTCAAAAGTAGCTGCAGCTTCCTGTCTTTCTGCTTGTAGTGGCGGCGGCGGCGGCGGATCAAATCCAACTTGTACTGATGGTGTGAAAAATGGTCAAGAAACGGGAATTGATTGTGGTGGACCATCTTGTGCAGCATGCGCGACTTGTACTGATGGTGTGAAAAATGGTCAAGAAACAGGTGTAGATTGTGGAGGTCCATCTTGTGGTCCTTGTTCGCAAACTTGCACTAGCAATTCATTAATATTTAAATTTGTGGGTGATTTATACCCTGAAGAATTTTCTTGGAATATAAAAAACAGTGCAGGTGCTACTGTTTATTCAGGAAGTGGATATAGTCAGCCATTGGCTACATACAATACAACTATGTGTTTGCCAAACGGATGTTACACGCTACAAGTTTTTGATAGCTATGGAGATGGTATTTGCTGTAATTACGGAAACGGAAGTTTTGCAGTGACTTTCAATGGACAGACGCTTACCAATGGCGCTTCATTTACAACTTCTCAAACCAAATCGTTCTGCGTAAATTCATCAACAGCACCAACTTGTAGTGACGGTGTAAAAAATGGACAGGAAACAGGAATTGATTGTGGTGGCCCAACTTGTAGCCCTTGTGCCGTTACTCCTACTTGTACTGATGGTGTGAAAAACGGTTCTGAAACAGGAGTGGATTGTGGTGGCCCAAGTTGCCCTGCTTGTCCGACTTGTAGTGATGGCGTGAAAAATGGCCAAGAAACAGGTGTTGACTGCGGAGGCCCAAGTTGTGGACCATGTACTGTAACGCCAACTTGTAGTGACGGTGTAAAAAATGGTCAAGAGACAGGTGTTGACTGCGGAGGACCAACATGCCAACCATGTGCGGTAACGCCAACTTGCGTTAATGGCGTGGTAACTTTGGTTTTAGATAATTACCCAACCGAGACTTCTTGGCAAATCACTACAACAGGAGGAACAGTTTTGTATAGTGGAAGTAATTACACAGGGCCAAATTCAACTAAAACGATCAATATTTGCCTTGCTGCTTCAACCTGTTTCAACTTCAAAATCAATGATGCTTACGGAGATGGAATGTGTTGTAGCTACGGCAACGGCAGTTATAAAATCAGTTTCAACGGTACCAATGTTTTGACTGGGGGTCAATTTGGAGCTACTGAAACAAAATCTTTCTGCGTGCCAGCAGGTAGTGGAACTACACCAACTTGTAGTGATGGCGTGAAAAATGGCCAAGAAACAGGAGTGGATTGCGGTGGTCTTACATGTAGTCCATGCGCAGTAGCTCCAACCTGCAATGACGGTGTGAAAAACGGACAGGAAACAGGCGTGGATTGTGGTGGACCAACATGTAGTCCATGTGCAGCAACACCAACATGTAATGATGGCGTGAAAAATGGTCAGGAAACAGGAGTAGATTGCGGGGGACCATCATGTAGTCCATGCGCAGCAGCCCCAACCTGCAATGACGGTGTGAAAAACGGACAGGAAACAGGTGTGGATTGTGGTGGTCCAACATGTAGTCCGTGTGCAGCAACACCAACATGTAGTGACGGCGTGAAAAATGGGCAGGAAACAGGTGTGGATTGTGGCGGCCCAAGCTGCCAGCCTTGTAATACCAGTGGAAGTTGTGTTCCAGGAACCGTGGTATTGGTAATGGATTCTTATCCTGCTGAAACTAGTTGGAAAATTACCACTCTTACCGGGACTGTTGTATATAGTGGCGGAAATTACACTGGTGCAAATACTACAAAAACCATAGATATTTGTTTGAATCCAGGCGTATGTTATAATTTTAGCATCACAGATGCTTATGGAGATGGCATGTGTTGCAGCCTTGGAAACGGAAACTATAAAGTAATTTTCAACGGTCAGACATTGATAACTGGTGGCCAATTTGGAGCTACTGAAAGCAAACAATTCTGTGTCCCTGGTTCTGGTGGTGGAGGAGGTACACCAACACCAACGTGTACTGATGGCGTGAAAAATGGTCAGGAAACAGGCGTGGATTGTGGAGGTCCTTCATGTGCTCCATGTGGTGGCGGTGGTCCAAGTTGTATCAATGCTACAGTTACCATTGTGACAGACAGTTATCCTGGAGAAACAACTTGGAAGATAACCAATTCATCTGGTCAGGAGTTAGCTTCTGGTGGTCCGTACAATACATCCAATCAGACTCAAACCAAAACAGTTTGTTTATCGCCTTCACAATGTTATAATTTCATCATCAATGATGGATATGGCGATGGAATATGTTGTGCTCAAGGAAATGGTAATTACAAAGTTGTTGTAAATGGAAACACAATGGTCAGCGGAGGACAATTTACAACCTCTCAAACTAAACAATTCTGTATGCCAGCATCTGCATTGGAAGATAATTTATTTACGAGTGATCTACAATATGATCTTTATCCAAATCCTACAGCAGATGTGCTCAATGTAACAGTAAGAACAATATCTACCGCAGATGCGTCAATTACCATCGAAGTTTTTGATTTAATGGGCCGTTTGGTAAAAAAGACAAACAGAACGATCGATCACATCATGACCATAGAAACTGACGAATTAAATCAGGGAACATATATTCTCAGATTGAGGAATGAAGGTGAAATATTATATCACAGTAAATTTCAAGTCATTAAATAGATAGTAATCTATTTAAATCTTATAACAAACTAGGGATTTATCTCGGGCCCAGCAGAAGGATAACTTTTGTTGGGCTTTTTTCATTTAGGCATATTAAACTCTGACAAAGCTTAAAAAATATTATGTTTGCAGAAATGTTATTTTATTGAAAATAGTATGGATTTTAATAGGTGTATGTTTTCTAAATAACCTGCAAAGCCAAATTATCTGGGCGACCAAGCCACTCATTAATGCTTCAGAAGTTTTTCCTTTTGAAGAAGAAATGGCACACTTCAGCCTCAATGGCAAGTTTGGTTATATTGATAGATTTGGAAATGTAAGCATTCCCCCAACTTATTTATCAGCAAGACCTTTTCACAATGGACTTGCAATTGTTTCTGAGTTAAAGGGCTTTGGAGCGATTGATAAAAGGGGCGAAACCATATTGAATTTAGTTTTTCCATCGCTTTCAGATTTTGAAAAAAATTCAGTTCCACTTTTTGAACATGGAAATTATTATTGTACCAAATCAGGAAATAGAATAAGCGCTTTTCCTAACTATATTATATATTTCTATATTGGACCACAAGCTTTTTTTTATCTTTTTGATCCAGAAAGGAATAACTCAAATATTGCCCAACAAATAACTGGGAATAATGGACTAGTTGCCCCATTTTATAGAAATTATTCCAAAGCATATTTTGAAGAAAACATACAATTGATAGATACAAACTACAATGATGTGTTTAATGAATTATTTGATCAAGCCTTTTACATTACTGAAAACATAGCATGTGTATTAAAAAGAGATAATTGGGCTTACTATAAAATTGGTATTGGGCCCATTACTCCTTTAGAGTACGATATGGCTTATCCTTTTAAAGAAGGATATGGAAATGCAATGTTAGGTGATAACTGGACATTTATCGATACCACAGGCAGAGAGGTAAGGTCAGAATGGTACGAAGAAGCACATCCTTTTTCTGAGGGTATGGCGGCTGTAAAAGTTGATGACAGATATGGCTTTGTCAACAGGCGCATTGAACTCACCATCCCTTATACATATGAGCGCATCACGGATCTGACACCTTTGACACATTATGACGGACTGGATTCAGTATCAATACTAGGCCAAAAAAGACTTTCAGAATATAAACTATTTAATGAACAGGCCTTTCATAATGGTCTTGCCAAAGTAAAAAACAATGGTAAATATGGGTTTATAGATCAATTTGGTGAGGAGATTGTACCAGTGATTTATGATGAAGTTTATTTATTTTCAGAAGGTCTCGCTGCTGTAAAGTTTAGGGATAAATGGGGATTTATAGATGATGCTGGGAAAATGATTATTGAACCTACATTTGAGCAGGTGACTTATTTCAGGGAAGGTCTAGCGGCAGTGAAATATGGTGCTTTCTGGGGAGTGATTAAAAACCCTTTGAAGAAAGAAAAGACTTATCAAGATTATCAATTGCGCAAACCTCAAGCTACCGCAGCATTTGCAAAAAGTATCATTTTAGATGAAAAAGAACAGGTTGAAATTATCCGAGAAGACAGTTTATTTTTACCTGCTGGAGTAAGATCGATCAACTTAGAGATTTTGTTAAAGAGCAATTTCTATCTAAATGAAGACTATCTCAATTATCATGATAAATTTAAACTCTCAGTAGGTGAAAAATTATTTATTGAAAACGAAACCAAGGATGAGTATCAATATAGAGCTAATCACAAGTTCTCTTTGAAAACTGGTGTCAATAAGTTGGTCACAGACGTTGTATACAACAGCATCATTGTAGGATCAACTAAAGAGTTGATAGTAGTAGTAGAAAAGGAAGACCCAAAGAAAAAGAAACCAAAAAATTGATTTTCTCAATAGAATAATTTGTGTTAAACATCATCCAAATAAATCAAATTCAAATATTTGTAAGTTCTGATAAACCTTAATAATTGGTAAACTGTTAGTTTAGCTGTCTAAAGTTTTAAACACAAAATTATATGATGACCATCAAAAATGCTCTTTTCTTACTCATGGTTTATTGTGGATGTACTTCCGGAGTCGGGATTGAAGTTGATGGTCCAATCATTACTACCCCAATCGATTCTACCACACAGGTTATGGATACCACAATGACTTCAAAGGACACGACAGGCATTAAAGACCCTATCATCAAAAGAAATATAAAATATTTAGCATTAGGCGATAGTTATACCATAGGAGAAGGCGTACCGGTTGCCCAAAAATTCCCCATTCAATTATCAAAAATCAAATTTGATGCGGTCGAGTCCATGGATGTAAAAATCATTGCCACCACGGGATGGACAACAACCAACTTATTAGATGCGATCTCGCGTGAAAAAGTAGAAAAAGACACTTTTGATTTCATTACCTTGCTGATAGGCGTTAACAACCAATATCAAAATAAAACATTTAGCATCTATGAAAATGAATTTGTAACCCTCATAGATAAAGCTATAGCCATGGTGGGCAGCGATGCTGGCAAAGTAATTGTTGTTTCCATTCCAAATTATGGAGTTACACCTTTTGCAGCAAACAGAAACCCCGAAAAAATCCGAACGGAAATCCAGAAGTACAATGATTATGCAGCGCTCATTGCCAACTCCAAAGGCAGTAAATTTGTCAATATCACGGATATTTCTGAATTGGCAAGCAACGATCTTTCTTTATTGGCCGATGACAAATTGCACCCCTCAGGTAGTATGTATAAAATGTGGGTGGATAGAATAGCGCGTGAAGTAATTGAGATTTTAAAATAATATTGATTCGGAAGTTTTTTAAACTTCTCTTGATGAGAGAAGAAAGATGAGAGATAAAAGATGAGAGACGAAAGTTTTTTCTCGGTGAAAAGAATAAGAATTTGATACCTTAAGTCTTCTTTCCTTTCGCTTTTTTTATTCCAAACTAATGAAACAAGTAATTTTCTATTTGACCAAAGTCACGTCTCCAGTAAAATAATAAGCCTTATCAGTTTCTGGACAAAAGGCCTTGACTATGTAAACATAAACACCCGGTTGACCCAAAGTGCCTTTTACAAGACCATTCCAAGGACGGTTTACATCCTCAGACACAAAGACTTGGTCACCCCATCGATCATAAATGCGCAACTCCAAAAATTCTGCTTCGTCCAATGGTGTAATAGCAAAGGCAGCATTGGCCCCACCTGCACTTGCTGAAATGATATTTGGGCGATAAAATCCAGCATCAGAGCAAGCATTAGAAACCCTCACCTGCAAGCTGTCATTGATGAAACATAAATTATCCATATTTTGGATAGTTACCATAAAAGTTGAAAAACTATCAATGCCATACAGATAAGGTTCTGGGCAATCATAACAATCAAGTCCAGGACTGTTTTCCCATTCAATCTTATTGTTTTGATTGGGGTCAAAGTTTGCATTTACCTGTGTTTTTGAATTTAAATCCAATAAATAAGAGCGCTCTTCCAATTCATACATGATCTGAGGATGTACCATCAAATCGGGAGTTATTTCCAAATTGGCACATCCTTTTCTACTGCCCATCACATAATAAACATCATCTGCATTTGCGTCAAAAGTTATGAGGGAATCATTGGAGAAAACCTTGTTGTTCTTGTACCAAATATATTCAGCGGCATTACCACTCACCGACAAACTTGCCTCTTCATTATAACAAACCGTATCACCCTTTACCGTTAAATCCAGCGCTGCGATGACGTCTATAAAAACAGAATCTTTCAAAACACATTCATCAAAAGTAGTAGTCAAAGTATACATGCCTGGAGTATGTGCATACAAATCAGTACTCAGTTTGGTTGGAGTAAAGAACACTTCAAAAGGAGACCATTGGACTTGACCTTGCCCCGATCCATTTAGTGTGACCAATTCACCCTTACAAACCAAAGTATCCGGGCCAGCATTTGTAGCAGATATGGGAATGACAATCACTTCTACAGTATCCCTATAAGCGCAACCTTCATTAGAAACAACATCCAAGAAAATGAAATGATCATCCATTGGGGAGGTGTTTATGCTATCACAATTTGCACATAGTACGCCAGTTTCATCAGACCACACTGGATTAAAGACCGCCCCATTGATGGACAAAACGGTGCTATTTCCTTCACAAATGCCTCTGGTCTCCACTAAAAAATCAGGAATTGAAGATTCAACTGCTATTTCAATAGAAGTGTCACTTATACAGCCATATTGGTTTACGACTAATACTTGAAACGATGACGACCCTTGTAGATTGATAGAAATACTGTCGCAATTTTCACATAATAATATGTCACTATCAAACCAGCTAGTTTTCCAATCTGGGAGTTTGTTTGCCAAAGCCAATACTTGTGGGGTATTTGCGCAAATGGTGTCATCTTTAATAAGTGCAATTTGTGGAGAGACTACAGGTGCAACTTGAATCAAAAGGCTGTCTTGATATCTGCATCCTTCCAGTGTATGGGCAATGAATTGAAATACTGAATTGAATTGTCCAACCAAACTGATGGTATCACATCCTTGGCAAATACTTCCATCTGGCAAAATCCAGGAAAAATCAGAAACTCTTTCTGGGGTTGAAATGGTGGCGCCAAAACTCAAGTGATCTTGTAAGCAAATAATGGTGTCGTTTGGTAAACTCAATTTTATTCCATCCAGGATTTCTACATTTTCGGTGATAGTGTCCTTGCACCCTCCATCAGAAAGCACTTGTAATGATATTTTATATAAACCGGGATCTGTAAAATGATGCATTAAAACATCGCTAGAACCAAAAGTGCTATCCTGAATCGTCCAATTAATTTGATTGATGGTCCCGGTGCTGATGGCAGTAGTATTGGTAAAAGTGCTGGAATTTTCGATACACAAGGTGGTGATGTCTTTGGTAAATTGTGCCTCAGGTATTGGGAAAATAGTATAAAAGCCCGGAACAACAAGGCTATCTTTACAATGCTCTGCTTCTGCGAGTAGAAATACGTCGTAACTTCCTGTGCGATCCACATTGAATGAAATATTTTCAGAAAAATCTGTAATCAAACCTCCTGGACCAGTAATACGCCATTCAAATTGTGTGATAGAAGCCGTGCTGGTTGAATTGTTTTCAATAAACACTGGTAGGGTAGTTCCGCAAATGGAATCTGCCTGAATGGTAAAATCTGTTTTAATTTCATTTACTGCTATTTCTTCTGCTGCAAAAATACGCTTGCATCCTTTTTCATCCTGTACGATTAATTTGGGTTGATACTTTCCAGTTTCAACGAAAGTATAAGAAACAGAATCTATATCTACTATGGTCGAAGATGTATCTATGTCACCATTTCCAAAATCCCAAAAGTAATTGTAAGGTTTGTCCGATTGAGCAGACATATTGATCGTCAACGGTAGGCAATTGCCCACAATTTCATACTGGATTTCTGCTCGTGGTCCTTCAAGCCTGATCAAGTCCCTGATCGTAAAAGTATCTGCACAAATATTTGACCTGATGGCGATCAGTTGCACAGAAAAAGTATCAGGGTCACTATAAACGTGGGAAGGATTGATATTTCTGGAGATGCCACTATTGTCGCCAAAATCCCATTCATAGGTTGTACCGTTGACAGACATATTGGTAAAGTTGGTAATTAAGGGCGGACATGGTGACGCAATAGGATCTGCCGTGAAAGAAGCTTTAGGATCCTTTATATCAATATAGTTTTCTTTACAAATTGTATTATCGCAACCTCTTGCATCAAAAAGAGATAAACATACTGTAAAGCTATCTTCAACACTATACTGATGGTTGGCAACTTGATCCGTACTGGTAGATCCATCGCCAAAGTCCCACAAATATGCAGACGTATTTACATTGTTGCCAGAAGGAATATATCTTATATCAGTAAAGGTACAGCCCAGAGAATCTGCCCGGAAACCAGGATCTACTTTCACGGATTCAATGCTTTTGGGCAATAACAAAGTATCTGTACAACCCCAACTATCGGCAACAGCTAAAAAAACATCAAAAAGTCCGGCATCGCTAAAAAATGGATTGAAGGTAGTTTCTTGCGAAGTATCCTTATTCACAATCCAGGTTCGGGAAATGATGGTTGCAAAAGTATCTCGACTTATATCATTGATTTCTAATGAATTGGGCGCACAGACAATGGGGTCAAATAAGGCTTGCGCCGAAATCCCATTGACTTTGATGATTTCTTTCAATTGGAAAGTATCTCGGCATTTATTGACATCTTGTGCCACAAAAATTGGCCCATCAAATAGTCCAGGTTCTTCATACCTGATGATTGAGTCTTTGATCAAATTTCCATTGTGATAAATAAACAGACTATCAGTATTGACAGATTCATTGAAATAGGTAACCGTGAGCGGATTGCAACCAAATAAGGTATCCGGTCTATAAATTGCCTTAGGCAAATCCAGCACCAAAGTATCGTGGATGGTATGTTCGCATCCGGTGGTAAAATTTTTGCCATACAACGAAATAGGGTATGAGCCAAAAGCGGGGAAAATATAATTGCCAATCAGCGAATCTAGAATCGTATCGCTTTGTGTGGGAGACAGCTCGATCACCCAGCGTAAAATATCTGAGCCCGTAGAATTATTTTTGAGATTTACATGTGTCGGATCTTCGCAATCCACCTCGATTGTAAAACCAGAAACTGGTTCCAGTATTTTTATGAAATCCTTTTTTTCAATTACTCGACCGCATCCGTTGTGACTCACCGTCAAGGTAACATCGTATGAACCAATGTTGGCGTAAGTATGCATGGGGTTTTGGGCGAAAGAATAGGTACTGTCTCCAAAATTCCAAAACCAGTCATTGACATTGGCAGACGATAAATCAAAAAAGTTCCTTTCTGTTTCAAGACAATCTTCAATAGGATCAGCAGTAAAATCTATAGTTGGTAATGTCCCAATTCTCAAGAAATTTTTTCTGATCACGGTGTCAACGCAACCAATGGAGTTGGTTACGGTCAGTTTTACATCATAAGTTCCCTCCTTATCCAATCTAATGGATGGCCTACTCACGTCAAATGTTTGTTTGGGATCGGTAAATACTTCCCACTTCCAAGATACAATGGGCAATTTTGAGGTGATGCTGTCGCTCAATAAAATGGTGGAACCCACACAACCTCCAGGCCCAAGGGAAGGTAAATTGACATCAAACTTTTCGATGGTGATGGGAATACTTTTTTCCTCATATATACATCCATTTCTACTGGTGAAAAACAGATCGGCAGTATAATTTCCCAAAGCATCGATCTGATAAGAAATGTTAGTTCCTCTCAGAGTATCTATTTTATTCCTATTGTAAAACACCCATTTAAAATCACCATCACCAGCAGAATTAAGCGAAATATTTACTGGAATTTTACAGCTATATTGATTTTGAATGTCATAGTTGAATGCGGGTTTTTCCTTTACTTCAAAACAATTGATGATCATAGAATCAATACAACCAGCTCTAAATCTATAAAGCGCTACGGATTGACAACCGCCAGCATTGAAACTGTGGTTTAATATTTTGGTTTTTGCAATGGTGCCGTCGCTCAGCACCCATTTGACGCTGTCAGCACCCAGGGGCGTGTTGTCTTCAAACTTAACTACTTCACCAGTGCAAGCAGTTGTTTTGTCGACGTCAATACTAGCTCTTTGACTGGTATTGACAAAGCCTTCAAAAGTGTAAGTATCCACGCATTGTCCTTGACTAGCTTTGACTTTAATGGTATAGTCACCTACTTCAGAATAGGCAATATCTCCTGGTTGAGGACCCACGAATGTCTGTCCATTTCCAAAATCCCATTCATAAATCACACCATTTTCGATGTTATTGTTTTTGAGTTGTACAATCCAAGGGAAGCCACATGTGGGCAGAAAATTTTTAGTGAGGATGACTTCTGGAGGAGAAAGCACCTCAATCAAATCCTTTTTTAAAAAGGTATTGGAGCAATTTTTATCATCAACTACTGTTAGCGAGACAGAGTATTTCCCGCGTAAAGAATATTCAGAATTGATGGTACTATCTAGCGTGGCGGTGGTAATAACATTGGCACTTCCACCTACGTCCCAGGTAAGTTCTTTGATCGGATTGTCTGCTTTTGATAGATTGGTGAAGTTGACGTCAAGGGGTGCGCAACCTTTGGTCCTATCTAGCGTAAAATCTACCCTCGGCAACGCATAAACAACGATAAATTCTGTTTTACAAATCCTATTCGAACTACCATTTGCATTGGTTGCAGTGAGGCAAATAGTGTATTTTCCTGGCGTTTCGAATATTCTTCCTGGATTGGGTCTGTCTGAACTTACACCACTCAGATCCCATAAGTATTTGGTATTAGCATCGGTACCCGTTGATTGGTTGCTAAAAATAACTTCCAGACTTCCACAGCCTTCTCGATTGGAAGCAGAAAAATCTGCCACAGGCTGCGCCCAACCGAAGGGCACGCCGAAATGAATGATGGCCAATATGTATATGAGTCTTCTCACCTTTGCTCCAAATTTAGTTACAATTTTCGCTCCAACTTCATTATTTGAATGCTATCTTTTTTATATGATGAAAATCAAGGAAAACCATGAATGAAAGGGTCAGGGTTATTAATGGTTAATGGTTAATGATCAATGATTAATGGTTATTGCTCAATAGTTAATGATCGATGGTTAATGATCAATGGTTAAAGTCAAAGGTTAATTTTCAATTGTTAATGGTTAATGGTTGTGATGAGATTGGTTGAGCAATGGTATACCAGGAGGAATTTGAGATGGAACCGGGCGTAGAGAAAGGGCTTGCCCCTTTCTTATTTGGCACGAATGAATATTAAAAGGGGAATTGTGTATTATGTGAGATGTGAGATGTTGATCCAAAGCATAACATAACTTCTCAGGAGAAAAACAGCGATCCTAACACACATTTATAGTAAAATTATCTATTTATTTTTAAATTCTTTGTATATATTTGACTAGGGTCATAGAAAGCCATAAAAGAATATGATTTTGATAAATTCTACTGCTAAATTATTTTTGATAACTGCGTTTACCATTGTGGTGGTAAGTTGTAATGGTCAAAATTATATTGAATTACAAAGCTCGTTTCAAAAGTATTTAGATAATAAGCATATATTGGCAACTGCTGATGATCTTCGATTTAGTGAAAAGTATTTTGAATCTAAAGAAATATTAAATGAATACGCCTATTCCAAGAATTGTGATTTTTTGAATTTACAATTTTATATTTCTTGTCTTTCAACTGCAGAAATGCTTAGGGATAGTGCTATGATCGCCTCCCATTTAAGAAAAGCCATTTTAGCGGGGTATCATTCCAAATACTTCAAATTAGAAAAATGGAAGAAATATTTAATTGACTCAGAATTCGATTCATTACATTTAGTTTACATCAATTCTCTTAATTTAAAGTATGCAGTTGAATTAAGCAAAATGTTTGATAATGATCAAGGTTACAGAAACTCAATTAAAGTCAAAGACAGTGTGAAATATATTGATTCAATTAATATTTTAATTTTCGACAATTTAGTGAAGGACTATGGGTATCCATCATTGAATAAATACGGGAATGATTTCAATTATGACAATGAATCAATAAATTGTTCCCCCTATATTTTGATCACACATTTTGGCGAGCAGCATTGGCACCGTTATTTAGATACGATGATTTTAAGTGCTTTTCATGAAACAGATAGTTGGTATGATGTTGAGTTTATAATGAAAACAATCATTATGAGAAAGTCCAATTTGGTCAATTTTATACCATTAAGGTTCGTTGGATCGGATTCATTCAAAGAGTTTTTATTATTAAAGAATTTAAAAGATATATTTCATCAATACCCTACTTTAAAATGGGAAGTGCAAATTGCTGATAATCTATCGGCGGCTAAAACCATAGAAATAAAAAATCTGCTTCTTAATTGCACTCAGAATAATGATCAGATTAATTTTGATTCAGTACGTTTTAAAAATGATGCTGACGAATTTGGAAAATTTTGTGTCAAATTCAAAAGACTCACTGGTATCAATTAAATATAATTTTACTCAATTAATTACTAATGAAAAATACACATATGAAAATAATTAAATTATTTATTTTTTGCAGCGTCATTGGAATTGTTGCATGCAATGCCTCTAAAAATACCATCCTCGCCAAGTACAACAACTGTATAGAGCATGCAGTAAAGATACCCTTCGAAATCGAAGGTGGTGGGCAAGGTTTTACTCATAATGTAAAACCAGCATGTGTCATAGGCGGTCAATTAGCTGATTTTGAGATGACAGATATCGAAGGAAATAAAATAAATACACGTGAATTAAAAGGTCAAATTTCTGTTTTTCATTTTTGGTTTATCAAATGCAAACCATGTTTGGAGGAGATGCCAGACCTCAATAAATTGCGCGAAAAGTATAAAGATAATAACATCAATTTTTTTGCAATCAGTTTAGATTCAGTAACTCAACTCCAGCTTTTTTTTGAAAAACAGGAATTTAATTTCAGGCAATTTCCAAATGGACAAAAGATAATAGAGGAGCAATTGGGAGGCTCTTGGGGTTATCCTTCGACCTGGGTTTTTGATAAAGAAAACAAGGTGAAAAGGATTTTTAGAAAAATGTCAGCAGAGGATTTAATGGAATTGGAAGGCTTATTAATGTAAGCATTTTTGCCCAAATTGCTTTCAGTTTTCAGCTAAAATGGGGTCACTAACAAATAAGTTTTCGTTGTGTGTGCACCAAAAACAATGAAAACTCATAAAAACAGCTAATAGTACTTTTAATTCCCCTGAGGGCAGTCCACCGCCTGTATGGTGACTTTGGTGATGGCAGTGGGTTGCAGTACAATTTTATAACAACCGGAAGAGTGCCTCAGGATGAGGTCTCCTGCTAGATCGTCCATAAAAAGATCACCGCCTTTGATATGTAGTGTCGTTGCTGGGGAATCTGTATTGATGCCAATCCTTGGTTCCTGGATGATTGCATCGCATACATCACCGATCCCATCTTGATCTGCATCAGTCTGATCTGCATTTGGCTGGGTCTGACAATTATCGCAAAGATCACCAACAAGATCTCCATCACTATCTACCTGATCAGGATTGAAGACATTTGGGCAGTTGTCACAACTTAAATTCAGACCATCCAGATCGGGATCATAGTTGCCAAGGGGGTCATAAGTTTCTGGGCATAAATCACAACCATTTCCAGCAAGATCACCGTCATTATTGATTTGTTGGGGATTGAAAAGGAGCGGGCAATTGTCATTTGCATCAGCAATGCCATCATTGTCGTCATCAAAGTCACAGTCATCGCCTAGGTTGTCCGTGTCGTGATTCATTTGATTATTCACTATTGTAGGACAATTGTCGCAGGCATCACCAGCACTATCACCGTCAATATTCTCCTGGCCCGGATTATTGTTATTTGGACAGTTGTCACAGGCATTACCTTTACCATCACTGTCAGTATCTGCTTGATCAGGATTATAGAAACTCGGACAATTATCTACTACATCATTTACCCCGTCTTCATCCTGGTCGGGTTCACACGCATTACCGATACCATCCTGATCACTATCTGCCTGCAACTGATTGGGCAGCGATGGACAATTATCACATAGATCACCGACGCCATCACCATCAGTATCTTGTTGTAGCGGATTGTATAAATTGGGGCAATTATCATTGCCAAAAAACTCAATAAAACCATCTCCATCGTGGTCATCATCGCAGGCATCACCAATTCCGTCGTTGTCCAAATCTTCTTGATCGGGATTAAAATAGTCCGGGCAATTATCTATTTCATCGCAAATCCCATCAGGCGTTGGAACCCAAACCTGCTGAAAGACATTAAACGTAAAGTCAGAATCTTCTTGTGCTGGATTATAGATTGATGGACAATTGTCACAAGAATCAGGTATCGCATCACTGTCTGCATCTTCCTGAAGAGGATTGAATTGAGTTGAGCAGAGGTCACAATCATCACCAATTCCATCATGATCATAATCGCTCTGATCTATATTGCTCAAATGCGGACAGTTGTCACAACCATCTCCCCAGGTATCACCATCTGTATCTATTTGTTGGGGATTTGATATGGTCACACAATTGTCAATTTGATTGGGTACACCATCATTGTCATAGTCATTTTCACAAGCATCGCCCTGGCCGTCCAAATCATAATCTTCCTGCAATGAATTGACATGCAAGGGGCAATTGTCCATTGAATCTGGTATTCCGTCGTTGTCATCATCAGTGTCACAAACATTCCCTTGGTTGTCACCATCTGTATCCACATTATCGATAGAAAAGTGATCCGGACAAAGATCTAAGTAAGAAGGATATGCGTCGCCATCTTGGTTGAGCAATTGAAAATGCAAAAGAGGGCAATTGTAATTGGGAATGCCCCCTAAGAAGGGCTGAATGCGCCAATACCTCATCGCTGTATCGACGATTGTGGGAATTTCAATAAAATTTGACGACGATGAAGCAAACAAGGCAGGCGAAAAATAATCCTGATAAAAAAGCTGAAAAGAATCCGCACCTGTCTCTTCCCATGATATTGTATCGATGATCAATGGTGTAGCAGCTAAAGCAGGATTATAGGTCATTGGACACAGGGGTGGACAATCATCATTTGACACGTTCATAGAAAATTTTGGCAACGCATTATTTCCCGACAATTGGACAACAATAAAATAAATACTATCCTCCTGTAGTTGAAGATTTGGCAGATTTACAGACCCCGAAAATGGAGGAAGTGGGTTTGATTCTATTGCTGCGATGCTGATTGCATTTGCACTGTAAGGGCAGTTTTGTGTAACGATCACACAGAGCTGGCTACCTACAAACGGAGCGGTGAATGTCACACTTACATCAATGCACTGATTTGCTGTTGGGATATAAGTGAAAAAATAATCTTCTCCGGGGGAGCTGCCACAACTGATGTCGTCGCCGAATCCAAAAACAGGTTGGTTAAAAATGTTGTAAGGGAGTGATGCAATCTGAACTGGGTTGCTGCAGTTATTTTGTGAGGCGAGTTGAGAATGATATCCTGCGACAATGCAAACCAATAACAAAATTCTATACAAGTGCTTCATTCTTGTCAATTAAGTGATTGAACTTTCTAATTTTATCTATAAAAATATTTTAAATAATCCACCTGATAAAGGGAGCTTAGTAATCGGATTCACTCGATTGGGCAAAGGGGACGAAGCAACAGTTACCGGAGTGGGATGCATACGATCCTTGGATCAATCAAGTCGCTTGCTGTAATAAATGTGCCGTTGCCCAAATCAAGAAAGGATGGTAAGGGTATTTTAAATTAACTTAGCAAGTCAGAAACAATAATTTGAAAGTAATTCAACTCATTCGGTGATAAGATTTTGCCTTTCCATATTGACAATTATGATGATGATGCCACGAGCACAATGTCAATATAATCTGGCAGAATTTCGGCATTTTAGCTTAGAAGAAGGATTGTCAGACAATTTTATTACTACGATGGCTTTTGACTCATTGGGCTATCTTTGGATTGGAACTGGACATGGACTGAATCGTTTTGATGGCGACAAGTTTGAAGCATATACTACTTTTTATCACCCAGATCTTGTGCCAGGAGATTATATCACACGTTTAGAATTAAATGAAGATCAGAAACTGGAAGTGATGACAAGAAATGGGTGTGGTCTGTTGAATCCTAAGACCATGACACCAACATTTGTCCATCTACATGATACAACGGCATTGGTTGATGCGAAAAACATCGTGTATTCCTTACGCAGAATCAGTGAGCAATTGATCGCGGTGACTACGGCGACTGGCTTTTATGTATTGAATGCTGATCAATCATTGCATTTTCAATACACTGACTTTGTGCCAGATGATGTAGGCAAGAAAAGACTAGTGTTCGCACAGGATATATTGAAAGTTTCTGATGACCGTTGGCTGATAAGTGTAAGAAATTCTGAATACTATCAATACACGTTGTCTGAAAACTCATTCAAGCCTTTAAGAGATAATGATCCACTCTATCCCATTTTTCATTTTGAAGACAAAGATAACTGGACGATCATCAACGAATGGGCTGAAGAAAGGTTTATCCATGTCAATTGTCTCAATGGGGAAATTAAATATGCCGACTTGAGCAAAGGAATCGTGCACGTTAGCCATTTGCCTGATTCAATATATAAAGATTTTTATTGGGATTCTTATATCTATCCATTGGATGACAGCCATTTTGCAATCAACTGCAGGGATGAGGGTTTTTTTATTTTCAATTTAGACACAACGAGCGGTGTTATTGCAATTAAAGGAGAGCGCCAATTGTCAGAACTACGCGTTTTTTCAATTTTGAATGATGCGGCTGGGAGGTTAGTGATTGGTACAACTGCAGGATTATATTATCAAAAAAACATCAAGTCTTTTGCTCGGGCTTATGAGGTGAAAACCCCCACAGATCCACTTACCAATCCATTTATCACTGATGTAGTCATCTCTGGCGAGAAATTGATCACTTCGACCATATCGCCTGACCATGCTTTATTGATTTTAGACAGGAAAACGATGAAAGTAAAAAAGCAAATTCGGATTTCTGAAAATCAAAAAGACAATGAAGTAATAGCTCTGAGAAAAATTCGGGAGAAAGAAATCTGGTGTTTGACCAATGGTGGCGTCTTCCTATTCAATTCGGAAAATGGTCAATTCAGGAAGCTGAACTCAAAATTTGGTCTTTCATCTGGTTTTATTACAGTATCGGAGATGGATACATTGGGTCGACTCATACTAAGCGACCCTTCCACTGGCAAAGTATCCATGTACGACAGTCGACTGGATTCAGTAAGCGAAATCTTGTTGAGTGCGGACGAATCAATTCGCGCCATGAGAAAGATACTAATACAAGGCGATGTGATTTGGTTTGGTGGAAAGGGCTTAATAAAGTATAATATTCAGAATCATCAACTTACACGTGTATTTGATCAGAAAGATGGGTTAAATATCAATGATCTGAATATCCTGAGATTGGCATCAAATGGCGATGTCTTGTATATGATGACCCTGAATCATGGCGTTATCGCATATCATACAATTGACCATAAAGTGTCGAAGATACAACCACCAGATGTTGTTTTGCCAGGCATTCCGGCTGCAATGTCAGTCGATATTTTTGGAAGGTTATGGTATTGGTTGCGGGGACACATGGTAATATACGATCCGGCCACGACGAAGTACAATTTGTATGGCCGTGAAAACAATGTTCCTTATGATCCTTCTATAAGTCCAGCCCGATTTGATTCTGTCACAGGGATGTGGTATGCTTCGACGTATAATCAGATCATCTTTTTTGATCAGGGAATCGACGTGGATAAAACAGCAAAGAAAATTATCATTACAAGATTAGACTTTGGAGAAAGTACTATTCATTTCCCCTCCAATCACCTTTGTTTAAGTTCAAATCAGGGCGCTTTCAAACTTGTATCTACCCAACTTGACTATGGAAATGAATACTCGGATATAGAATATAAAATCGATGATTCAGACTGGTATCCATCGCAGTCTGGTGTCATCAATATATTCGGGCTCAAGTCAGGTACTCATGTGATTAATTTAAGATCTCTAGGCGCTGGAATCGCTGAAACACAAACGCAATTATTTTTGAGCATAGCCCAGCCATTTTATCGATCATGGTGGTTTATTGCATTGGCCGCAGTGGTACTTACATTTGTTTTAATTTTATGGTATTTCAAACATACAAGCCACATACGAAAAACCTCTTCACTCAATCTCAGGATCGCAGAAGCAGAAATGCAGGCTCTGCACACCCAAATGAATCCACATTTTTTATTTAATTGTCTGAATAGTGTCAAAAGCCTTATGCTTCAATCAAAAACAAAGGAGGCTTCACATTACTTATCTGTATTTTCATCTTTAATCCGATCGAATCTCGATCATAGTAGGACATCATTTGTCTCTTTGCATGATCAATTGATTTATCTGGAGAAATATCTTGAAATGGAGAAAATCAGGTTCCCGGATATTCAATACCAGATTGAATGCGAACCGAATTTGAATCTGATGCAAATAGAAATTCCTGCTAGGGTCCTTCAACCACTTGTCGAAAATGCGATATGGCATGGCCTCCAACATATCAATGAAGAAAAGCAATTGCGCATCCGTATTCAATCCAATGTAGATGGCACTATTTCATGTGATGTAGAAGATAATGGGATAGGGATAAATAATTCCATTGCCAGAAAGAGTGATGGAGTTTCGTTGGCTTTGAGCAATATCAGAAAGCGCCTGGCATTACTCAATGATAAATACCACCAGCAATATAAACTGGAACTCATAGACAAGTCTCACATGAAATCACGCGGGACGCTCGCTAGATTTACATTTCATGCCGATGATTGATTTACAATAAAAGAATAATAAAAAATTCAGCTTATGAAGGCTATAATTATCGACGATGAAGAGCTCTCTCGAATCACATTAAAAACGTTATTGCGCGACTATTGCAGTAATGTTCAGTTGATTGGTGAAGCGCCAAATGCCGAGGTCGGTAAACAGCTTATAGATGCTTTACGCCCTGATCTAGTATTTCTTGATATTGCCATGCCCGGGCAAAATGGTCTCGATATGTTGCGCGATCTGGGTCGAGTGGATTTCAAAACAATTTTTGTCACCGCTCATCAAGAATATGCACTCCAGGCCATCAGGCTCAGTGCTATTGACTACCTCCTTAAACCTGTCGATGAAGATGAGCTCATGGCCGCAGTAAATAAAATCGAACTTGAAACTTCTGCTGTCGAAAAACAAATGCGGATGAACACTCTGATCGATAACCTCCGGGGTAGTTCTCCTTTTGATATGAAAATATGTATCTCGGATTTTGAAGGATACCACATTCGTAAGGTTGGAGACATTTTATTTTGTGAAGCTGACAATACCTATACGAAAATTCATATGACGAATGGCGAGACATTGATTGTATCCAAAACACTCTCCGTGTATGATGATTTACTTTCACATTCGGGATTTCTTCGTGTACACAAATCATACCTTATCAATATCCAGCATCTTCGTAGTTACCAGAAAGGGGACGGCGGCTATGTGGTCTTGGACAACGGTTCAAAAGTCGATGTGTCAAAACGCAAAAAGGACCAACTTTTGGATTTATTGAGAAAGATGTAGAGTCAAAGATAGACATTCATAAATAGTGGTCGCTTATTAGTCTTGACCACAGAAATCAGAGACACAATTTGATCGTGTACAAAGCTGATACCATTGCTGGCTTGACATTTCCTTTATTGGTAATACCTTTTACTAAATCTCCTCTATCGTTACCTGTTTGTAAAACTATTTCCGCCACCTCTTTAAGTAAGTTTGTGAAAAGTATCAATATGAAATCGGTATTGTTTTATTCCGCCTTATTCTATTTTTTTACCTATTCTATTTCTGCCTCAACTCAATCTGTAGGGATTGGTACCACAAGTCCAAACAGTTCGGCAGTATTGGATATCATGAGCAATAATAAAGGGATTTTGATTCCCAGGGTGACCCAATCGGAGCGTGTAGCGATACCACCTGTAGCAGGCTTGCTGGTATATCAAACCGATATCGACAGTAGTTTTTTTTGGCATGATGGTGTCGCATGGATACAATTGTTAAGCGGGAAAAGCGGCTGGTCTTTATCTGGTAATACCAATACGAAAGATACTAATTTTATTGGGACGGCGGATGACCGTAATGTGCTTTTTAAAAGGAATCAAATTCAGTCTGGCTTGATTGATACAACCAATACTTCTTTTGGAGTCGCAGGATTATCATCTGTTACCAGTGCAATACACAATACAGCTTTCGGAGGTTATGCTCTGCGGTCAAACACAGTAGGAAATGCAAACAGTGCTTTTGGATACGGGGCGCTCTCAGCAAATTTAGCTGGCATCAGAAATACCGCCGTCGGAGTCAATGCCCTTTCATTGAATAATGTAGGCACAGACAATACTGCCGTAGGTACTTCATCTTTAGTAAATAATACCACAGGGGGGTTAAATACCGCCATAGGCGTTCAATCACTTAATTCAAATTCCACGGGCAATGGTAATGTCGCCTTGGGATACAATGCACTTTATACAAATACGACTGGAGCAGGCAATACAGCAAGCGGATTTTATGCACTTGTTTCGAATACCAGTGGAAGTCTTAATACTGCAACTGGTCTGGATGCCATGAATGGGAATGTCACTGGTTATAATAATACAGCCAATGGTGTTCGCTCACTTTATTACAATACGACCGGAGCAGGCAATACTGCCATGGGTCTGGATGCTCTATATTTTAATGAAAGTGGTGGAAATAATACGAGCGTTGGCTTCCAATCGTTGTATTCAAATGCTACAGGACAAAGTAATACTGCATCAGGTAAAAATGCGCTTTACTACAACACAGAAGGCAGTTTCAATACAGCATTTGGCGTCGATGCCGGCTCCGCAAACATTACTGGATCCAATAATACGGCCATTGGATATAATGCTAATATGGCGTATGATAATCTCACAAACACTACAGTTATTGGTTCAGAGGCAAAGGCATACCAAAGTAATACCGTGATCCTAGGGAACAACGCAAGCGTTGGCATTGGTACGTTTGCTCCACACTCCTCTGCAAAACTATCTATTGTCAGTACCAATCAAGGTATTTTAATACCTAGTATGTCAAGTCTTGAACGTCTTGCCATCAGTTCTCCCGCAGAAGGGTTAATGGTGTATGATACAGATACACATTCTTTTTGGCACTACAATGCAAGCGATTCCAGGTGGATAAATATGCAGCCTCAAATGCAACAATATCCCTCAGTACAGAAGACTATCAATGGAGGTGAAGCTGGTGATAAATTTGGCTATTCAGTTTTTGCTGGGCTCCATGATATTGTGATTGGCGCTCCTGGACGAAGTGGAAATAGGGGAAGTGTGATTTTCGGAGATCATCAAACTGAAAATGTATTTGATTTTACCGAAGTGACTGGTGTAGGATATAATGCTACTGATTGGTTTGGATATGCAGTGGCAATCAATAAAGATTGGGGTGGGTCTTCATGGATCGGCGGAGCTCCTTTTGATGATGATACGTTTATTAATCAAGGTTCAGTTTGCATTTATACCGACTACACGAACCCTTTGGCGGGGGATAAATTATACAGTCCTACTCCCCAAGCTAATGAAGTTTTTGGTTCTGCTGTTGGTATTGCTGGCCATTCTTTTGCAAATTCTGTCTTTATAATTATTGGCGCTCCAGGAAAAAATTCCGGGGCTGGTGGTGCATATATTTATTGGTTCAACGGGTCCGCCTATACGTTGATGCAAACCATCGACCCGGTTGCACCCAATCCAACAGATAGCTTTGGGCTTGCAGTTTCTCTGACCTACAATTATTTGACCGGTGAAGGCTGGGCGTTTGTAGGAGCTCCAAATGATGATGTTTTGGCGGTCAACGATGGCAGTGTTTCTGTGTATAAGAGAAATCTAATTAGCGGAGCGTGGGAATTTCAGTTCAGGATGTCTTCTGCTGATCCTGTTGCTAATGGACATTTTGGATACTCTGTAGCATCTAATATGCTGTGTGAATCGGGTGTTGTGATAGGGGAGCCCGGATATTCTTCTTCCCCTACGACGGGGCTCAATAAAGGACGGATTCAGTATTGTGCATATTCTGAAGGGAGTTTTCAAAGTCCTTCAGTAATTGATATTGGACAATACAATAATAATTATCTCGGCTCATCCGTATCGGTTGCTGGCAACCAAGCATGTGATCATTTTGAATTAATAGCGGGAGCAAAGACCGGCCCTATTGGTACAACAGTAAACAACTGGGGCATGGCAAGATTTTATACGATGATAAATAATTCTGGCACATGGATTAAAAATGGAAAAACATTTGACATGGAAGGAGGCACTGGTTGGCAGTTTGGTTTCAGCGTGGCAGTAGGTAAGAACGGCAATGTGGTCACAGGATCTCCTTCTGCATCTATTGGAAATAATTTATTGCAAGGAAAGGTGAAATTGGAAAGTTTTCCTGGATTTTGAAAGGGGTATTCTTAATGATACTCAGCTTTATTTTAAAAATTAAGCTTTCTCATAAACGACCTTCAGATCTGATGGATATTGATATGCGTTTCAGACCCGGCGCAGTTTACCAGGCCAATGTAAAATCAGCCGTGTCAGGAGGATCCCCCGTTTATATGTATCTTTTCGATTGGCAATCTCCTGTCCTTGACGGCAAATATAAATCTGTGCATTGTATGGAAATTGCTTTTACCTTCAACACCATCCAGCGGACTCGCAATATGACTGGTGGCACTGATCGCTGACAGCTGATCGCCGACAACTGACCGCTCAATAATAAACAGCCATCAACTTTTCTACTTTATCCTCAAAAGATTTAAGGTCTTGTTCCATTTTGATAAAAAACATCTCGCGATACTGGAAACCATCACTGCTGATCAAAACCGACCGCCTTCTGATCTTCTGAATCCAATCCTTGGAAAAATTATAAAATGCAGGATTGTAACTCACGATGAATTGGGGCATATCGTAACCTATGCAAGTGGCGTTGAACTTATCTGATTCGTACAAAACCATATTGAGGAAATTGCCGTATTCATTGAGATAAATCATCCTTTCTGAACCAGATTTATTATCTCGAACCGTTGTACCCGACATGGCAAGTTCATGTAAATGATTAAACAATTTTTTTACGTCATCCATCAAATTTCTGACATAAGTTTCATTTTTGAAAGCCCTAATGGTAATACTGAAGATGATTTGTTGAAATAAATTGGCAAACATATTACTGTTCCAAATCTCTGTGACTGGGTGGCCTGCATAATAAGAAGAAATTTCCCGCCGTATGGTTTCTAGTTGAATGGGCACATTTGGGTTTTCCTCAATGATCAACTTACTTTCTGAGGAATGCATATGCCGCCAAATGGACGATAAAAAATTATAGATGTACTGATGTGAAAAGTAATAAAATACCGGGAGCTCGTTGGCCAGGTAAGTCAATTTACTGGATTGTGGGTTATTGAGTGGTCGACTGAAAAAACTAAACTGACTCAGTGGATCAAAAGTGGTTTTGTTTTGAGCGAAGGAGTGTTGAAAAGAAATATAATTGTCGGCCTGAAAAATCCCGTCTAGTGAAACTTGAAAATATTTGGCTAGTTTGACCAATTCTGCTGTAGTCAAAGCCGTCTCACCATTGATTCTCTTATAACATGCACCCTTTCTGAGATTGAGCACATCCATCATTCCATACAAGACTTGCTCTTGACTTTTTCGTTTGGTCAGGAAATCGAAAAAGGGTTTTTGAAACATTTCATTTTCGTTCATCACTTAGTACATTTTACAATAAGTAACTAATGTACAAAAACTACTCCAAAATATGAAAATATTAGGGTTAAAGCTTTAGAATAGTTTACAAAATGTAAAATAATATATCTGAGGTTGATGTAATAATTCACCAAACATAATTTCATCACCATATCTTTGAAATATCAAAAAAAGGTAAAAGGTCGTCTTGCATTTGTTGCTCCTCTTGTCCCTAGAAAAATTTAAAAAGCAAATAGTAAAAGTGATTGACCTCTTTTAATAAAAGTGTCTTCGAAAAGTCGGAGGCACTTTTTTTTGATTCGAGAATAAATTTAAATGTCCCACATGATTCAAAATGCAAAGCACAGCTCTCTGAAAGTCATCCAAGCTGCAAACATTTTTATATCTTTGAAAAAAAAAGCGTGGAGACCATCTACTCAGATTTACTGGAAGCCAAAAAGCAAGGACAGAAAAAATTCGTCGTGCTGATTGATCCCGATAAATTAAAATTGGGACACATGGACCGTTTGCTGCAATTGGCTGTAGACTGCAAGGTTGATTATTTTTTCATTGGAGGTAGTCTCATCATCAATGATATGTTGGATGAAGTGCTCAAACAAATCAAAAAAGTAAGCAATATTCCACTCATACTTTTTCCGGGAAATTCATTCCAATTGAGTTACAAAGCTGACGCTTTATTATTTCTTTCCTTGATCTCTGGTAGAAACCCAGAACTACTCATTGGTAAACACGTGGTGACCGCGCCATTCCTTAAAGTAAGTCCCTTGGAAATCATTTCTACTGGTTATATTTTGATCGATGGTGGTACAATGACTTCCGTACAATACATGAGTAATACTTTACCCATTCCTGCAGATAAAAAAGACATTGCCATGAGTACTGCCTTGGCTGGTGAATTATTAGGATTAAAATTGATTTATCTGGATGCGGGTAGTGGGGCCAAAAACACCATCAGTACGGAGATGATTGCTCATGTAAGTAGTGTATTATCAGTGCCATTGATCGTAGGTGGTGGTATTACAACTCCGCAGAAGGTGTATGATAATATGATGGCTGGTGCTGACATGATTGTTGTTGGAAATGCCATTGAAAAAGATGTAGAGCTTATAACCGATATGGCCATCGCTGCACATCAGGCGAGCGAAAAAAATAAGGCCAACCATTTCTTGTAGTGACTAAAAGAAACAGTCGGCCTTCGCTAGCTATAATTTTACCACAACCTCCATTGATTTAGGTTCGATAAAGTATTCTCTTGAAAATACCCTGTTGCTTACAACAAACTTTACCGTGTATATTCCAGGTTGCAGTAGTGAATGATTAAATGATTTTATCACATAAGGTTGACCCTCCGGTAATGCTTCCAGATGAATGATGTTATTTTGAGGATCAAGGATGTTGATCGTACATCCAGCACCTTGTGTAAACATGCTGACCAACCAATGTGTATTGGACTCTTTAAAGGTCGGCTTGTATAAGTAGGCAATCTGAGGCATCACCAGGACCTCTTCCGGAGTTTTAAAAACCTTTTGCTGGACCATCTTGATCTTGTCTTCAATTTCAAAGACATAAATCCCGTTTGGTAAATCAGCAAAATCTACTGTTCTCACATCTCTTTCAGTGAGGAGAGTTTCTTCAAATAAAAGCACTTGGCCGTCTTGAAAGAAACTCACCTTTACACTGTCAGAAATCCAGCTTTCAAGGTGGAGGGTAACTGAACCCTTTCCATTGCTTTCGACAAATGGAGGCGTATCAACACAAATTGGTAATGATTTAGCATTGAGATTGAGGGCGCAATGCATTATCAAAAAAGATAATAGAAAAAGGTTTTTCATGACTAAAAGTTTAAGTTTATAATATTTCTTGATTCTGAAAACAAAGTTAGGTCACCTTTTTGCTCATCACAAGATGTATTTTTTCATATTATATGTTTTATTTTACCTTATATCATCATTAA
Source organism: Bacteroidota bacterium (assembly GCA_029567325.1). Lineage (GTDB taxonomy): Bacteria > Bacteroidota > Bacteroidia > Chitinophagales > Saprospiraceae > JADKBO01. The sequence goes on along the minus strand of JAKQLF010000098.1, from coordinate 14,230 downwards.
TTGACAAAATAATGTTAATAATGAGTATTTTTAACATTATTAGAAGTATTATATACTGTTATATCGAAATAGATCAGATATATTATACTATATATTCTGCCGATAGCCTTATTATTGAATAAATGTTTTAAAATTTATTTTAAGCCAAATTTCAATTTGGAGATGACGCATACAGATAGCTAGAGCTTATGGACAGTTTTTATAAGCTTCAATCAAATTAAAATAAAAAAATGTGTTTGTTACTTTGCCAAGATCATATCCTTGCTTGCCCACATATATCGAGAAGCAAAAGATCGATATGGACGCCAGTTTTCAGCAATTTCGGTGCATTTAATTTTTACCTTTTTGTCTGCCTCGTCCAAACCATAATGAAAAATAATTCCTTTTCTTACAATCAAATCGTCAAGAGGTAAAACATCGTGGCGATTGAGAACGAAAATGAGCAACATTTGCACTGTCCATTCCCCTACACCCTTGATTGAGGTCAACTTTTTGACCAATTCTTCGTCGCTCATCTCTGATAGACCTGTATTGAGCTCAGGATTTTCAATAAAAAATTGCGACACATTTTTCAAATATCCTGCTTTTTGAAACGATAGCCCAACACTTCGCATTTCATTTACTTCCAAAGTAACAACTTTTTCTGGAATCAATTCACCGCCATTAAGAGCCAGATATCTTTGAAAGATGGTATCGGCAACTTTGGTTGATAATTGCTGTGAAACTATTGATTTTTGTAAGGCGTTATGAATATTTAGGTCTTGATTTATTGATGGTAATTCCCCAACTTTGTTTATTAATTCTTTCAAAATGGGATCTCTACGTAAATGTTTTAAGGCTACTTCCATAAATATATATTCAGTTATCAAATGTAGCTTTTTTTTGATATCCTCATACTTGGCCTCACCAATATTGGGACAAATAAGCCAAAACATGGTGCTCAAAAGCCATCCAGTTTTAGCTGCATCTGCATTCAATGATGTTTGGGGATATGAGGATAGTTTACAAAATGAATTCGCAATTATCGGAAGCAATGCCAGCATCCGTATTTACAATGTAACCAATACGGACAGCGTCACATTGGTATACAATTTTTCTGATGGTGCCAGTACTTCATGGAGAGATTTCAAAACATATAAAAATTACCTTTATGCAGTTTGTGACAATTGCTCAGAAGGACTAGAAATCATCAATATGGATAGTTTGTCTTTTGGAAACTTTAAACAAACCACTGCACAATTTCTGAAGGCTCATAATATTTATGTCGACACGATCAATGCAAGGTTATATGTAGTTGGCGCTACTTACTTTCCTGGAGGCATCAATCGCGGCATCATTATTTATGACATTTCCAATCCTGGAAACCCGGTATTTGTGAAATTTTTTGACGACAATAAATACGTTCATGATATTTATGTGCAAAACAACATTGGTTATGCCTCAAGTGGATACAGTGGCACCTTTGTTTATGATTTTAGCAATCTCAATAATATAACGACGCTTATGGGCAATGAAAACCCAACGAGTACTTACCATCACAGCTCGTGGAAAAACCCCAATGCTCCTTACATCTACAGCGCTCATGAATTGCCAGATGGTTATCCCATGGTTGTTTATAAGATCGTAAACGGAAATTTAATTTTACAAAATACATTTATTGAATCTCTTATAACCAATGCTTCCGTAGGTGCTCGTCCCCATAATCCTTACGTGCATGAAAACAAATTGTTTATCTCTTATTATCACGATGGTCTGCAGGTTTTCGATTTGAGCAATCCAGAAAAACCCAAAAAATGTGCTTATTATGATACTTACCTTACCAATACCAACTATTCTGGATTTCAAGGAAATTGGGGTGTTTATCCTTTCTTAAGATCGGGCTCAATATTGGTTTCAGATATATCTTCTGGCCTTTATGTTTTTAAATTGGACATTGGTGTAAAAGTTCAAAGTGATTTTGTTTTGACTACACCTGGCGCAGGTCTGATCATCAGAGACAAAAATGCCAGTTACAAATTGTCTGTATCAAATGCTGGTACGCTTGTAAATACTTCAGGTGTTCAAAATTTAAGCGGTAATCAAAAGTTTGTTTATTCTGATTTGGAAGTTCAAGGCAATTTGATGCTTACCGCTCCAAACGGATTACATTATGTGCTGAGTTTGAATAACAGTGGTCAATTTGTGGTATCAGGACCTACTTCGTTTCCAACAGGCAATCACATGACCATATCAGGAGATTTATCATTTGATGACATTTTTACAGGACCTATCTTTACCAATACAGCGGGTAGACACCGTATGATATGCAAAGGTGGCGTGCTGAAAGTAGATAAAATGTTTTGATCGAACAAGCGCTTACTTCCCTTCGTTTCACCAGTATGAAAATGATATTTTATATTTTGATGGTTACTTTTGCCCTTTCTTGTAGCAAAGAAGAAAAGATTGAAATTTGCAATACTGACGAACCTCTAGAGCAAATCAGTTGGTTAAAATCCATAGTTCAATCGATTATGGACAATGGATCACCTAGTGAAGTAGTTGTCTTTGTCTATAAAGGCAATGATGTATTCCTCATCAATCCATGTATGGGTTGCGCAGACGGTCTCACCACGGTTTATGATTGTAATGGCAATGAAATATGCAAATTTGGCGGTTTTGCAGGTTTTAATACCTGCCCTGACTTTGATCAGACTGCTGTTGAAAAGGCTGTTCTTTTTCGAAAGAATTAAACGTTTTAAAAATTAACACTTGCCTTCCAACCAAAGCCTTGCATTCAAAAATGCCTCAGCCCACGGTGATACTTCGTCTTTTCTTTCTCCTTGATAATATGGCCAGTTCCATGGGAAAAACGACCTTTCAAAATGAGGCATAGTCACCAAGTGTCTTCCGTCCATTGAAGCCAACATAGCCACATCAAAATCAGAACCATTAGGATTACCAGGATATTCGCTGTAAGCAAATTTTCCAACGATGTTGTATCGATCTTCAGCATAAGGAAATTTAAACTTGCCTTCTCCGTGGGCAACCCAAATGCCTAGGGTTGAACCTGCCAAAGTAGACAACATCACGCTGTTATTTTCTTGAATGGTTACAGATGTGAACTTGCTCTCGTATTTATGCGAATTGTTGTGATGCATCCGCGTACCAATCTCATGTTCTGGATAAATTAAATCCAATTCCATAAATAACTGACATCCATTACAAATACCTACAGACAAGGTATCTTCCCTTTTGAAGAAATCGTGTAAAGCTTTTTTCGCCTTCTCATTGTATTTGAATGCTCCCGCCCAGCCTTTCGCAGATCCTAAAACATCACTATTTGAAAAACCGCCAACAGCACCAATTAACTGCACTCCAGTCAAATCTTCTCTGCCATAAATCAAATCAGTCATGTGTACATCCTTCACATCAAAACCCATTTGATGCATGGCATTGGCCATCTCCCTTTCTGAATTACTCCCCTTCTCCCTGATGATTGCAGCTTTTGGTCGCTTACTCGTTGGTCTATCGATTTTTTTGCCTGTAAAATGTTCAGGAAATTGATAAACCAGCGGCTGATTTTTATAATGATCATAACGCTCTTTCGCAAGTTTTGGACCCGACTGCTGGATGTCAAGCAGATAAGAAGTTTCAAACCAAGCGTCTCTCAATGATTGTATGTTGAAATCCAATGTTTCTCCACTGAAATCCACTACCAAGTTTTGGCCAGCATTGACTTCACCAATTTTAATAAAAGGTATTTGTTGATCAGTAAAGAATGATCCTAAAGTACTGTCACCTTGTAAAACCAAAGCACTGTTTTCAGCAAACAAGATTTTGACCAAGTCTCCTTCTGCAAAACCATTCAAATCAATTTTGGCACAGGTATTGGTCTCCGCAAAACACATTTCCAACAAAGTGGTCAACAAACCTCCCGAACTCACATCGTGTCCTGCACACACTAAATCTTTTCTGATGGCATCCTGCAAAACATTGAATACTTTTTTGAGATGGCTTGCAGATTTTACATCAGCAGCAGTATTGCCTATGGTATTTAAAGTTTGCGCAAATGAAGATCCTCCAAGTGTCAAAGCACATTGAGATAAGTCGATGTAAAACAACTGGCCGCTTGCTTTTTTTAGAACCGGAGTCACAACTTTGGTAAAGTCGTCGCAATGACCCACTGCTGATATGATTACAGTACCAGGTGCTATGACTGGACCGTCGGCATATTTTTGAGACATGGACAATGAATCTTTCCCTGTTGGAATATTGATTCCCAATTCAATAGCAAAAGCAGAGGCTGCCTCTACTGCGTCATACAAACGAGCATCCTCACCTTTATTGCGACAAGGCCACATCCAATTTGCTGATAAAGAAACGGATGTCAAACCTTCTTTGAGTGGTGCCCAAACTAAGTTTGTAAGCGACTCTGTTATGGCCATTCTTGAACCCGCTGCAGCATCGATGACTGATGTAACAGGGGCGTGACCAATGGAGGTTGCAATGCCATCTGTGCCGTAGAAGTCCATGGCTACGACACCGCAGTTATTGAGCGGTAATTGCAATGGTCCACAACATTGTTGCACCGCAATTTTTCCACTCACACATCTGTCAACCTTATTGGTCAACCAATCTTTGCACGCAACTCCTTCCAGTTTTAAAACATTGGTTATATAGGTATGAATTTGGCTTTTGTCATAACTAGGTTCTATATAAATCCGCGAGATTTGCTCATCATTCATAATGGTTTTGGGAGAACTGCCAAGCATGTCTTCTACAGCAAGATCCAAAGGTGTCAACCCAGTTTTACTGTCTTTGATGATGAAGTGGTGATCCTCTGTGATGGTACCAACTTCATAAATCGGTGCTCTTTCTCTTTCTGCAATGGTTTTGAGTAGTGGAAAATCCTCTTTGGCAATCACAATGCCCATGCGCTCTTGAGATTCATTGCCAATGATTTCCTTGGCAGATAAAGTAGGATCACCTACAGGAAGTTTTTCAAGATGAATGATGCCGCCAGTTGCTTCCACCAATTCTGATAGACAGTTGAGGTGACCACCAGCTCCATGATCGTGAATAGAAATGATGGGATTGTGGTCACTTTCTACCAAAGCCACCACTGCATTACTGACCCTTTTTTGCATTTCAGGATTGGACCTTTGTACCGCATTGAGTTCGATGCCACTGGCAAAAGCACCGGTATCTGCCGATGAAACTGCCGCTCCACCCATGCCGATGCGGTAATTGTCACCTCCCATCACAACGATACTATCTCCTTTTTTGGCCAGTTTTTTCTGTGCCATTTCTTCTTTGCCAAAACCAACTCCACCAGCCATCATGATGACCTTGTCAAAGCCCATTTTTTGGTCTCCTTCTTGATGTTCGAATGTGAAAAGTGAACCTGCAATCAATGGTTGGCCAAATTTATTCCCAAAATCACTGGCTCCATTGCTGGCTTTGAGGAGAATATCCATAGGTGTTTGGTAAAGCCATTTTCTAGATTCCATGCCTTTTTCCCACGACTTTTCTTCATTCAACCTAGAATAAGACGTCATATAAACTGCTGTACCAACCAATGGGATAGAACCCGTTCCACCCGCCAATCGGTCCCTAATCTCTCCACCAGAACCAGTAGCTGCGCCGTTGAATGGCTCTACAGTAGTGGGAAAATTATGGGTTTCAGCTTTAAGCGAAATGATGCTGTGTAAGTCTTTGACAGCGTATGCGGATGGTTGATCAGGCTGTTCTGGAGCAAAATTCTGGATGGTTGGGCCTTTTACAAAGGCAACATTATCCTTATAAGCTGATACAATTCCATTGGGATGTTCCTGAGAAGTTTTTTTGATCAACTTGAATAAAGAGCTGGGCTTTTCTACCCCATCAATGACAAAAGTCCCGTTAAAAATTTTGTGTCGGCAATGTTCACTATTGACTTGCGAGAAACCAAATACTTCAGAATCGGTGAGGTTTCTACCCAATTTTTGGGCAAGTTTTTCTAGATAATCTACTTCTTCCTCACTTAATGAGAGGCCTTCTGCTTTGTTGTAGGCATCAATATTGGTGATGGGTACAATTTCATCAGGGAGGATATTGATTTCAAAAATCGTTTGATCTAGCCCATTGTATCTTGCAAAAAGCATGGGATCAATGAAGGTATCTTCGGTTATTTTTTCGAATACTTCTATTCTTTCTATACCGACAATACCCATGTTTTGGGTAATTTCGACGGCATTGGTGCTCCAGGGTGTTATCATGGCTGCTCTTGGTCCTCTGAAAATGCCAGTGACGTTGTGAGAATCGATGAATTTTGCCTCACCGAATACCCAACATAATTTCTCTAACGTTCCGTTATCAAATGCATCTTTGCTCTGTACGGCATAGATTTGATCGTCAGAGGAGTGAAAAAAAGAGATCATAATTTGTCCTGATTTTTGCCCTGTAAAAGAAAGGGCAAAGGTAACTTTTTAAGCCGAAACTTGCGCAAATCCATAGGTTGTGGAAGTAACTTTATTCAGAAAAAAGTCAGTAATGACTTCCTTATTCAAAAAATATTAAAGCTGGATGAGGTCAAATTGCACGATGACAACGACAATCAAAAGTACCAAAAAGATGATTTCGGCTACAATTTTGTTTTTAAAATTGAGGAGTGAAAGCGTTGTAAATATGGCTGCTGGAAATAAGAAACTGAAGATATGACTGTATTGCAAATGTTCGATCATCAACAAAACCAGTCCAGAATAAGCCATTACCCAATAAAGGATAGAAATCTTTTTTTGTGTGGAAGTCACTTTTTGCTTGGTATAATTGGAAAAATTAACCAAAAAAATCAGGACTAGAATTCCGATCAAAACACTGATGATCAAACTTTTGATGTCTTGGATAAACAAAACCTGATTTACACCAAAATTCTCCCAGAAAAAATCTGGTATGACCCTCAATGGTTCATTATTGAAAAATTCCCAAACCCAAAGTAAGAGGGTAGGAATCACCCATGCGACCGAATGTTGTATTCTTTCCTTAAATGTGAATGACTTCAAAATGATCAAAGCAATGAAGCTTACAATAAAAAAGTAGTAATATGGAAAGTAAAAAACGCCGGCCAATCCGATTAAAAATCCAGCTGAAAAAATATCTGACGCAGCAGCGACACTATTGTATGTATTGAACAAAAGGTGGACTGCAATGATGATGAAAGTACTACCTATCAACATTGGACTCAAAGACAGTAAATCAGGAATCACCGCAGAGATGGTGATGTACACCAATCCTGGAATCAAAGTCATTTCTTTTGCAACGCGATGTTTGATACACAATCTGTTGATAATCAGCGCTTGCATATAAACTATCAAACTCGCCAATAACCCTTGCACCCAATTTGAAGAAACTAGTTCCATCAGGTTGTTGAAAATGGAACTTTCTCTTTCTGATACAAAATTGTATGGAATAGGCTTAATGACCCCTTTGATCCTGATGAGCAAACAAAAAGGTAACAACAATAAGCTGTTTATGAACAAATTTTTCCTGAAAAATTCTAACACTGAATTAAAGCCTTGTTTTAAATGGCCATGCAAAAGTAAAAAATAAAATGATATCAATTTAGGAGACTTGATTTAAGGCTTATTGCCTCCTACCGCCAACCTGGTTATTTTTCTGATCCTTACCTGAGAAAACAAGTTTAAACCATAAATTTTCAAAATTTGAAAAGTGTCCTTTTTGAAAAATCAATCCAAACTAAGTTGTCACTTTTATACTTTTCCTAGCGCAACAAACAACTGCGATCGGCTACTTACATGAAGTTTATCGTAAATATTTTTGATATGAAATTTGATAGTATTGATGGACAATTGTGTTTTGTCGGCTATCTGATTGTTGTTTTTACCTTCTGCAATGAGACCTAAGATTTCCATCTCTCGAGAAGTAATTTCTATACCATATCTGGATTCTAACTCAAATTTGTTGAATCCTTTTACTAAACTATATCTGGAATAATTAAACAGAGATATTTCTATAGTAGACAGGAGTTGTTCTTTAGTAAAAGGTTTTACCACATAACCCATCGGATGCACTGCTTTTACGGCATTCAGGGTGATTGCATCTGAATATGAAGTAAGGAAGATATAAGGTGTTTTAATTTTTTTCTGCATAATAAAGTTGGCAAGATCTATACCCGACAATTCGTCTTCAAGGTTTATGTCAAGTAATACCATGTCATAATCTTGACTTTCGAGGATGTGCAAAGCTTGGCCAGCACGATAACAAACAGACACCACCTCATAACCTGCTTCCTCGCAAATTTCTTTGATATCTTCTGCTATCAATGCTTCATCTTCCACTATGACAATGCTCACCTTATTTATCTCTCTCTCCATTTTTAATGTTTTGAGAATTTTTAATCATCATATTTTGGAAATTTCCACCTTCCCTTTCTTTATTAACTTCATCATTTATGTAAGAAGAAATTACCTCTTCCAAAGCTGACCATATTTCTATTTGCGTATTAATTAATTGCTGGCACTCTTTAAAATCCATCTTATTAACTCTTATTATAGTAAGGCATGATAATATCTACACTAGTGCCATTATTATTATTTTTAATGATTTTGGCATCAATTCTCTTGGCTAGAACATCAATCATGCGATTTCCAAAACCATCTGTATGAAGAATCGGTGTATTGCCAATACCATCGTCTTCGACATTAAGCCTGAGTAAATTATCTATTAATTTACAAGAAACTTTTATTGTACCATGAGGTCTGTCGGTAAAGGCATATTTAATCGAATTGGTAATAAGTTCATTTACGATAAGTCCAAGAGGTACCAAATGAGTGACATCTATTTGTACTTCATCTATTTCTAATTTCAGTTTGATCCGATCATGATCAAGATTGTATGTATTGAATAGTTGTTGGCTTAAATTGCTTAGATACACTTTTAAATCCAACATCGAAGTTTCATCTTGTTTGTATAGATTTTGATGGATAAGTGAAATAGATAATACCCGACTTTGACTTTCTTGCAATGCATCTTTTGCATACTGATCTTCAAGGGTTCGTGATTGAAGGCTGAGCAAACTAGAAATAACCTGAAGATTGTTTTTGACTCGGTGATGGATTTCTTTGACGAGATATTCCTTTTCTTCTAGATTTTTTGAGATGACTTCATTTTTTGAGACTATTTCCTTATTTAATCGATTTCTTTGGATCAAAAGAAAATATAACAAACCAGCGATAATGGAGGATAAAATGGTCACGATCAAATAAAAGGTATTTTGTTTTCGCGATCGGTTCAAGGCAGATTTAGTTGCTATATTCTCACTGCTCAATATTGCGATTGTACCTTCTCGCTCATTAAATGCTAGATCATTTTTTATTTCGCCGAGCATCTTTTTTGTATTCTGTATTTTTGAAAGCTTCTTAGACTTTTCTAAATACTCTCTTGATACCTGATCTTGACCGAGGCGGTCATAGATTTCTGCCAAACCATTATATGTTCTCCAGTTTTTACCCGGTTCGTGGATCAATCTGTATTGCTCAGATTTTTTGAGAAAGTAGATTGCCCTTTCCATTTGATCCATCTTCAAATAAGTGTGTCCCACATATTCAAAATAGTCTCCTGCATAGGGTCTTTGTGGGTCCGTTTCAAAATATTTTTTTATGGATAATAATGCTTGAAGTCCTTCTTCATTTCTATCCTCTATTGCAAAAAGCCGACTTTTGGATAAGACAATGATAGGTATGAGTTCTTCATAATTTTTCAGCTTTGCTAAAGCCAACGCTTTATCAAATGCCAAAAGTCCCTCTTCAATTTTATCGTCAAAGGCAAGATCAATACCATTCGAAATAATTTCTGATATTAGTTTATAGTCTTGAAATTTATTGCTTTGAGAATTATTGATATTTCCAAATACTAAATGGCAAAGGAATATGAAAAGGGTTAATATAATTTTGGTGTGCCTCAGTGATATAAATTTAGTTGTAAAAATAATTGATTTTCGCAATCGTATAAAGTATTCCACATGAATAGAAAAACAAGATTAATTAACTCTATAAAGCTAGCAATGAAATTACCTTAGTACAAAAACTTTCGCTATTCCAATTTCTGTCTTTAAAAAATAAATACCATTGGGTATACCTTGGACTTCCACTTGATTTCCTTTACCCTCTTTGACTAGATTTATTTTATCATCATATAATTCATAGTTGCCATTATACCCATCAATATGAAATTGATATGATACTGGATTGGGGTAAATAGATAATAAATTTTTATGAGGTATTTCTGTAACCGCTACAGCTTCTTCCAACTCATATTGTTGCATCCATTTCCAATGAATATTGGGAGCATCGAAGGGGTGATTGTTTCCATTTGGATATTGGTGGGCCAAGCTTTTGACCATCACAAATTTGAACTCATAACCTGTACCTGGTCCAGGGTGAAGTGGTTGATAAGTTGCTACAACTGCTGTGTTTGTATCCCCTTGGATAACAAAGTTATCCTGTAATTCAAAATTCCGGACATGGTTTTGAGCTATACGAAAGTGTTTACCATTTAAATAAGAGATATTTGGAGTACTAAGCAAGCTATCAAGGTATTGTAAGGGTACTTCTGGACCCTCATTTCCAGGCCCGTAATCCATATTTCCGACTTGAAACAACACAGGAAGTTTTCTTTTTGGTATGTAGGTGGTATCAAGATAAAATGCTGAAGCATTCTCCACTACTGCTGCTAAAACATCACTCATTTCCACTGCACATTTGGCTGCCATTTGCCCACCGTTTGGGAAGCCATTTAGGTATATTCGTTTGGAATTTATATTAAAGCTAGCCTTGACTTCCTCAATAACTTTTCTTAAAAACTTAAAATCATCGAGGGCTTTTGCGGGTTCAGTAAAAGTCCAGTCAGCATCTGGCTGAGTATTCCATTTAGTGGTGGTTTGTATTTCATTATCTGATATAATCTTATAGCGCCCAGAAGATGGAAAAACTGCAATAAAATTCTCTCTTTCTGCAACTTCTTTCCAGCCATGAGCATCATAGAATTTTTCTCCATCACCGCTTGTGCCGTGTAACATAAATACTAATGGTACTTTGACCGTGCCATCATATTGGCTGGGGATGTGCAAATAATATTCTCTCACTACCTCATCAACTGTTGTTGTTTTTCTAATTTTTCCTGTAGCTTGGAATGCTTTTAATGAGGACATCGTAGATGCTGAAAAGATAATAGACAAAATGACTGATTTAATTAAGATTGGTCTCATGAGAATAACTTTTTTGCAAAAGTAAACAGCACTTCAAATCTGTAGAATACCCGATTGGGTAGACAATTAAAAATAGCTGATCTCTGGACGGGTAAAAAAAGATATACAAAACAAAAAGAATGAGTATTTACAAGAACCAATTTGCAAAATAAGGTCAAGAGCACTAATTGAAAAAAGTTAGATCTTTGCTTGAACTATTAAATGAATATTAAGAGCTGATTTCATTTCCAAAAGGTATTTTTTGAATATTGTTATTAAATTCAATTTCAATACCTATTTTCAGTCTTGATTTACTAAAGTTTACCATTCAAGATTATGAATAAAGCCACCAAACATATTTTTCTCTATTTTTTATTTTCCTTCATTTTCATTACTTCTTGTTCCGATAGGGAAAAAGCTACTCCTGATGCTGACTGGTCTGGCTATCAAGGTGGCAATGATAGAAACCAGTACAGCGATTTAGATCAAATCAATACCTCCAACGTGACCCGACTCAAAGAGGTCTGGAGATATGATAGTGGCGATTCAGACACCACGGGCAAAACTCAAATCCAATGTAATCCCCTCATCATTGATGGAATTATTTATGGTACTAATCCTGCACTCAAACTATTTGCACTCGATGGCGTCACTGGGAAAGAACTTTGGAAATTTCATCCACTCATCAGTGATGAATCTGGTCAAGGTGCCAATAGAGGGCTCACTGTTTATGGAGCTGGTGATCAAATGTGCATCATTTATACTTCAGGTGCATTTATCTATGCTGTCAATGCCAAAACTGGTAAACTCGTAGAAACTTTTGGAGATGGTGGGAAAGTAGATTTACACAAAGGACTAGACAGAAATGTAGATAGTTTATTCATCGTAAGCAATTCTCCTGGTGTGATTTATAAAGATTTATTCATAGTAGGATCGCGGGTATCGGAATCCATTGGGCATGTACCTGGTCACATACGCGCTTATGATGCTCGAACTGGTGTTCAAAAATGGATTTTCCACACCATACCTCATCCGGGCGAAGAAGGTTATGATACTTGGCCCAAAGATGCTTACATCAAAAGTGGCGGTGCCAATGCTTGGAGTGGTATGTCATTGGACGAAAAGAGGGGGATGGTTTTTGTGCCTACGGGTTCTGCTTCATTTGACTTTTATGGTGGTGATCGGGAAGGACAAAATTTATTTTCCAACTGCGTCATTGCCTTGGATGCGAACACAGGCAAAAAAATATGGCATTATCAAACCGTTCATCATGACGTTTGGGACCGCGACAATCCGGCTCCACCCAATTTGGTGACAGTAACCCACAATGGTAAAAAAATCGACGCGGTTGCACAAATTACAAAGTCTTCTTACGTATTTTTATTCAACAGAGAAACGGGTGAGCCTTTATTTGAAGTCAATGAAGTTCCTGTGCCTCAAAGCACTTTAGAAGGAGAAAAGACCTGGCCCACTCAGCCTGTTCCCTCCAAACCGAGACCGTTTGCCCGACACGAAATCACAGAAAAAGACTTACCTATTCGCAGCCAGGAGGCGAGACAGTTTGCTATTGATAAACTGGCTCAAATCCAAAAAGGCAATCAATTCCAACCACCTTCTGAAGAGGGAACACTTTTATTCCCTGGTTTTGATGGTGGTGGTGAATGGGGTGGAGCAGCAGCTGATCCAGATGGCATCATGTATATCAATTCCAGTGAAATGCCCTGGATCATGACGATGAATAAAGTCATAAAAGGGCAGCAGGAAGATATGGCCACCATTGGTAAAAATGTGTACAATGCTGCGTGTATTTCCTGTCATGGTGCCAACCTAGAAGGCAGTAATTTATATGGTAATGTTCCTAGTTTGGTCAATTTGAAGGACCGAATTGACAAACCTCAATTGATAAAAACTTTGAAAAATGGCAAAGGCGTGATGCCCTCCTTTGGAACTTTATCTGAAAATGCTTTGAATGCGCTTTCTGCTTATTTATTGCAAACAGAGGAGAAAGATAATAACAAAGACGTTGCTGCAACCTGGCCATATCCCTATACTTTCGGAGGTTATAAGAGGTTTGTAGCTCCTGATGGCCTCGCCGCAATCAATCCTCCTTGGGGCCAATTATCCGCCATTGACCTCAATTTGGGTGAAATCAAATGGCAAGTGACACTTGGAAATGTGGACAGCATTAAAATAGCTGGAGTAGCGCAAACGGGAACAGAAAATTATGGTGGACCAATCGTTACGGCTGGCAACCTCATTTTTATTGCCGCAACCACAGATAGCAAGATCCGGGCATTCGATAAGTCAACCGGCAAAGAATTATGGAGCGCCAAACTCCCTGCTCCTGGATTTTCTACGCCTGCAACATTCAGTAAAAATGGCAAACAGTTTATTGTCACGGCAGCCGGAGGAGGAAAAATTGGGCAGCGGTCTTCTGGATATTATGTAGCGTATGCTTTGTAATGTTTGGAGATGTGAGATGTGAGATGTGAAATGTGAGATGTGAAATGTGAAATGTGAGATGTGAAATGTGAGATGTGAAATGTGAGATGTTGATAGTAAATAGTGAATGGTGAATGGTAAATAGTGAGATGTAAAATGGAACCACCTGTAGAGAAAGGGCTTGCCCCTTTCTATTAGGAAGGACTGCCTTCCCAAACGAAATGTTTATTGTAGGGTGTAAATGGTGAATGATTAATGGTGGTAGGTACGAAAATATAAATGGAACCAACCGTAGAGAAAAGGTTTGCATCTTTCTATCGGGGTCCAAAGAATGGGCATTCATTAGCCTGTGGTAATTATTGGGCGTTGAGAATGTGAAATGTAAGATGTGAAACGTAAGATGTTACTCACTTCAGTTTTTGTTCCTCAAAGGGATAGTTCATTAAAGTGTGTCTGAGTTAAAAAATATTTCATTGAACAGCCAGGATAGAGTTCGGATGCTTCAACTTGTAAACGCCAATCATTCTTTGTGTAGAATCTGTCAAGGCTGGCGACGCAGGAGCCATT
>JAKQLF010000095.1 GCA_029567325.1 Bacteroidota bacterium | reverse complement strand
TGCCAGCGCTTCTGTCTTTTCTTTTTCTTCTTTATTCATTTTGCAAAAATATGTAGACACACTTTATTGAACAGTCTCGATTCTGCTTTCAAACTTATTAAATCAGAATTAACCAATGCTTACCACCAAGAAACATTTCGTCAGTACCCAAATCTAATTAACATGAAAAACATTGCGCTCATTCTTTTTTTTATTATTTCAATTAATTTCTTTCTACAAGGACAACAAATTATCATGAAAGTCAATCCCCTGGATAGTTTCATCATAAAAAGTAATGTAGGAGGTGAAATGATATTTAACACCTCTGCCATCCCAAGTAATAACCTATTTTTTGGATATAAAACCGGAGCGCTTTTTGATCATTTCCCTGGTGATGAGTTCAGTGATCCATATGGAATAAACAATACTGGTTTTGGGTACGGTGCATTTGAAAAACTGTTCAACGGAAATTCCAATATCGCTTTTGGAGGAGATGCTCTAAAGAATGCCACCAATGCTAGTGGAAATGTTGCTATTGGATTTGGCTCTTTAAGAACTACAACCTATACTTTTGGTCAAACAGCAGTAGGTACAGTTTCTTTAAGGGATAATACTACTGGATCCGAAAATACAGCTGTAGGCTTTGCGGCCTCTTTTTCAAATACTATCGGAAATGAAAATGTTGCTGTAGGACACAGATCTTTATTCTCCAATCTTGGGGGTAATTATAATACCGCAATTGGAACCGGAACAATGGAAAATGCAAATGATAATAGTAATAGTCATGATGCCTCCAATACAGCAGTTGGATATTCTGCACTGAAAGGATCATCAAATCCAAGCCAAAACACAGGAAGTAAAAATGTTGCTTTAGGTGCTCAGGTTTTGGTAAACAATACTTCAGGAAGTTTTAATACCGCTTTAGGATCATTTTCAATGTCATCAAATCAAAATGGAAATGCCAACGTGGCTATTGGTTCTTTATCCTTATATTCAAATTTAACGGGTGCAAATAATATAGCCATTGGTGATTCAGCTCTATTCAAAAGTGCAAATATATCTGGTAATGTTTCTATAGGATCCAGTTCAATGTTTGAAAACACATCAGGAACAGAAAATGTTGCTGTTGGAGCGCGTACTCTCAACAAAAATGTTTCAGGATCTGGCAACGTAGCAATAGGTAGTAATGCTCTTGCATCCAATTCAAATGCCTCAAACAATACTGCTGTTGGAAACTATGCCTTAAACAAAACCATTGACGGATTATCAAATACCGCACTTGGTTGGGGAGCCGCATATTCAAATCAAAGCGGAGATTTCAATCTTGCCATCGGCACCTCTGCCTTATATCAAAATACAGCAGGCAATAATAATACTGCCATCGGTATTTCTGCAGGTACTAATAACTCAGGAAGTGGAAATGTTTTTATTGGGTATAAAGCTGGAGAATTGGAATTTGGGTCCAATAAATTGTATATTGATAATAACGGAAATAATAGTTCAAGTGCTTTGATATTTGGCGATTTTGCTACCAACAAATTAAGGGTCAATAATCAATTGGGTATCGGAGTTACTCCAATTAATCCGATCCAAACTGCATCGGGTGCCAATTGTGATGTGGCAGGAGTTTGGAACAACGCATCAGACATAAGGCTGAAGAAAAATATCCAAGACATTCGTTATGGTTTGAAAGAAGTGTTAACACTCAGGCCTGTCAGTTATGAAATGAAATCAAACGATCAAGCGCAAATTGGTTTTATCGCCCAGGAAGTAAGGGCAATTTTGCCTGAATTAATTTCTGGCACAGAAGGCAAGATGGAGGATAATATGACATTGAGTATGTCTTATGGTAATCTCACTGCTGTTTTGGTTAATGCGATCAAAGAACAACAATTAGTGATCGATCAACAGTTAGAAGAAATCAATAAGCTCAAAATAAAAATAAATGCTCAAGAACAAAATCAAAAAGATTTGCGGGCAGAAATAGATGATATAAAAAAACTATTACAACCATGAATTGGTGTTAATATACAATTATAAATTTTACAAATTATATTTTAATATTTTTATTTATTTTGTATAACTACAATGCCATTGTGCAGATTGGGAAAATAATTTAGTATTGTTTTTTTACTTTTCCCAGAAGTGTCCAAAAATGTCTAATTCACACCTTTTTACTTAGATATACTTAATGTATACTCTGATTCAATTTTTCCTGTTGGGGTATTTATAGAAACTATTTGGATTAACGAGCATTGGGACTCTCCATCTTTTTCAAGAAACTCTGTAGGTTTTTTAAAATATAATGCACATAAGCATGTTTAGTATTTTACTACTTCTAAAGCTTTGTGTTTTCGTTATTTAATGCCATTTCTATTTCCCTCTCTAAATCCCGATCTTTAAAATAGGTACGGACTCTGTCAAATTTCTCTTTAAATATAATCTTGTCACCATATTTTTTCGTGATTTCAGCACTAACTTTAACATTGGAATGTTTTAAATTATCTGCATTTTGTTGTTTCATCCTATTTTTTTTCTAATTAAGAAAAATTTATAATTCACTCCTTTCTTAAAACGCTCAGTTTTCCCATTGAGTTCCCCAAATATAGTAAATTCAGTTTCAATAAGTTCTAGGAATATGGTTAAATACTTCCTATATAGTCTTGTTCTTGAAAGTGTACTTCCTTCAGCAATAACTATAGTGCCTTCATGATGTTTAAAAAATATATAAAGTGTCGAAGCCACAGTTGACAGGACTTTTTCTGTATCGTGGTTATTCGTTATTACAAAGTCGTCAAAATCTTTCGTACCACCAATACTATCACCAAAAGCTAAATTGTAAAACCTACCACCAATAGGTTGATATTCTACTATCTTCAATATTTTTCCTTTTGGTCCATGACTATAGAACTCAAATATCAAATTATTTTGATCTGTTTCTAAGTTATATTTGTCTTTACTCATTTACTTAAGTTAGACCTTTTCTTACTTAATGACCACCTCACCTTCTTCCAATTGGTGAAAACGGCAGCAAATAATACTTCAAGAATAATCTCCATTTTTTATTTATTTAATTATTTTCTATTTACCATGTCAAAAATAGCACCGATTGCAACACCAAAACAAATACCCAATGCTATTCCCTTGGCCATATTTCCTGACTTACTACCATAAATTGCACCAAATAGCACTCCAAGGGCTATACCAATGCCTATACCGTTTCCACTTTTTATCCCTTTGTTTTCTGTCATGATTGAAGCATTATTATTCGCATACTTTTTTCAACTATTGATTGTAGTCAGGAAGAATAGATGTTCAATTATTTAATATCTATGCCCCCGTCCCGACAAATTTAAACCATTTGGGTAAATATTGGCAAGGAAGGGAGCTATTTAAAAAGTATCCCTCTACAAAATCAAGCAATACTACATACTTATGACAATCTTATTGACACACAATTTGGAAATAGCCTACAGTTATTAAACATGATGCATTGACTAGTGGAAGCAATCTATTCCGAAAGTTTACCGTCAAATTTTTCTTCATTCTTTTCAGCTTCTTCTTTTGTCGCCCTGATGGTGTCATGTTTGTGGTTTGGTGGAGCATAAATCGTATACATTTTTAATTCCGTTTCTTTATCTGTGTTTATGATGTTGTGTTTTGCACCTGCAGGAACAACAATGACATCCCCACTTTTCACTGTATATTCAGTTTCATCAATGATACATTTTCCAGTACCACTTTCAAATCGAAAAAACTGGTCAATATTTGGGTGAATTTCTGCTCCAATATCTTCTCCAACTTTCAGGCTCATTAAAACAAGTTGGAGGTGTTTTGCTGTATATAAAACCTTACGAAAATTAGTATTTTCCAATGTGTCTTCTTCGATATTCCCTTTAAATCCTTTCATTGTATTGAGTTTTAAATTGATTTTAATAATACTCAATATAGTCCTGTTTAGATTGGAAGTCGTTACTTAATTATGAGGGAAAGTTATATAATTTGTTGTTTATTGAAACCAATTTTTGGGGCTCAATTAAACTGATAAAAGTGAGTGGATAAGGTTTTAGATCTATAGGTTTGGTAGTCCTACTTTAGAAAATAATTTTTTAGCTCTCTATGTTTTTACAACTCTAGAAGACATTTTAAGAAACTATGTTGATAATGATTCCAAGAATGTGTCCAATAACAATAATGTAACAATGTCAAAACATGATAGAATGGTCAATGTAACAGTTATTCTACTTTTATAATGGTCGCTTGTCGCCCAATTATTTGCCATTGGTTGTTGGCATATCTCCAAATATTGGTAAATCTCCGTGTAACTGTCTTCCCTGCATGTTGCTGGTCCAGTTGTGGTTTCGTAATCTCTTCGCCCATTACCATTGCAATATTTTCGCTGAAGGTAATCTTTTCTATATTTCTTACAAACGACAAATACGCTAAATTACCTGTCCGTAGTTGGCTGGTGTATTTACAACCATAGTATTTGACCAAATTTTGCCAAATAGAGTTGTAGAGTCACCCTTCATTGTTGCTTCCCTTTCAATATTTTCTAATCGTCTAATTTCGGCTTCACTTGTATCTAATTGTCCGTATGAAATTGTAATACAAAGTGTCAGACTTAAAGTTAAAATAAACGCCTTTCTTAAATGTTCCATAATAATTGACCTATTTTAATTGTGAAAAATTATTTGTTGAGTGTTTTCTGCGATAGTCACCAACGATTGTATTTGCGCCATTTTACGCAAATCTCACACACAAATTTAACCCAAAAAACGATGATGCCAAATTATCTATGGCCTAGTGCAAATCAGGAATATAGTAGTGTTAAAACCATTTAAATTTGATTAGAAAACATAATACATTCTCCAATACAATCAAAAAAGTTAATCTACATTAACCCATTTTAGTAATCTAGTAGATTGCTTTCAACCGTACAAATAGTCCATCTTTGCATTGTTATCAGCTTTCAGTGGTCAGCGATCAGCTATCAGCTATCAGTTATCAGTTATCAGCTATATACTTTAAGAACTTTACAAACTTTATAAACTTTAAGAACTTTACAAACTCTAAAAACTTTACAAACTCAACATCATGACAAATACAGTTTTGCACAAATCAGAAACCAGAGGACACGCCAATCACGGTTGGTTAAACAGTCATCACACATTTAGCTTTGCCAATTACTACAATCCGGAACGCATGCACTTTGGCGTTTTGAGGGTACTCAATGACGACATTGTTGCGGAAGCCAGAGGTTTTGGTACACATCCACACGACAATATGGAGATCATCAGCATTCCATTGGAAGGGGATTTGGAGCACAAAGACAGCATGGGAAATACCACTGTGATCAAGGAAGGAGATATACAGGTGATGAGCGCAGGTACGGGAATTTACCACAGCGAATACAATAAAAACAAAGATCAAGCGGTCAAGTTTTTGCAGATCTGGGTGTTCCCAAATAAGAAAAATGTCACACCTCGATATGATCAAATCACTTTGGATGTAAATGATCGCCACAATAAACTTCAACAAATTTTATCTCCAAATACAGATGATGCCGGTGTGTGGATTTATCAAGATGCTTGGTTTCACATGGGAAATTTTGATAAAGGTTTGACAGCAACTTACGATGTAAAAAAGAAAGGAAATGGCGTTTATACCTTTGTACTAAAGGGTTCTTTCAACATTGCAGGCTTTGAAGTCAACCAAAGAGATGGTTTTGGTATTTGGGATACTGATCAATTTGAACTTGAAGCTACAACCGAAGACGCACAAATTTTGTTGATGGAGGTACCGATGGGTTAACGGAAATCGGAGGTCGGAGGTCGGAAATAGGAAATCGGAGACCGGAAACAGGAGACCGGAAACGGTAACTGGAGAAGGTGATAGAATTAAATTAAAAAAATAAAAATGAAAATAATTGCATTTGGGGCTTCATATAGTAAAACGTCGATCAATCGGGCTTTTGCAGAATATGTGGCAGAGCAAATAGAGGGTGCTCAAACAGAAGTTTTGGATTTGAATATTTATGATTTGCCTTTGTATACCACGGAGAAGGAAAAGGAAATTGGGATTCCGCAGGGAGCGAGAGATTTTGTTGCTAAATTGGATGAAGCAGATTTGTTGATAATTTCACTGGCAGAACACAATGGGACTTATACAACAGCTTTCAAAAATTTGTTTGATTGGGCGACGAGGGTGAAACTCCAGATATTTGAAAATAAGCCTATGATTTTATTGTCGACTGCTCCAGGACCTCGTGGTGGTTTGGGAGTATTGGAGGCAGCAAAGGTGCGTTTCCCAATACATGGTGCAAAGATCGTTGGTGCATTCAGTTTGCCAAAATTCAATGAAAATTTTGAAGAAACATCTGGCGTTCAAGATCCAATTTTGAGAGATCAATTGTTTGAGTTAATTCATAAAGCTTCAATTGAAATCAATGAATTCGCGGACTAATATTTTGGTACTTAATAGGAATGAGGGTATTCTTGAGGTCATCCTGCGTTTGATCAATAATCACGAAAATTGGCACGGAGTGGGACAAAGTGAGCTGAATAATCTGGCTCACTTGTTGATCAAGGGTCATTTTGATCTGTTGCTCATAGGTTCTGGTTTTTCGCCAGCAGAAGAACAAGAAATTGTCAAAACTAGCAACGAATTAAACCCTGGTATTAAGATCGTGCATCACTGGGGTGGAGGTAGTGGTTTGCTTACTAATGAAATTCTAGCGGCCTTGGAGGGTGTGGAAGGTGGAAATTATGAGATTATGACATGAGAATAATTTACCTTCTTTTTTCTATAAAATCTGAAGTATATCTAGTTAAATTGAGGATAAATTGGATAAGAATTAAATTTTCTCTTGAAGAGTTTTTCTAACTTTTCATTATTTTTTGAAAGCAAAAAGTTGTTCATAATACACGTATCGATTATTATGCTAACTTTTATTTTTGTCAAAGCGCCTAGATCTTACAGATTCAACCTCTTTTGTAATCTCCTCTAAAGTAGGAACACTCATAGAAGCTTTGCGTCTAAATTTTGATATAATGCTCAAAAACTCGTGGTTTTGTTTTCTTTTATGGATATAAGTTTCATATCAGCAAGATCTTGCAATAGCCTAGCTGCTTTAGGATTTCATATATCAATTTGGTAAGATTTCATATTTCAAATGTAATATAATTTTAAATTAGATTTTCAGCTTTAAGATATTTTTAGCTTTCAAAACTCAAAAGTACTTCCTCAGAATCCGAATAACAGCAGGTTTGTAAGACTTTCCAAACAAATTCAGATGTACAAGTAAAAAATACAGTTGATATAACTCTATTCGTTCCTCTTCACCCGCTTCCTTTGGCCAAATTTCATAATAAGCCTCGTAAAAAGCATCTCCAAATCCTCCAAACAGTCTGGTCATGGCCAAATCAACTTCCCGATGTCCAAAATAAACGGCTGGATCAATAAAATATGGTTGACCATTAGTAGAAATTAAATAGTTTCCACTCCATAAATCACCATGAAGCAAAGCCGGCTTGCAATAACCTATCCTCTGCTCAAGGCCTATCATCAATTGGTCAACACTTGGAACTTCCTTATCATCTAAAAAGCCCAATTGCCTTCCCAAAAACAATTGAGGCTCAAGTCTATTGTTTACATAAAATGGTATCCATTGATGACGAGGTTCATTATTTTGTGTCAAACTGCCAATAAAATTATTTGATTTAAATCCAAAATGTGGGTTTGTAATGCTATGAAGTTTGGCTAAGTGAACACCCAACTGATAAAAATCCTGTGAATTTGCCGATTTTGGTAAAACATATTCCAATAGTAAAAGGGCCTGACTTTCAAATTGATCAACCAGTAAAACACTAGGAACGCCTGCTTTTAAGGCCTGAAAGATCGTCTCCAAACCCAAAGCCTCTTCCCTAAACATACTTGAGCCATTGTCATGGTTGTTGATTTTAAGGAACAGATCGGCTGATTGGGTCTTCAGCTTATATGCAGTGGAAATATCTCCACCAGAAACAGGTATGCATTCTGTAACTTTGGTATTAATTTTTGCAGAAATGTATGAAATGAGTGATTGCAACTTGTATATTTATTCAAATATAAAAAGTAAAATATTCTTCAAAATTTAAAACCAACACTAAACAAAATCTTACCTCACGATTAATTATGAAAATAATCAAAATAATCCTCATCGCCTTCCTCATCATTGCCATTGGCTATGCCATCATTTTATATTTCACCCTCAAACCAAAAACAAGAGACGTTTCCCAACTGTCTCCCTATTTCGAAATCATCGGCAAGGATCTGATTGTGCAACGCGAAGCCAAGTTGGTTCGAAATTTACCTGCCTTTGTTTATGAAAACCCTTATCTCATTCAGGAAAATGATCAACCAGTTTATGAAGGCATCACAGAAATCTATACCATCCCTGTAGGAACAGTGATCAAAATCGATAAGGCTCAATTCATCAAAAATGGTGTGAGTGGTTTTACTCATAGCGTGGTCTTTGGAACCTTGGAGATAGCAGGGCAAGGACTCAAATCCTTTGAATACGTTTGGGGAAATCAAGCAATTACACTCGACGCCGGCAAACCACTGGAGTTTTCATTTCCCATGGCCATCTGGCAAACAACTTCTGATGACGCTACCTATGAGTTTAAATAATAAAGCTGTGCCTAAGGCCTAATGTGTTAATCTTATTACAAAATATAACATTGGCCTCGTTGTATTAATCAACAATATTTATATTTGGAGACACCATTTTAATAAAACATGGGCCGTTTGATCACAACATTTTGCTTGTTGCTGATGTGCTTTACAACAATGAAGGCACAGGACGAAAAATATACACCAAACTGCCCTATTCACATCATCATCGCCTTGGATTTTTCTGCCAGCGAATTGGGTTTTGTGCATAAATTACAGCAGGCATTAACAGGCATCTCCAAAAAATTTGAACTCCACCCTACCATCCTGAAAATTGGCATCATTACATTCAACCGAGGCGCAGATATAGTATTGCCCTTAACCGGAGAATCCGATAAACTCGATGAAGCCATTAATGCGCTTTCCAATCCTTACATGGTTTTTGCCACAGACATCCACGCAGCTTTTGAATCCGCTTATTTTGACTTCAAAAACAATTCCGTACCAGGGATTCCAAAATATTTGGTGTTGGTTTCAGACGGTGATCCGCATGCCCATCTACGGGGACGAGGTTTTCAACAAGACTTGATCAATGCTGACTTTCTGAAAAAAGGCAATTTGGAAGATCGCATGGAACCCATACACATCATCAGCCTTTATTCTGGCCAAGAAACCGAAGATGAAAATGATTTTGACGAACATATCAGAATGGAATCCATGAATCACATGCGAAGATTGGCATCTGACGCCAGTTCTTACTATAACTTTAATGAGTTACCAAGTTTGGTCAACTTCTTTGTGAAAATATCTTCTTGTATGTGAAAATATATATTCCGTTTGGTATTCTCAAAAGTGGCATTTCACTTTATCTTAAAATAGTTGTTGGGATTTTGTCATGATTTTTGGTCAAAAATCCCGCCAAAATCAAATACAATTTCCTTTTTAGCCATGGACTTCATCCATGGTTAATAAAATTTAACCCCTCTGGGGTATTTTAGATGAATTGGATAATTGCATAATACCCCTTGATTCGAATGACCAATTATTTTCTTACTTTGTGTCATCTATCGACAAAACAAACCATGTCTAAAACAACTAAGAAATTAGGAAAAATAACCTCCTTTTTAATTGTATTTGCCATTGCTTTATTTTTTGGTTACATGTTGGGCAAATTGCTGAAAGGTGACAGTGTTGAAAGTAATGTGGAAATAAATACATGGTTAGTGATCCTTGCCATTTTTCCTATGGTATTTTTTGTACTTGGCATACATGAAGGTGGGCATGTCCTGGCAGGCAAAATGGTTGGTTTTGAATTGATCAAATTTGCGGTAGGACCATTATCCATAAATAAAACTGAAGGAGTCTGGAAATTCCATTTCAATAAAAGTATAGAAACGTATGGAGGATTAGTCATCAGTTTTCCAAAAGGAGATCAAAATCTTGGACCACGTTTTATGAAATATGTTTTAGGTGGGCCAATTGCCAGTTTACTATTGGCCTTTCTTGCGCTTCTTTTTTACTTTTTAATACCCAGTCTTGCTGTTTATTTCATCATCATAGGCATCATGTCACTTTTGATTTTTATAGTCACCATTATACCGGCTAAAGCTGGCTCTTTCTATTCGGACGGGGCCAGGTTTTTTCGGATCTTTAAGGGTGGGAAAGTAGGTCAATATGAAGTCTCATTTCTTAAAATCATGGCCAATACCTTGCAAGGTGTGCGACCACGGGAATTAGAGGGATTGCCAGAACTCTTGTCCTTAGGCATACAATTGAATGAACCATATGTGGTTTATTTATATGGAATCATGCATCAACATGCCTGGGATAAAAATGAAATCGAAGATGCGGAAATGTACTTAGAAAAATATTTGGAAGGAACGGCTGATGCTCCCGCCATGATTGCAAATAGTGCCATACTAGATGCTGCTTTCTTTCATGCATACGAAAAAAAGGACTTGAAAAAAAGTAATTTCTATTTCCAAAAATTTGTAATGCAGCCCTTCATTTCCCAAACTCAAGTCCTTGCCACAGAGGCCAGTATTCATTTCATTAAAGGTGAATTAGGATTGGCTAAAGAGAAAGCATTTGAAGCAAAAGCTGGCATGGAGTATATACTTGACAAAGGAATGGCTGTCATTTATAGTGAAAAAATCGATAAACTACTCAAAACATTGTCAAACAATTGACTTATAGATTGTAAAAGAGTATTTATCTTGGCAGCACTCCTTTTTGATCTTCGAATGAGTTAAATCCAAAAAAGACTAACTGGCTTTCCAGCGTTCTATCTCACTATTAAAACAACTGTTCATGAAAAACTTGATGTTGCTTGGATTCCTATCGATGCTTTTTTCACAAACCACCTTTGCACAAGATCGGGTAAATGGTGCATTATTCGCCACTCGATCAGAGGTTTTGGGTCAAAACGGCATGGTTGCAACGAGTCATCCATTGGCCACTCAAATAGGTCTTGATATTTTGAAAGCTGGAGGAAATGCCATCGATGCAGCCATTGCGGCAAATGCCACATTGGGTCTCATGGAACCTACAGGATCAGGTGTTGGCGGAGATTTATTTGCAATAGTCTGGGATGCTAAAACTAAAAAGTTGTATGGTTTGAATGGTAGCGGACGTTCACCAAAAAATCTCACTTTAGAATACTTCGAAAGCAAAGGCATGGAAAAAGTACCATCTTATGGGCCCCTGCCGGTTAGTGTGCCTGGCGCAGTCGATGCATGGACAGAACTACATAAAAAGTTTGGCAGCTTTTCTTTGGAACAAATTCTTACTCCTGCCATCAATTATGCGGACAAAGGTTTTCCATTAACTCAATTGATAGCATGGTATTTGGGCCAATCAGTTCCTAATTTTATGCGTCAAGGATACAAAAATATTGAGGATACCTACATCACTCAAAATGGTGGGAAACTCCCCAAAGAAGGAGAAATTTATAAAAATCCTTACCTCGCAAATACGTACCGCAAGATTGCCAAACAAGGTCGCGATGGTTTTTATAAAGGTGAAGTAGCGAAAAAGATGGCAGATTTCATCCAAGCTGAAGGCGGTTTTTTATCCGTTGAAGATTTGGAGTCGCATCATTCAGAATGGGTAGAACCTGTTTCTGTCAATTACCGTGGTTATGATGTTTGGGAATTACCTCCCAACGGCCAGGGGATTGCAGCATTGCAGATGTTACAAATATTGGAGGGTTACGATTTTACTAAAATACCCTTTGGCAGTGCGGAACATTTACATTTATTTATTGAAGCCAAAAAAATCGTTTTTGAAGATCGAAATAAGTACTATGCAGACATGGATTTTGCCAAAGTGCCTGTGAAAGCATTATTAGCTGATACTTATGCAGACGAGCGTAGAAAATTGATTGGCCAAAGAGCATCTACCTACGAGGCAGGACCAATCAGCGCTGGAGAAACCATTTATATGACCGTTGCAGATAAATTTGGCAATATGATTTCTTTGATCCAAAGTAATTATAGAGGTATGGGTTCCGGCATGGCTCCACCAAAATTGGGCTTTATGTTTCAGGATCGCGGTGAACTATTTAGTTTAAAAAGAGGACAAGCCAATACATAAGCACCTGGCAAACGACCATTTCATACCATCATACCTGCATTCATCACCAAAGACGGCGAGCCATTCGTGAGTTTTGGTGTAATGGGCGGTGATTTTCAACCACAAGGTCACACACAAATTGTGATGAATCTCATTGATTTTGGAATGAATTTACAGGAAGCAGGTGATGCACCGCGCTGGGACCACACAGATAATTCACCAGGTCCTGGCTTACCTTCAACAGGAACGGGTGATGTCAGCGTAGAATCTGGCATTTCTTATGAAACGGTGAGAGGCTTGTTGGACAAAAGACATAAAGTGGGTTTTGCACGAGGTATTTATGGAGGATATCAAGCCATTATGTGGGATAAAGTCAATAAAGTTTATCATGGCGCTTCTGAGAGTCGGAAGGATGGGCAGGCTGCGGGATATTAGGTTTCTAATTGGATTCTAAATACTATCAATCATTGATGGTACTTCCGTCTCAATAGAACTGAGAGGTTTTAAAAAAAATCGGTCTAATCTTTAAGTGATAGATTAATTTAATCTTTAGAAATGAAGGAAATTTCAAGTGGAAATGGGATTGCAGAAAAATATAAAGAGAGTCTTTGTATAAATTTTCAACTTGACTGGGACTATAAAAGAATTGGTTTTTGACCTATCAAAGGGATAGTTCATTAAAGTGTGTCTGAGTTAAAAAATATTTCATTGAACAGCCAGGATAGAGTTCGGATGCTTCAACTTGTAAACGCCAATCATTCTTTGTGTAGAATCTGTCAAGGCTGGCGACGCAGGAGCCATT
>JAKQLF010000084.1 GCA_029567325.1 Bacteroidota bacterium | reverse complement strand
GCTAATTTCCTATTGAAACCTAAAACTTCTAATGCTGATAACGCTTCATCCTTATTTGTATTGCTTTGCGACATCGAAACTTCATCTAAGTCGTATAGTTTTAACACTTTATCCTTTAAATCCAGAA
Organism: Bacteroidota bacterium; assembly: GCA_029567325.1. Classification (GTDB taxonomy): domain Bacteria; phylum Bacteroidota; class Bacteroidia; order Chitinophagales; family Saprospiraceae; genus JADKBO01. Next base: position 2,354 of record JAKQLF010000084.1, on the reverse strand, counting down.
TTGCCCGCTGTGCCGTTTTATTTCCAATGCCTTTAATTGATTGAATTGTTCCTGTATCTCCAACGGCTAATGCTTGAATAATTTGTTTTGGTTCCAATGAAGATAACATGGTTCTAGCAATGCTTGCCCCAATTCCCGAAACGGACAGTAACATCTTGAAAATTTCTCTTTCCGATTTCTCAACAAAGCCAAATAAAGTATGCGCATCCTCCTTTATCTGAAGGTAAGTAAACAGTTTGATAGTTTCTGATTGTGGCAACAAAGAATAGGTGTGCAAAGAAATATTGACGTGATAACCAACTCCTCCGCAGTCAATAACCACTTCAGTAGGTGATTTTTCAATTAATTTTCCTTGTAAATGTGCTATCATAAGTACGTTACTGTTATGCCAAATATAACAAAAAACTTCAATTAGGATTCTTATCCTTAAATATGCGTTATATCTTTATTTCGAAATCATTTAACCTACTCATTTTTTCTTGCGCATCTACCACAGCAACTGCAGCCATGTTCACCATTTCTTCAACGCTTGCGCCCAATTGAAAAATATGAACTGGTTTTTCCATTCCTAGCATAATCGGGCCTATTGAATCTACTTTGTACAATTCTTTCAATAATTTATAGGTAATATTTGCCGATTCTAGATTTGGAAAAATTAAGGTGTTCACTTTTTTATCTGCTAATTTTGAAAATGGGAACTTTGCCTTTAACATATCTGAGTTTAATGCAAAATCAGCTTGAATTTCCCCATCAACAACTAAGTCTGGAAAATATTTGTGCAAATACGCCACTGCCTCCCTAACTTTTGATGTACTCTCATTATTTGAAGAACCAAAATTTGAGTACGATACCATCCCAATTACAGGTTCCATTCCAAACATTCTTACTGTATTTGCAGTCATCAGAGCAATTTTAGCCAAATCATCAGCGGAAGGATTCGGATTTATAGCGGTATCTGACAAAAACATGGGCCCGCGATTGGTCATCATCATGTTTGCAGTTGCAAAAATGGAGATTCCAGGTGCTTTGCTAATTAATTGCATCATAGGTTTTACCACCGATGGATAACTTCTGGAATACCCTGTCACTAGAGCATCTGCTTCGCCTTCATTCACCATCATGGCACCAAAATAATTGCGTTCTCTCATCCATTTTTGAGCATCCAACAAAGAGATTCCTCTTCGTTGTCTGGATTTCCAAAACAAGTCTGCATATCTCAATCGTCTGGAATCTTCTTCTTTTGTTTTTGGATCAAAAATCGGTACTTCGGCATCAAATCCTATTTCTTTTTTGAGTTCCAATATCACTTCTTTGTTCCCTAACAAAATAGGAAAACCAATTTTTTCTTCTAAAACAATTTGAGCTGCTTTTAGTACATCTAAATGGTCCGCTTCTGTGAAAATAATTCGCTTTGGATCATTTTTGGCTCTATTGGTCAAAAGACGAACCATTTTATTATCAGAACCCATTCGTTCCGCTAATTCATCCTCATATCGTTCCCAATCTTCAATAGGATGTAACGCTACCCCCGACTCCATTGCAGCCCTTGCTACGGCTGGAGCAACCGTGGTAATTAATCTTGGGTCGAATGGTTTTGGAATAATATAATCACGACCAAAAACAAGTTTGGTTTCGCCATAAGCGATATTTACTTGTTCTGGAACGGGTTGTTTAGCTAAGGCTGCCAAGGCACGAACCGCAGCCATTTTCATCGCTTCATTAATTTTTGTAGCGCGAACGTCTAAAGCTCCTCTAAAGATATAAGGAAATCCAAGAACATTATTTACCTGATTAGGATGGTCTGAACGACCTGTTGCCATAATAATATCTTTTCTGGTGGCAATCGCTAGATTATAGTTGATTTCAGGATCTGGATTTGCCATGGCGAAAACAATAGGATTGTCTGCCATTCCCAATAACATTTCTGGAGTCATTAAATCGCCTGATGACAATCCCAAGAAAATATCTGCTCCTTTCAAGGCTTCTTCTAGACTAATTGGCTCTATATCTCTGGCGTATTTTTGTTGTAATTGGGATAGTGCTGGATTGTTTTTTGTTAAAAGTCCTTTGCTATTGAACATTAGAATATTTTCTACTTTCACTCCCAATAAAACGTATAAATCTGCACAAGCAATTGCCGCTGAACCCGCTCCTGAAACGACCATTTTTACGTCCTCGGCTTTTTTATTAGCGAGCTCTAAAGCATTGATTAATGCGGCTGAAGATATAATAGCTGTCCCGTGCTGGTCATCATGCATAACAGGAATGTTCAGTTCTGCCACCAGACGTTTTTCTATTTCAAATGATTCTGGTGCTTTGATATCTTCGAGGTTGATTCCACCAAAAGTTGGCGC
>JAKQLF010000080.1 GCA_029567325.1 Bacteroidota bacterium | reverse complement strand
GCTTGGGAACGATTTGAATTGTACTTTCATGCTTCTTTGTGTTGCACCCAAAAGGTACGATTCTTTTTGGGAACAAAGAAATTTCCCTGACGCTTTTTTTAAGTGCCAGGGATTTTTTTTAAGGGGCTTTTTAGACAGCCTCATACCGGTGCGAAAATTCTAACTTATCGTTGCGAGGCGTAAGGTCTTACGCCACTACGAGTGTGAAACTTTTAACTTTTAACTTTCATCTTTTAACTTTCTAACTTATCATTGCACCCAAAAACAAAAAACATGATCAAAGAAAATACTTATTTTGAAGGCAATGTGAAATCATTGGGATACGCTACTGAAAATGGAAATTCTACAGTCGGCGTTATGGACGTTGGTGAATTTGAATTCAATACTGGTGGGCCAGAAGTGATGACAGTGATAGAGGGAAGTATGTTGGTTTTATTGGCTGGAGAAACTCATTGGCAAACTTTTGTGTCTGGTCAAAGTTATGATGTGCCAGGCAATTCTTCCTTTAAAGTAAAAGTAGAAAGTCAGGTTTCTTACTTGTGTCAATATTGATTTAAGTTGGATTCTGGTTGTTTTTAGCTCTGAGCATATTCAATCGTAATGTCAATTGTTCTTAGAGATTTGAGTAAGTGAATGTCATATAGTTACATTTCGTAGTTGCTTATGTAGAAATCTATGTGTGGTGACACTACCTATTTCACTATTTTTTCTACATTTACAAACCTTAATCCATCAACTCACAACCAAACATCTATGACCAACGATACAACTGATGCAATTTTAGCTAAAGGTAAGACCCTTGCAAAACTAGGACTGGGAATAGCCGGGCTTTTTTTACTGGTAGCCATTCTTCATGTAATAGATCAATACAGTACACCAATTGCAGAGGTAGTTTTGAGAGGTGCAAGATGGACAGTGGTGATCGCACTTTGCTATTATGCTTTGATCAAAAGGTCTTTGACGACCTGGATCCTGGTGGCAATGGCCATCGGTGTAGAAATAGGACTTGACTTTCCTGCTTGGTCCCAGAATTTGCAATTTTTGAGTAAGATTTTCCTCCGCATGGTAAAAACCATCGTGGCGCCGCTTTTATTTTCAACGCTGGTGGTAGGAATTGCAGGACATTCAGATCTCAAACAGGTAGGACGAATGGGCTGGAAGTCGCTATTGTATTTTGAAGTAGTTACCACCATTGCTTTAGTGATTGGTATATTTTTCATCAACCTCACCAAAGCGGGTGTAGGGATAACTGTTCCTGAAACGTTATTAAAGGAATTGCCCAATGCCACACCAAAAAGTTGGCAAGACCACATCATTGATATTTTTCCAGAAAACATCATCAAATCCATTTACGACGGTAATGTTTTGCCCATAGTGGTGTTCTCAGTGATATTTGCCATTGCTTTGGCCCACCTTGCTGATGCGCGGAAAAAACCCATGTTGGAATTTACAGAGAGTCTTTCAGAAACAATGTTTAAGTTTACCAATATCATCATGTATTTCGCGCCATTTGGTGTGGGAGCAGCGATTGCTGTTACAGTGGGGCATTTGGGCATCGACATTTTGAAAAACTTATTCATGTTACTTTGTACTTTGTACTTGGCATTGATTTGTTTCATTTTGGTTGTTTTATTACCAGTTGCGCTGTATATTAAAATTCCGCTCAAGCAATTTGTGGCGGCTATTAAAGAACCGGTTTCAATTGCCTTTGCGACGACGAGTTCCGACTCTGCTTTGCCAAAAGCATTAGAGAATATGGAACGATTTGGCGTGCCAAGACACATCGTCTCTTTTGTCATTCCTACGGGATACACATTCAACCTAGATGGGACAACATTATACCTTTCATTGGCTTCCATATTTGTAGCACAGGCAGCAGGTTTGGACTGGAGTTTGGGACAGCAATTGTTTGTTGGTCTTACACTGATGTTGACAAGTAAAGGCGTCGCAGCTGTGCCCAGAGCATCATTGGTCATTCTTATTGCAACTGCATCCACTTTCAATTTGCCTGTTTGGCCCATCATGGCCATCTATGGAATTGATGAATTGATGGACATGGCTAGAACCAGTGTCAATGTGGTAGGAAATACGCTGGCCAGTTGTGTGATTGCCAGATGGGAAGGTGAATTTGACGATGAGAAGGCGCTCAATTACGTAGATGCGGACTGATGATGTAAAATTAAGGTTGAGACTGATTATTAATTTCTTCATTGCAGACAGGAATAAAAAATCAGAATACTCGTATTACTTCGGTCAAATTAATAATTTTGAACTTTAGAACAAATCGTAAATCCTACTTATGCAAGTACAGTTTTGTGGAGCAGCCAGATATGTAACAGGAAGCGCTCACCTCATCACCCTAGACAATGGTCTTAAAATCTTATTGGATTGTGGACTTTTTCAAGGTAGCTCTTCAGAAAGTTGGCCAAAAAACAACCACTGGCATTTCAATCCTGAGGAAATAGATGTCTTGATCCTTTCACATGCACACATAGATCACACAGGGAGGGTTCCTCAATTGGTCAAAGATGGTTTTAGAGGCAATATTTATTGTACTCATGCAACCAGGTCACTATGTGCCATCATGTTGATGGACAGTGCTTTTATCCAAGAGCGAGAAGTAGAATATTGGAATAAGAAAAATCTCAATAAAATCGGGAAGTCAAAGGTTGAGGAACGAGTTCCCCTTTATACCGTGGATCATGTGGGTCCAAGTATGGAATTATTTATTACTACAGGATATGATCGTTGGTTACACATCAATGAGGACGTTTCAGTTTTATTCAAAGATGCAGGTCATATTTTGGGTAGTGCAAGTGTCACATTGAAAATCAAAGAAGGAGGCAAAGAGACCATATTTGGATTTTCTGGAGACATAGGAAGGCCAGACAGACCCATTTTGAGAGATCCACAACCAATGCCAGAAGTTGATTACCTCATTTGTGAATCGACTTATGGTGACCGGGTACACGAGATGGCTCCGGAACAACAAGAGCGTTTTCTCAATATCATTCGTGATACCTGCGTGGAAAACAGAGGTAAACTCATCATTCCAGCATTTTCGGTAGGTCGCACACAAGAAATTGTTTACATGTTGGACAAAATGGCTACTGCAGGAATTTTGCCAAACATACCAGTCTACGTAGATAGTCCACTTGCGGTAGATGCCACCGATGTATTTATAGAACACCCTGAATGTTTTGATGCAGAATTGACAAAATATTTGATCAAAGATGACAATCCATTTGGTTTTAAAAGATTGAAATACATCAGGAAGGTAGACGAATCCAAGGCACTTAATGATTCCCAGGAACCATGTATCATCATCAGTTCGTCTGGAATGATGAATGCCGGAAGGGTCAAACATCATTTATTCAACAATATTGAAAATCCGAAAAACACTTTCCTGATGGTTGGTTATTGCTCCCCAGAAACACCTGGAGGTCAATTGCGCGCTGGCAATGAGTCCATCAAATTGTATGGAGAATGGAAGATGGTGAGGGCACGCATTGAATTGATGGATAGTTTCTCTGCACATGGTGATAAATATGAAATGTATGATTTCCTAAAAAATCAACACGGACATGTGAAACAGATATTTTTGGTCCACGGAGAAATTGATACCCAAAACAATTGGAAAGCATTCCTCAATGAAAAGGGTTTTACAAATGTAGAAATCCCTGTGGAAGGCCAAAAATATGATCTTCGATAAGGTAATTTTGTACTTTAGTTTTGAATGAGACGGCTTGTGAAATTCGTTCTGAGTCGCTTATCCTTTGCTCAATTCCCTTGCACGGTCTAAGGCTGCTTTTACGCCTTCTTTGAAATGATCACCAGTTGTGTGAGCTTGCATTTTATTCAAAGCAGCTTCGGTAGTGCCACCTTTGGAGGAAACTTTATCAATCCATTCCTGGCAAGTAAAATCATATTTGTTGAATAACTCAACGGCGCCTCTGAAAGTTTGGTAAGACAACATTTCTGCTTCCGATTTGGCAAAACCCATTGAAACCGCAGATTCTATCAGCTTTTGCATAAAGTAAAAAACATAAGCTGGTCCGGATCCTGAAATTGCGGTAGCCGCGTCAATCATACTTTCATCTTCCACGTAGATGGCCTTACCTGTTGCATTGAGTAAATTTTGTACAGTAACCAATTCTATTCTGGTAACTTCATTGGAGGAAGTATAAACGGTCATACCAAATCCGATCTGTGCGGGAAGATTGGGCATAGCTCTGACTACTTTTTTAGTGCCTAGAGATTCTGCAATGTCTTCCGATTTTACCCCGGCCATGATACTCAACACCACTTGTTGTGGATCGACAAAAGGTTTGATGCGAGCAAATAATTCTCTACTATCTTGAGGTTTTACGGCCAAAATGATCAAATCTGCTTCACTGACATAATTATCTGGTTCTCCGTGGATACTGCCAATTTGTTGTTTTTTGAGTTCCTCAGCCTTTTCGATCGATTTCTCAAGGATAAACATGTTTTCAGCTATGACAATGTGCGTAGCTAAAAAGCTGCGGGCAAACGTGAGACCCATGTTGCCTCCTCCTATGATGAGTATTTTCATACCTTATTGGATTATTTTTTGTGATTTTGAAAGGAATGCTGTAGACTTGATTTTGTTTTTAAAATCGGAACTTTAGCGATTCGGTTGCCAAAATTAAAAAAAATGCACAGATTACATTCCAATAAAAGTCAACTTGGCTCAAATTTTGCACACATTTGAAAAAGATAGTATATGTCTCAACATTATGAACTAACCAACGCCCAAATTTCCAGGCAAGCCATACAGCGTCTTTACATCACCATGAAACATTTATTCTTCCGCGGACACTACAAACCTATGGGTATGTCGGGAGAAGCGATGATCAAAGCCATGTTGGATTTGAGGCCCGAGATTTATGGTTCGATTGCCGATAATCACATGGTAGAGCTCAATGGTTTATTGTACATATTTCAAAGGTTGCCAAAAGGCATTGAAGAATGCAGATATATAGATTTGATTTCGAGAGAAGGTTATGAAAAGTCAAAATTCAGACCCATCATTCCAAGTAAGCGGAGACGCAATTGTTATAGGACGGGTGAAAGTGAGATGAAAATTGAAATGACCCGAGGTCGTAGTGATATTTATGACATCCTCACCCACCTTACTTTTATGTATATCGAAGCCGAAAAAATAAGACGCAATGCCATTTTCGGCACCAAAAAACACCGGGCTTGGATTCATCTCGAAGAACTAATCGAAAGAATAGACAATGGTGATGAATACGAAGTGGAGGAAGGATACGCTTCTTTAGCAACGCTACTTGGGCGGACATTTGAGGAAGTCAGAGATGTAAATGAAAAATTTTCAAGAAGCAACGAAGTCAACAGTTTATTCCACATTACTTATTGGTTGGCAAGGCTGAGCATCGAAGAATTTTCCTTAAAGAAGAGCCGGGAAATCAATTTTTCCACCAATTTGCAAGCCAGACTTGGTAGCCACGAATTTGGTGAAATGTGGGCCAATAACATCAAATCTTCGCTTTATAAAAAGAACTTACTCCATCGCCCCATCCACATCATCAGCGCCAATATGCACAGTGTGATGAATAGTCTATTTGCCAAGGCTGCATTGGCGGAGACCATTTCGGATGAAAATTTGGAAGACATCGCAGAAATTTTGAGTCGGGATGAAAATGCCTACCTCAGAGAAATTGTTGAAAATTTTGCCACCGATCACGGCATGGAGCGGATTGACGACATTGCAGGAACCAATATTCCAGTCCAAATTTTTGACCTTTCAAAGTTAAATCCCCATATTTTGCCAGCTGAACTTTCATGGAAAAAGGGAAAAGGCGATGATATCCCAGTTTTGATTGTGATGGATTACGCATTTGGTGAGCAAGCCTATGAAACCATGGATGAATTGCTCAAACCTTTTGATAAAAAAGCGAGTAAAATTCCAATCAATATCCAGTCCATCAACATCATGGGTAAAGCAGGTATTTTGATTGGCCATAAAGGTGACATCATGATCCCGACCGCTCACGTTTTTGAAGGCAGTACAGATAACTATCCTTTAGATAATAAAATTGACATGAGTTCTTTGGAAAACAAAGGTTTAATGGTTACAAAAGGGCCAATGATCAGTGTATTGGGTACTTCCTTACAAAATCGTACCATTCTCAAGTATTTTATGGAAAGTTCATGGGGTATGGTTGGACTAGAAATGGAAGGGGCACATTACCAAAAGGCCATCCAGGTTGCTTCCAAAATCAGGCACAGCATCGATGAAAATGTGACATTGAGGTATGCATATTATGCTTCTGATAATCCTTTGGAAACAGGAAGTACGCTGGCATCCGGTAGTTTGGGACTGGACGGGGTGAAACCTACCTATCTCATTACGACGAGTATGCTCAACAGTATTTTTGCACAACAATAGACGTTTTCAGTGATTGAATTTCTTAATCAAGTTTGTTTTGATTTCAGTGGAAACAACAAATTTATCTACCTTGTGTTATCTTAGCAAAAACCACTTTAAATGGAGGATTCCAATTTCTGGTATTTAGAAAACATTGATCTCACGACCATTTTGTGTCCCATCAAATTGGGCATGGAAATGGATACTCATAAGTATAGTTCTTTCAAAAAAGGAGAATACATTTATTTGCAAAATGATGAATCCAAAAACATCTATTTCATCGCGAGTGGACAGGTGAAAATTGGCAAAATGGCTGAGGGCGGCAAAGAAATCACCAAAATTATTTTGGGTAAAGGAGAAGTCTTTGGTGAATTTGCGGTATTGGGTGAGGATGGTAAAAAGGAGTATGCTCAGGCTATGGAAGATACCAAATTGTGTGTGACCAATGGTGAAGACATCAAAAAATTGATGCGCGAGCACACCCAACTCAGTTTGCTTTTTCTAAAAATGTTTAGATCTAGGCTTTTGAAAATGGAGCATCGTCTGGAGTCTCTCGTTTTTAAGGACAGCCGCAGTAGGATTTTGGAATTTATCGTGGATGAAGTAAATAGCCATGGAAGTAGGGTTGGTTATGAATGGGTTGTGAGAAATGGTCTTACCCATCAGGAAATTGCAAACCTTACGGCAACCTCCAGACAAACTGTGACAACCATCATGAATGAATTGAGGAATGAAAATGTGATGACATTCAATAGGAAACGCTGGCTCATCAGGGATTTGAATGTTTTGAAGCAACTGGTCAATACGCATTAAACAATTTTTATCTGGAATCTATTCAAAAGCATTCACATGAAAAAAATAGCAGTTTTTGGACTGGGCAAAGTAGGAACCCTGGTAGGTATCCTGCTCAGTCAGCGTTTTGAGGTTGTGGGTATTGATAAAAATAAACCGCATTATGATTTACCTCTACCATTCGAGATCATTACAGGAGACGTTACAGATATAAATTTTGTAAATGACATTTGCCAGGACATTGATGCAATGGTTTCGGCACTTCCATACTATCTCAATAAGTTATTAGCAAAATTGGCAGCGGACAAAGGCATTCATTACTTTGATTTGACTGAAGACGTAGATACCACCACTTACATACGTGATCTTGCAAAGCATTCAAAAGGAGTGATGGCTCCGCAATGTGGATTAGCTCCAGGATTTATTGGCATCATTGGTTCAGATCTGGCCAAAGATTTCTCGAAATTAAGAGACATAGAATTGAGAGTAGGCGCATTACCGAGGTATCCCAATGGTCTTTTGGCCTATTCTTTTACTTGGTCACCTGCTGGTGTGATCAATGAATATCTCAACGACGCGGAAGTGATACACAATGGTGTCCGTAAGATGGTACCTTCGCTGGAAGGAATTGAATATATCAATATTGAAGGTCAGGAATTCGAAGCTTTTTCTACTTCAGGAGGACTTGGAACCATGTGTGAAACCTATGAAGGTAAATTGGATACGTTGAATTATAAAACCATTCGATATCCCGGTCACTGTAAAATCATGAAGTTTTTGATGTACGAGCTCATTTTGAAGGAAGACAAACAAAAACTAGAAGAAATATTGAGCAATGCAAAACCTCCGGTAAACGAAGATGTGGTTTATGTGTACGCTGTTGTTGAAGGGTGGAAAGGTGATAAATTACTGAGAGATGAATATTATAGCGCATTCTATCCAATTGAGATTGAGGGTGTGGAATGGAGAGCAATTTCCTGGACAACTGCAGCAAGTATAGCAGCAGTGGTAGAAATGGTTGCAGATGGCAGTCTTCCTCAAAGAGGTTTTATCAAACAAGAAGACATCGTCCTGGAGGATTTTCTTAAAACAAAAACGGGTTCGTTGTATCAGGAATTTAAGACAGAATAATACAGCGGATTTCAGAAACCTGGATTTGAATCGCAGAAAGGAAAATGGCAAAAGGCAGAAAATATTTTGCTTTTACGAATGCCCTGTATCATGAACATTCTACATTGTATCAATCAGGGCAGAAAGCCTTCTGTCCCCTAAATTGACGAACTTTAATAGTCTGTAAATGCTGAAACATTCAAGTCCGATCATTTCCTTTTGGTATACATACAGCAGTTATTTTTTGTGAAAGGAGGAGTGTAGAGTTTTTCCTCCTTTTTTTGAAGTTTATTAAAAGTTGTTTAATGTTAATATTTATGGACTTAGCTTATATAATACTTAAAAATACATAGATTTGCCGAATAAATAGCATCTCTATGAGAACTTTGGTAAATTTCATTTTATGTGTTGTATTCTCTTATGCTTCCTATAGCCAAAGCTGCAATGTTGGAACTTTGTTATTTACAAACCAAGCACAAGTAGATCAATTTCCTGCCAACTACCCAGGATGCTCTAATGTAAATGGGAATATTGGGATTACAGGGACTGTGGAGAATTTGGATAGTTTAATTCAAATTGAGCGTATTGTAGGCAGTTTGCAAATTTCAAATGCTCAAAATGTCATTGCTTCTAAAGGGTTTGGAAATTTAGAAATAATTGGAAGTGATTTTATAATTTATTTTTCCGCATTGGATTCACTTGGCGGATTTAGCAAGCTAAGAAAAATAGGAGGAAATTTTAGAATTGATTTTTTATCAGAAAGTTTTGAAAATACTTTGCCCAATCTTGATACAGTTATTTCTAATGTATATCTATCAAATACTCATAATTTAAAATGTAAATTTAAACCATTGAAATTTTTTGACGGCTCAGAAATAACTATTCATAGCTATGAAGCAGCCAGGTTTAGGCTGTTTAATGATATTGATACTATTCATGGGAATTTACTTTTAGGTTCAGATTTCCAAGAAGAATTAGATGGTTTTGATTCTTTAAAAGTTGTGGAAGGTGGAATTTCTATTAGTAATTCAAAATTTACAGGACTATCAGGATTCATTAGTTTAAAAGAGGCAGGAACTATATATATCCAAAATAACCAATATTTTAGCACACTTAATGGATTAAATTCATTAATTAAAGTTGGAAATTTTGATATATCAAGGAACAGTTTTCTTGGAGATTTAAATGCACTCAACAACAATTTAATAGTTGAAAATAGTTTTAATATAATAGGTAATCCTTTTCTTTCACTATGTAATATAAATAGTGTTTGTATTTCTATTTATAGAAATAAAGCAAACATATCCAATAATGGAAGTAATTGCTCAAACGTACAAGAAGTATCTACTTCATGTGGCCCAACCCCAGATCAAGACAATGACGGCATTAATGATTTTCTAGACAATTGTATTTCAACTAGTAACCCAAATCAACAAGATTCCAATTATGATGGCGTCGGAGATAAGTGTGATTGTGATTCAGATTATGATGGTGATGGGATAAAGGATTGCAATGATAATTGTCCTAATTATGAGTCGGTTAATCAAAGTGATGTGAACTCAAATGGCATAGGGGATATTTGTGATTGCACATCGGATACTGATAATGATTTCCGCCCAGATTGTATTGACAATTGTCCTGCCAATTATAATCCGACCCAAGATATCAATGCATGCACTGACACCGACAATGATGGCATATATGATGATGTGGACAATTGCATTGACATTGCCAATAGTGATCAAGCAGATGACAACAATAATGGCATTGGCAATGTATGTGAACCACCTGATGCAGATGGTGATGGCATAAGTGATGAAGTTGATAATTGCGTCAATACTTATAATCCCGGTCAAGTGGATTGTAATCAAAACGGAGTGGGAGACGTTTGCGATATACAAGATGTTGATTGTGATGGAATTGCAGATGCCAATGACAATTGCCCTTCCGTTTCTAACCCCAATCAAATAGATCTCAATAACAATATGATTGGCGATGCTTGTGAGAATTTCCCTAAAATGGGCTTTGGAACTGATAATCCAAAAGCTGGATATCAATTTTCTAATGGTGATATTTATATTGAAAATCCAGAAAAGGGTATCATAATGCGAGACAATACAGGCAATTGTTTCAGATTGACCATTAAAAATGGGCAGATAAAAACAACTGCAATTCTTTGTCCGTAAAGTTCTTAAATCTTTTTATTGGAAGACAAATGGACGGCAGTGAACTGTGGACTGCGAAATTCATTTCTCGGTAAAAAGCTTTTCACCATTAAGGAGTTAAGATTCTAAAGAGAGGCCTTAATTTCCTTAATCCCTTAATGGTTTAAAAATCTACTTTAATTTATCTTCCCACGACCAAATAAATTTGGTTGTCAACCGATTGTGATAAAGTCAGACTGGTCACCATTAAGGAGTTAAGATTCATTAAGTATCCCCCTTAATTTGCTTAATCCCTTAATGGTTTAGAAAAAAGAGACTACTCATCAAGTGCCGACTCTGCCATGTCAAGAAGAATAATTTAACACTCCATAACTTGACTAGCATAATTATTATAAATATATTTGGAAAAGTAAAGAGGATTGCTAAGAAGTAAAACCTTACTAATGAAATTAATATGATGAAAGAAAAAAGAATTTACTTGTTTTTCCTGATGCTGTTTTTTGGCATCACTTGTAGCGCTCAAGTTTTTGATTTTGATACCCAATGGTATTATTGTCAAGCAAGGTTTGTGAATGAAACAGAGCGGTGCAGCATGGCGGAACTAAAGTATATTGAAACCAAAAACGATACCATGTATGGGCTATACGTTGATTTTGATGAGGAGCATGAGATCAAACAGTTTGGTAAAAAAGTATGGTTTGATGGTTTGAAAATATATGACTTCGACTTGAATGTTGGAGATAGTTTAACCATTCAAAATAATAACAATAGTCCTGATAGATATTTGATTGACTCCATACAAACCAAATTCATTTATGGGAAAACTAGAATTGTACAATATGCTGAGGATTTTGTCATTATTGAAGGAATTGGAACTAGTAGAAATTTAAGTCACAATTCATTTTTTTTCAACCAATTTGAATTATTCTACATTGCAGATCCTGCAAGAATGTTACAGTACTTAAAATATGACAATGAGCTTGTGGCCCTCGAACCTGAAGCATGTACAGCTTGTGATGCACTGGTCACAAATCTAGTCCATACAGAAACTATTAAACTAAACATCTATCCAAACCCCGTGTCTGACCGGCTTTATCTCAATGGTGTAAGCGGTGAAAATGTTGCGATTTATGACCAGCTTGGTAAGTTGCTGGTAAAACAAAAGTTGTCTGAGCAAAATGGAATAGATGTGAGCTCGCTTCTACCGGGCGCCTACGTTTTACTTATTGATGACAGCATGTCTACTCAATTTGTAAAGGAGTAGAAAATTGATGGTTTTTGGAACCATTAAGATATTTTGGGACATGAAGTGTTCACTTCGAATTCCTATGTTTTATTGAAAATCAGTCTTTCAAAAATGCTTTCACAGCAACACCTTTGTCTGTCATCATCTGAATGAAATAATAACCTGAGGAGAGATTTTGTACATCAAAACTCAATCCACCCGTATTTGACATTTCGAGACTTACCAATTTGCCATACAAGTCATAACATTTGTAATTGAGCAATTGTACGTTGTCTGGCAACTCTACTGTAATTGCAAAACTCGCCGGATTTGGGAACAATAAAACTTGCTTTGACAAATAATCATCTATGGCGTCCAATGCTAAGTCAGGACGGTTGATTTTTTTGTCAAAATAGATTCTATATTCTCCAGGGACAAATGATTTGGTTATTTGTTTGGTGCTTGAAACACTGATTTCTTCGCCACTGTACAATTCGTGCCATGTGCCATCGTGTGTGAAAGTAATGGTTTTGTTCCCCGTCGTCATTTCAAAATTGCTCACCACAACTGCATCAAGAGTATCTCCATCAAATCGCAATTGTTTGAAGGCTTCTCTGCCTTCCAGTGTAAAGTTTGAAGTGTGGAAAACTTCGTGTTTATTTCTCAAAGCAGCTAGTGTTGCGTAAGCGGTGTAAACTTGATAGCGTGAAACATCTTCCAGATAATCCCACCGGATGGGTTTTTCAGCCAATCGGCAAGCATTGTTGTAAGTGTTATCCGTACAGCGATTGATGCCATATTCAAAACCTAATTCTCCAAACTGCCAGATCATTTTTGGTCCTGGAATAGGCAAAAATGCATGGGCGGCAGCAGCGATTCTTGGTAAAATATTGGCCTTTTCTTTGGTGCTGTAATTGCCAAGTGCATTGCCAAATTGGGTGTTTTTGTAGAAAAGTCGCTCTTCGTCATGGCTTTCCATGTAGGCCATCAAGTGAGGAACAGACCAACCACGGTTTTTATAATCCATATTCCTGATGTCAGAATTGCCATTGGCAGTAAAACCCATGGTCGCTTCATTGTAGGTGTGATTGAAATTTGCCCATAACATCATGCCGTATTCAGCCAGTTCTTTCTCCTCGGCATTGTCTGCAAAATGTTCCATGATGATGTATGCATCGTCATTGTATTCCCAAACTTTATCTGCAATCCTTTTTAAAATAGAAATACGAGAAGCGTCATAATTTCCTGCAGTAGCTTCTGTGCTAGCCTTTTGAGTAAATCCTTTTGACAAGTCAAATCTGAATCCATCTATGTGAAACTCTTCTGTCCAATATTTTAAAACCTGGTCCACAAACGCTTTGACATATTCACTTTCATGATTGAGGTCAAAACCAACATTATAGGGATGTTTGGCCTCTGGATTTGCGTAAAGGGCTGAGGCAGCCGGCTTTCCAGTTGCTGCATCCCAATACATCTGCACCAGCGGACTTTGTCCAAAAGCGTGGTTATAAACAACGTCCAAAATAACTGCTATACCACGTCGATGACATTCATTGACCAAATCTTTCAACATTGCGGCATTTCCATATTGTTTGTCCAATGCCATGTGGAAGGAAGGATTATAGCCCCAGCTGAGATTGCCTTCAAATTCTTGCACAGGCATCAATTGTATGGCTGTGATACCCAAGCGCTCTAAATAATCCAAACTGTCTTTTATAGTTTTATAATTTCTGGTGGCCACAAAATCACGAACAAGCAATTCGTAAACATGCAGTCTTTCTTTTTTGGGGGCTGTAAATGTCGCGTCTGTCCAGTTATAGTCTTGTTGATCAAAATCCAGGACTGAAACATAACCAGTCGCCTTTCCTTCAGGGAATGCAGGCATATTTGGGAAGTTTTCTTCAGATATAAATCGATCGTTGTTGCCATCCAGTACCAATGTTGAGAAAGGATCTCCTATCCTGATTTTTCCATCGACTAAATATTGAAAAGTGTATAAGGAAGTGTCGGCAGATAAATTGAGATCAATCCACCAGTATTTTTCATCTGGTGTTTGTTTGAGCGCATATGTATTGTCAATCTCCCAATTGTTGAAATCACCCAGTAAGTGTACATACTTCTTCAAAGGTGCAGTAAGCACCAAGGTTGCTGTATTTTTTCCGGTGATGTTGATTCCTGGCTTTGTATTGGCGGGTAAATTTTCTTTTACCAAATCCGGTGGAGTAATGAAGGAAAAGGCAAAAACTTTTTGCGAGCTTCCCTCACCAACCAAAACTTTTACTTGTTTTTTACCCTTTTCAGTTACGAAAAGTTGATAATTGAGATCCGTAGAAGTTACCTCATTGACCAATGCATCATTGACAAATACCTGAATTTTACTTGCAATAGAAGCTTGTAATTTGATTGGTATCACTTGACCCAAAGCCGCTACAAATGACTGGTCAGTAGGAGTGATGAAGTTGACCACCAATTCACCAGCATTTTCATTGAAGGGCAGATAAATATCTTGATTGTTGGAAGTTTTTCCCTCTTTGGAGCCATCCACATTCCTAAAAACAAAGGTCATTTGTTCTATTTTTTCTGTGGTAGGTACGTTGTAAAACTCGTTTATTTTTATTTTGAGTGTATGCTTATCGTTGCCAATGTTGGTCATTTTCACTCTTGGATCATCAGTGCCCCAATTCCCAACGACGTATTGCCAACCATCTTTGCCAGTAACGATCAAACCCATGTGCGCGTACACTTGACTGACCCCCACAAGGCCTTTACTACCTTGAGTAGCATCAAAAGTGATGGTCACTTCTTCTGTTCGTGTTGGAAATGCTGGATCCAATTTCACAATTTGCGAAAAGCTCAAAAAGGAAGAGAGCATTAAAAAACATGTGGCTATTCTTTTCATGTCAATGTGTTTGATTCAACAGATAGGATGATTGAATGACAAAACTAAATAAAAAAATACACATTAGTGTTACTATGACACTAAGTATTTCTTTTCGATTATCTATAAATAAACGTTCAAAGTATGAAGTAGGTTATGACTTCTTTTAATTTTGTACCATGGATACGTATAACAGTAAGGACTGGATTCGTCCGATCATTTATTTTCACAAGTCAGACACTTTCAGAAAGTTGCTCTGGTTTTTGGTATGCATTGGTGTATTTACGGGTATAATCGCCTATTTGGAATTGGAATATTTTAAATTGGGGGAGAAAAGTTATGTGCGAAATATACCGATCATGCACAATTTGTTGGGTTTTGCCATCAGTATGCTTTTGGTATTCAGGACCAACACTGCTTATGATCGATGGTGGGAGGGCAGAAAACTGTGGGGAACCTTAGTGAACATCAGTCGCAATTTTGCTATCAAAGTCAATAATTACTTACCTACCGCTGATTTAAATAATCGTCAGTTTTTTAAGCAGTTGATTGTAGCTTTTCCAGAGTCTTTGCATAAACACTTACAATTGGAAAAAACAAGGCTCGAACTTGACGAAGATGCGCACCCAGAGATTCCAGATTTCTACGATTCACATCATGCACCCATGCAGATTGTGGATACAATGCAGAAGAAAATCAGTCAATTATACAACCAAAAAATAATTGACGGTTATCAACTGATGATTCTGGACAAAGAAGTGGCAACCTATATGGATATTTGTGGAGCATGTGAACGCATCAAAAATACGCCCATACCGTTCACTTACAGTTCATTTATCAAAAAGTTTATTTTCATATATACCTTCACTTTACCTTTTGGCTTTGCTTTTACTTTGGGTTATTTTGCCATACCGATTGTGATGTTTATATTTTACGTTTTGGCCAGCCTGGAATTGATTGCTGAGGAAATAGAAGAGCCATTTGGAAAGGACGTGAATGACTTACCGATGGGGAAAATGAGTCTTACTATCAAAAAAAGTGTCACTGGAATTTTGTAATAAATGGATAGGGACAATAATTAAACCATAATTATGCAAATCAAAGAAATCATTCAAGCTTCCATTTCAACCAAACAAGCTTTATTAGCAGATGAAGGACTGATTCAAAAAATACAGGATTGCTCTATAGCGATCACACAGGCATTCAAGGCTGGAAAGAAGGTTTTATTTTGCGGTAATGGTGGCAGCGCCGCAGATGCACAACATTTGGCGGCTGAATTTAGTGGTAGATTTTATACCGATCGCAAAGCATTACCTGCAGAAGCCTTACACGTCAATACTTCCTACCTCACTGCGGTTGCAAACGATTATGGATTTGATCTGGTTTACTCAAGGCTCATTGATGGTATTGGTCAGGAAGGCGATGTCTTATTTGGCATCTCTACGAGTGGAAATTCAAAAAACATCGTTTTGGCAATGGAAAAAGCCAAGTCCTTGGGCATGGTGACCATTGGTTTCACTGGGGCAAATCAAAGTCTAGTGGGTGCAAGTAGTGACTTTTTATTTAATGTACCAAGTACGGACACACCGCGCATTCAAGAATGTCATATACTGATAGGCCACATCATTTGCCAGTTGGTAGAAGCTCAATACTTTGGTTAAATGATTGAGCAAACTCCAAACTATAAAAGAGAAGCTTTGATTTTGGCAGGAGGTCTAGGCACACGATTGAAGTCTGCCGTACCAGATAAACCAAAATGTTTAGCCCCTGTTGCAGGTCAACCATTTCTGGATTTTGTGGTAGATCACGCCATTAATAATGGGGTAGAACACATTGTATTTTGCCTCGGTTATATGGCTTCTTTGATTGAATCTCACGTGCAGGAACGCTATTCAGGACATGTTGCTATTACGATAGTGTTGGAAGAAGGAGCGCTAGGGACCGGTGGAGCCATTAAAAATGGAGCTACGTACATCAAAGGTGATCGATTTATTGCTTTGAATGGTGATTCTCTTTTTGCAATTGCTTATGACGATTTAGAAATGAGTGATGTTGATCAAAACCTCATTGCAAATATTGGGCTCAAACCAATGGTCAACTTTGAGAGATATGGTACGGTAATCCTGGATGACAAGGGAATTATTCAGAGTTTTTTGGAAAAACAAGCTATGGAATCGGGTCTCATCAATGGAGGAACATACCTAATCAATAAAGAAAAGTTTTTGAATCTTGAATTGCCGGAGAAGTTTTCGATGGAGAAAGATGTGCTGGAGGTTTATTCATCGCAAAATCAAATCGGCGGAGTTATTTCTGATGCTTACTTCATTGACATTGGCATCCCTGAGGATTTTGAAAGAGCAAGTCTAGATTTGGCAAATCACACATTAATTTTTCAAAAATAAATGATGCCCAGAAGTTTGTTTGTAAGGCTGAGTTTGATGTTGGTTTTGCAATTTTTTGTTTGGGGATGCTGGTACGTCACTGCCGGAGTTTATTTGCGAAAATCTTTGTCGTTTACTGGAGGTGAGGTTGGTTGGGTATATGCATGCCCGGGAATTGCTGCGATTGTAATGCCTTTTCTGGTGGGCAGATTGGCCGACAAATATTTTCCTATTGAAAGAATTCTATCGGTTTTACACGCACTATCTGGTTGTGCCTTGATTGGGGCCGCTCAAGCCCAAAATTTCGAACAATTTTTCCCTTTTATACTGATCAATGCCTTGTGTTATCAACCCACCATGTCTTTGGCAATATCTATGTGTTTTTACCATCAGGTGGAAGGAGCTGATCAGTTCCCAAAAATCAGACTTTGGGGCACGTTTGGTTGGATAATGGGAGGTATTTTGGTGAGCTTGATGTCGTGGGAAAACTCACCAATGCCGATGTATGCTGCTGCTATTGTTTCATTTGTCATGTCAGCTTATTGCTTGACATTGCCTAGTGCGGTGCCATTGGGTAAGGAAACGAGCAGGACAGATGTCGTTCTCATGCTCAAAAATAGGTCATTGATTTATTTGTTTATTGCCATGTTTTTCATGATGATTCCTTCTTCTTTTTACTACAGTTTTGTGAATCCATTTTTGGTTGATCAAGGCGTACAATATCCTGCAGCTAAGATGAGTGTGGGTCAAATTTCTGAAATAATCGTTTTGTTTTTCTTACCTCAGATTGTTTCCAGACTAAAAATAAGAACCATCATTACCATTGGATTTGGAGTGTGGGGAGCCCGCTATTTACTTTTTTTATTGCCCCAAGATGGATTTGAATTCAGTTATATTTTTGCCCTTTCGTTGCATGGTATTGCCTTTTGCTTTAGTGCACTGACCGCTCAGATTTATGTCAATAAAATAGGCGGTGCCACCATGAGGGCAACTGCTCAAGGAGCGTATAGTTTTGTAGTAATGGGCTTGGGTACAATGGTGGGTAGTTTTATTGCTGGCAATGTAGTTGATTTTGCAACTCCGATAGATGGAGGTGTTACTGCATGGTCTCAAGTGTGGACTTTTGCCGGATGGTTTGGATTAATGACCTCATTGGTGTTTTTCCTCACATCCAAAAACAGACTGAAAGAAGCTTAATGCTAATTCAATCCAAAAAGCATTAACAACTAATAATTACTTAAGATAAGCAGCTAGATTTTCGCAGCCTTCCATCATTGGATCAATCTTTATAAAAACACTCTTGCGGTGCTCGACCATCCAATCGCCAAAATATTTTGCCTTTTTACTTTCTTTTGCATAAACCGCAATTTTGTCATAATCTGTCTCAATGCTGACTTTATGAGGCTTTGATTTAGATTGCAATTGAATGATTCTAAACATTTTCTGACCTCTTTGATCTTTCATTTCCATCACCTTTGTGGTTGCATTGACCGTAAGATCTTCAATAGCAAAATAAGTGTCGTAATCAAGATCTTTGGTTTCAAAAAATGAATTGCCTGTATTGGGATTTCTCAACTTTCCACCATTGTTAAAAGATAAACTAGCCTTGTCGCCATAACGTTTTACAGCCTCGGTAAAGGTAATACTATCAGCGGCGATCATATTTCTGATAGAATCCAGTTTCAATCTTGCTAAATTTTCATCATCTTCCGTAATTTTTGGAGTGATGAGAATATGCCGCACATGTACCAAGTTTCCCCGCCTTTCGTCTAGTTTCAGAATATGAAAACCAAAATCTGTCTCTATGATGTCACTAATTTCATCTTTCTTCATAGAAAATGCAGCAGACTCAAATTCAGGAACAAAACTGCCTCTTCTAGCGAAGCCCAAATCTCCACCTCTTTTTGCTGACTCAACATCATTACTATATTTTGTAGCCAACTCAGCAAAATCTTCTTTTCCTTCTTTGATTCTTTTCAAAAGATCTTCAGCCAATGTCAGAGATTCTGCACGACTTTCTTTATTTACTACGGGTTTTATTATCAACTCTGCCATTTCAACTTCAGCATTCAAAAAGGGTAAGCTGTCTTTTGGAATACTATTATAGAATTCCAAAACTTCCCTAGGGGTAATTTCTACTTCATTGATCAGGTTTCTTTGCATCATTTGTGCAAGGATTTGTTGTTTCTGATCGTCCCTGTATCGCTCTTTCATTTGAGCAACTGTCGCGTTGTAATATTCTTTGAAGAATTCTTCATCGCCATTCATTTGCATGAGGATTCTATCAAATCTCGTGTCAAGTTCTAAGTTGACTTGTTCATCAGTGACTTCCACACTGTCGAGTTTTGCCTGGTAAATGATTACTTTTTGAGAAATTATGTTATCCAGTATTTCACATTTCACATTTACATCTACAGTAGGATCACTTTTCTTCGCATAAGAAAATTCTTCTTCGATCTCTGAAAGTAAGATATTCTCGCTTCCAACCCTTGCTACCACCTTATCTACAAGTATAGGCTTCTGAGCAAAGAGTCCAACTGCCATAAAAGCCAAAACCATGGCTACGATATTTCTTAAATTCATTTTATTATATTAATCTTATTACAAACAGTAAATTAAACAATTTTCACCATTATTCTATGAATGATTGTGCGTTACTGGTATTGTAAAATTTATCAAAAAGTATTTGCTTCTTACGTTTTATCAATTCTTGCTTACGATCATTAAGTATGACGCTTACAATTTTTCCCTTAATGTATTCTAACGGTGGTACATCTTCTTTGCCAACAAAATCAATCACTTTAACATAATATTTGAAGTCCTTGTCGGTCTTAACCATTGATCCTTGTTTCTTTAAATCAGACTCTTTGAGTTGTGAGGACGGCACAATCGCCAAAAGCTCACTAGCTGGCCTCCAGAAATCTTCTGTCATTTGGTAAAAATCACAAGCTTTCGCACAAAAATCAGCTATGCCTTTTTGATCTTCATCTTTCCATCTCTTTTCAAATTCTTTGATTGATTTGAGATCCTTATCAAGCTTTGCATACTGATATTTTACTATGGATTCAGATAGAATATATTGTTGTTTATTGTTCTGATAGTATTCTGCAACTTGTTCGTCTGTGACAATGGTATCCAATTCTTTATCTACCAGTTCCTCCACATAATTATAAAGAATGAGTGAAGATTTATAATCTTGAACCAATTTTTCGATGTTGAAATCTTCTGAAATATGCTGCTCTGCTTCTCTTACCAACAATTGATCCTTGATCCAGCTATTGACATAACCACGTAAAATAGCAATGCTGTCTTGTGGGCTATTTGCTCCAGAGGCGTATCCTTCTATATCGTTGTAGCTCAAATATTTATCTCCAACTTTTGCCAAATAATTGGCTGTATCTTCTTGTGAAGAAAACTTTTTACAAGCTGGTGTAGTAAGCAAGTAAACAGAAGAAAAGAATATTACCAAGCTGGATTTCATGAAAAACTACTTCACAAGTTTTTGGAGAATGTCATTATTGACTTGCACTTTGTATTTTGCTTTTAAGGCTGCAACCCAGTCTTTTTCCAATTGATCTTGATAATCAGCTACCACGTATCCTCTTGAATCTTTCAAAGATTTTGCAGCTGCGGGCATCACTTTTTCTATTCTGGTGAATGTGTAAGTGTCACTTCCATTGATAGATTCCATGGGTGTGATGGTCTTTTTCTTCCAAGGAATTTTTTCACTGTTTTTATCCGACTTCAAAATCTCGACTGGCTCGAATGTCAGGATCTCAGAATCAACATTGTATTTTTTGGCCAATTTCTCGCCAGACTTTTTCTTACCTTCTTTGTAAATTTTAGCAGCCAATGCGGTGTCATTTGTTTTGATGGTAATTTTTTCACCCAGCAATCTTTCTTCATTCATATACTTATTCCTGTTTTTGCTAAAATAATTAGCTAAACCTATTGTATCCTGATTGGCTCTGTCCCAAACTGCATTTTTAGTAACCTCAAATAAAAGAATACCTTCTTCATATTCTCTCATCAAGGATTTGAAATCTGGGTATTTTTGCTCTAAATTTCCTTGTTCGAATGCTATGGTTTTTTCTTCTTTGAATGCTTCATACAAAGCATTAATTGGCTCTTCTATGCTATTGACCGTTTTATCATAACGCAACCTGATTCTGGTATTTTTTTGAGCGTAGGTTGCAAAGTCAGATAAGGTATATTTATTATTGTCATCAAATGCCATCAAGGTATTTCCCATCAGGTCACTGGATTTTGGTTCCCACTTGAAAGTGTAAAATTCATCGTCCAAACTAGCACCGAATTTTTGAAGCAATGCTAAATCTTCTTTAAAGTTGCTTGCTTGTCTGATATTAGAAAGCAATGAAGTTTTGGTTTTGGCGTAGCGATCATCATTTTTGATGCGCTGCTCATAATATTTCTTAAAATTATCATCGTCCAATGGGTCGTGATTGCGCACCAGTTTGAGGATGTGCCAACCTGCTCTCGTTTCGAGGGGTTTGGAGTAACTTCCAGGTGTTTGAAGCGCAAAGGCTGCATCTTCAAAATTCCTTTCATAAGTATTGATACCAAATACTGGTAACAAGCCACCACCTCTGGAGGATTGCTCATCTTCAGAAAGGGTAGCAGTCAAATTTTCCCAGCTTCCACCATTTTGTAATTGGCTGTAGATATTTTCTATTTTAGTTTTATCAGCAGCAGGATCAGTACTTTTTCTGATCAAAATATGAGCAACTTCAACCTCACCCCTCGCTGGTCTCTGATCTGTAACTTTGATGATGTGCCAACCTATTCTTGATCTTACTGGTTTTGAATATTGACCTATAGGAGTATTGTACAACATGCTTTCAAATTCATAAAAGCCATTGGGCATCATGGCTGTAAAAAATCCCATGTCACCACCTGCTTCACTTGTCAATTTATCTTCTGAAAAGAAGCGAACCATATTTTCAAAAGGTGCACCAGCTTGTAAGCGTTCATATGCTTCGTCTATGGTTTTTTTCTTTGCTGCTACGATGGAGTCATCTGCTCCATTGGGAACAGCAACAAAAATGTGGCTAAACTTCACATCTTTCTTGATCCTTTCTTTTAGCTCATTCAACAAATAATCATTTACACCTTTATCCATGATGTAAGAGCTTGCCAATTGTCTTTTATAACCGTCGAGTTCTTCTTGCAAGCTCGTTATGGTATCCAATTTTGTAGTTCTGGCTTCATTGACCTTGAGTTTGAATTTGGTATAAAGATCCAGATATTCATCTATGCTAGCTTTACTGTAATTGGCTTCCTTACCATTATTTTTCTCGTAGATATATTTAAACTCTCCTACTGAAACTGGGATGTTTCCCACGGTCATCAAAATATCTTCTGACTTTTGTGAGCTTGCTATACAAGATATGGAAATGAAAAAAAGAACAAAACTAATTTGCTTGAAACGTGCCATCATAATGTCTGTTGATAATGTCTTTTTGCTACTCAAATAATAAAATCCGAGAAAACTCGGGCAAATTTAATCTATTAAACTGATTTGTAATCAAAAGTGTACCATTCAAAAGTGATTAGTCCATGATATATGAAGGTGTTTAATCATTATTGATTGGTCCATTTCCAGGTTTCTATCATCCTGTCCACATCTTGTTTAATAAAGTCATAGACAATCTTTGTGGAGTCTGCATTCACTTTTGAATTGAAATACAACGAAGCCCGAACAAAGTTTCGTGTAGAGTCAGACAAATAAAATTGTAAGGGCGATGCAACAGCTCCTTCTATTTCAAAATAAAGACCATGTACTTTTTGGTCTGAATTATCAATTATTTGTTCGTTTCTGTAATTGGCTTTTATATTGTGTTCACCCACCAATTTAAATACATCAGTAACCAATTCATCAAATCGAGCTCTGTTTTGGATTGGATAATAGCTAAAGTGTAGACTTGCCATTAGACCCTTGGCTTCCAAATCAAACCAACAGGGGTCGAGCGGTTTTTCTTCAAAAAAATTGGTGTCTTGTTCAAACATCATGTAATCTGGATATTCAAAGGTCATATTACAGAGCGCTTTCTCAAAAGGAACATAATGCTTTTCAGGGAAAATTACCCTTGGATACATATGGGGTTTTGGTGTCTTTTCTGGCTGCGAACCGCATGAACCCAGCATTAAAGTCAGCAATACAGAAGCAAAAAGTGAATGATATTTATTCATTGATTCTGTTGATTCTAAGGTTTATTTTTTCAATTCTCCTGGGTGTTGCACTCACAACTTTCAAAGTTACATCCTTGATACTGAGTTCTTTTTCTGCCCTTGGTATGGAGCCAATATGTTCTATGACCAATCCTGCCAGTGAGTCAGAATTTTGTTTTACGTCATCGAAATAACCACTTTTTTCTCCAATGATGCGACAAACATCATTGAGCAAGGTCTTGCCTTCAAAAATGAAATTGTCAGCATCAAGTTGTATGAAGTTGACATCCTCATCTTCATCAAACTCGTCCTTGATGTCGCCAATGACTTCTTCCATAATGTCTTCCAATGTAATAATACCCAGGGTGCCACCAAATTCATCAACGACAATGGCCATGTGCATTCTTTTCAATTGAAAATCCCGCAACAAATCATCAATTTTTCTAGATTCTGGAACATAAAATACAGTATCCCTGATGAGTTCCATCCACTTGAAGTCTTTCTTTTCGTGAGTGTAACCCAATAAGTCCTTGACGTATAAAATACCAATGATGTGGTCGAGATCTTCGGAATGCACAGGAATTCTAGAATAACCCGATTCGCGTACTATGGCTAAAATTTCAGCAAAATCCTGACTTTCTTCCAAAGTGACAATATCTACCCTTGGCTTCATGACTTGTTTTGCAGATAGGTCGCCAAATTTGATGATTCCTTTGAGGATATCCGCTTGTTGTGTTTGACCTTCTTCTTCCTGCACCGTTAGGTCTATGGCAGCATCCAAATCTTCTTTACTAGTACCAGTTTGATAGGTGCGATTTCTGTTAATTCTATTTTCTAAACCTGTGCTCCAACCTACCAAAATGCTACTAAAAGGGCTGAATAAAAAATTCATTCCTTTTAATGGTGTAGACATCATTTTAGCAATTGTAAGATGATTAAATCCAGCATAAAATTTGGGTGCGATCTCACCAAAAAGCAGTAAAATAATGGTAACAAAAACAGTAGTAATTAAAAATTGAATAATATTGGAAATGGTGCTAACTTCTATCAATCCGTAAGAAATATACTGATCAATAAAAGTTGACGTAACTTGCAAATTCTCTAAGGTGATGACTTGGCTGACTACGATTTCAGAAACAATGACCAAGGCAATATTAACAAAATTGTTGCCTATCAAAATGGTTGCCAAAAGCTTACGAGGCTTTTTTCTGAGTTCTAAAATTCTGTTTGATGCAATCGAATTTTCCTCCTCCAACAACCGTAATTGATTGGGGTTTAAGCCAAAAAACGCAACTTCTGAAGCTGAGATGAGCCCAGAGCACGTAAGCAGTAAAACCATTAAAATAACAAAAATCAATATTCCAGAGGGCAAGATTTCTGCACCTGTCAAAGCTATAAAGGGCAGCAAACTTGCGGTATGATAAGAGGGAGGCTCGGATTCCAAAATTTATTGTTTAGTTAAACCATATACACTTTCCACTGATTTGCACATTAAAAAGGCAAATCATCGTGAGAAGCGTTGTCGTGAGACTCAGACTTAGGAGTTTCCGTAGAAGCGGGTTTTGAATAAGAACCCCCGAAATGATCTGGCTCTTCGCCTGGTAATGGAATGTCATTTCTTTCCCTTTTGTCAAGTGATCTTAGCACATTAGCTTCTATTTCAGTAGTGTATTTTTCTACGCCATTGTTATCCTTGAATGATCTGGTTCTGAGCCTGCCTTCGACATAAACCATGCTACCTTTCTTAAGTTGTTTTTCGGCAGTATCTGCCAATGCTCTCCATGCGATCACATTGTGCCACTCTGTGTTGGTTTGCCAGTTACCTTCCTTATCCCGATAGTTTTCGTTGGTGGCAATAGCCAGTCTTGCAACTGAGGACCCATTTTCAAGATGTCTTACTTCAGGATCTCTTCCTAGATTTCCTATCAGCGTTACTTTATTAATCATGTTACTAAGATTTATAGATCATTCCAAATATATGTCAATTATCGATTGATGTGACCATTAGCCGTCAAAAATCGAAGTAATAACTTTGGAAATGCAAAATTGTCCAGATTTTCAATAGGGACAAAGAAATAAGGTGTGTTATTTGTAAATAGTTCAAAATTTCCTTCAATTTTATAGATAGTTGCCTCCAAATAGAGGTGAGTAAGCACATGTCGGTCCAATTTATTGGTATCCGAGATGACGTATTGTTCATTTATAGAACTATCCATGGTTTTAAAAAACTGTATCACTTCTGCTATTTGTAAGAAAGAATTTTGGTTTTCTATGAGCGGCAACTCATATAGTCCTTCCCAGATGTCTCCTTTTTCACGCCTTTTTAAAGCAATTTCGTCTCCTCTTTGTAGCCACAAATAGTGAAAGTATCTTGTTTTTTTGGTGATTTTACCGGCTTTTACGGGAAGTTGATCCACCAGATTGGCTTTGAAAGCAATACACACTTCATTGAAATTGCAGTTTTGACACAGTGGATTTGCTGATTTGCAAGCCAAGGCGCCAAAATCCATCATTGCCTGATTGAATCGACCTGGATTTTTTTCATCTATCAAACGATCAATTTCATTTTGAATAGCTTTTCTACCAGCTGGTTTATCAATAGGTGAATCTATGCCATATATTCTTGCAATTACCCGCATCACATTGCCATCCATCACGGCATATTTTCCTTGGAATGCAAAGCTGGAAATGGCTGCAGCGGTGTATGGTCCAATGCCCTTCAATGCCAGAATATCTTCATAGTTTTTTGGAAATTGTCCATTGTGAATGGCAACAATTTGTTTGGCGGCAGCGTGCATATTTCTGGCCCTGCTGTAATAGCCCAAACCTTCCCACATTTTCAAAATTTCATCTTCTGAGGCAGCGGCCAATGCACTGACTGTCGGCCACTTTTGCATAAACCTGAGATAATAGGGTGTTCCTTGTTCTACCCTTGTCTGTTGGAGGATGATTTCTGAAACCCAAACGTTGTATCCATCCGCATTTTCTTTCCAGGGCAGGTAGCGCTCTATACCATCATGCCAGGAATATAATTTACCTAGAAACTCGCTTTCCTTCAAATTTGCATACTTTTGCGAGATATTAATAACTGTTGAGGATGTTCATAACTTTTCAAAAACTCAAACGTTATGTAAACATCTATTTTGGCACAATACTACAAATATTATGACTATGTATAAGATGAGAAACTTTGGTTTCTATTTATTCTTTTGCGCTTGGTTTTTGATCATTTCTTGCGGGGAAGATGAAATCATTGAACCGGTTGATGTTTGCGAAACCAACAGGTTTACCCAGGAAGTTTTCAATGGCGTCACCTTAAGTGAAAATGTCATTTATGCGAGAGCAGTAGGTGTGACTAATCTGGAGCAAATTCTGGTTATGGATGTTTATGAACCAGCTCAGGACGCAGATTTGGATAAAAGACCACTCATCATTTGGGTTCACGGAGGTTCTTTTTTCAGTGGTGATAAAACAGAATTGGCAGATTTATGTCAAATGGGTGCAAAACGCGGTTTTGTAACTGCAACCACAAATTATAGAATGCTCAATTTTGCCAATGGTTTGCCTGACACAACTGCCCTCACGGACATCGTTATCAAAGCAACTAGAGACCTCAAGAGTGCAGTAAACTTTTTTGTGGACGATGCTCGAGGTGCGAATAAATATAAAATTGACACAACCAAAATTTTCGTTGGGGGTGTTTCAGCTGGGGCAATAACTGCTTTGCATGCCACCTATCTTGATGATAATGATGGCCAACCAGATTTTTTGAAAAAAGCAATCGCCAACAATTCTGGCTTGGAACCAAGGCCTTCTTCTCCAGCAAAATCTAGGATAAAGGCAGTAATAAGTCTAAGTGGTGCCATTATCAATACCAATGTTTTACAAAAAGAAGAGGCTCCTATTTACAGTATTCACGGAGATGCAGATGATGTGGTACCAATACAAAAAGGTTTTGTAGGTGGTCAAAGTTTGGCTATTCTGGAAATGTTTGGCAGTCAAAGCATAGATACCTACGCCAAATCGATTGGTTTACCTTCCAGTTTCATAAAAGTACCTGGTGGCGGCCACGTGGACATTTATTTTGATGCCAAATACGCCTCCCAAATCACCCAATTCAATACCAATGTTTACAATGGTTTGAAAGATTTTATTTGTCAGTAGAGGCGGAAGGCCTTCACTCAACCCAGCAAGATTTAAGCCATTTAACATTTCACTTTTGACATTTCACTTTTGACATCTCAAACATTTGCCATTCATTTGTGCAAAATGGAAAGGAGCAAGCCCTTTCTTTACGGGTAGTTCCTTTTAATATTTGACCTGAGAAGCCAGGGCATGCCCTGAATCAACCATCAAGTTTAAACTTCCAACATTTCACATCTCACATTCCACATCTTACGCCATTCACCATTTACTATTCTCTATTCACTATTTACTATTCACCATTTACCAACCCAACATTTCACATCTCACATTCCACATCTTAAGCCATTCACCATTTACTATTCACTATTCACTATTCACCATTTACTATTCAATGTCGTTTAGTTAAGAAAAACTAGCCTAAAATAAAAACCCCAATTGTTTAATTTTGACATTATGCTGTAGTATCTTGTAAGAGTATATAGGGGTT
>JAKQLF010000066.1 GCA_029567325.1 Bacteroidota bacterium | reverse complement strand
GAACAACATGAAATCATTGCAGAAAGCGGAAATACTTTTTTGTTTTTTAGCAAACCGGTCAGTAGTAAATCTAGTCCCGCTCCAATCAAAATAAGCAAAATAACTTGCCCTGGTTTTCTTGAAAATCCTAAAAAACTCATACCTAATATGAGATAACTAGTCAATAAAGCAAATATTCTCCACCTCAAATCGGATAGTGGTGGTGGAGTGAATGTGCCTTGCCAATTTTTTACGATAGGATAAATCAATGTAGTGCTATGAGTTTAGCCAAAATTACAATAAACCAAGCTAATAATGAAACATTGAAAAAAGCGGTGGTTTGATTGATTTTTTTGAATGCTTTGTTATCTGCTGATGCATACCAAATAGCATTATTTCCGGTAGTAGAATTGCCAACAATTTTTGAAAACTTCCACGCATAATAAGAATCTAAAATCAACATGAAGAGGAACATTGTAAGATAAAGATAGATGACATATTCTGTTGTGGACATGGATAAAAGTGGGCCAAAAACCACGGTATCTACGATTTTTTTGAAAATATAAACAAAAGCAAACATATTAAATAAAATCCCCATATATGGTTTCCATTTTTTGAAAAGGAACATCCATAAACACTGGAAAATACCTCTAATAACGAATAGCAATAAAACTAAACCCAAAATGTGTTTAAATACGTTTTCCGAATAACCAAGGAATAGAAAGGCCGACATAACATAGTATTGGAATATTGCAAAAATGAGCCAAATGGCCTTAGCTGGTGAAATGGGACCCCCAAGTTGTTTTGTGTTATTCTGTCTTTTGTAATATAAAAGGCCTGCAAAAATTGCAACTACAATTAAGAAAAACAAGATGATCAGCTTCATGAAATAAAGATTGGCATTTGAGACCTAAGGTAGTGCTTTATTTTTTCTTGAAGGATCTCATTATCCTATCAATGTCGGCTAGTATGCTTTTATTGGCTGGGTCATATATAGCAGTCATTACATAATAGGCACCTCTTTTGTCATATAGGATTATTTGCTTGAGGGCTTCATTAGCGTTATTGGCGTTGTGTGCGTTGATTTCATATCCCTCTAGGCGGCTGCGTTTTATCTTTATTACATCGTCCATGTTATTAACTTTGAAAACTCCGGGATATTGAGACAATCTGTCCATTGCAAATTGCATTTTATTGATGATTCTCAAGCGTGTGTGGGATTTGTCAAAGAAGATGACCGTTTTATCTTCCACTTCTGGTGGTATTTTGCCATCCCGAGTAAATACCATACCATTGGATAATATGGTTGCAAGTAAAAAGTCACCTTTTTTTTCATCTACTTTATAATCTAGCAAGGCTCTAGTAGATTTGGTTGGCAAGGGAGAAATAATCGTAGATCTGATTGCTTCTTTCATTTGTAAAACCAAGTCTTCGTCATCATTTGGGGCAATTGCCTGAATGATGAAACTATGATTCTCGTCTCCAATAAATAAAATATATTTTTTATAAAGGATCTGGTCTTCATCATGATTGAGTTCTAAAAATACACAACGATATCCTTTGACAGGAATCATTTTCCGCTCCACAACTTCCATATTTCTGAGATCCAAAAGATCTGCATTAAATCGTCGGATGGTTGCGCTGAACGGGCCTGGAATAGTAGCCACTATTATTGCTGTCTCTGGCCTACCTTGGAATTCTAGTCCAGCAAAACGTTCACTGATGTTGTAGTCAGGTGGTGGAATGATGAAAATTCTGGTATCTGGGATGGGTTCATGTGCATCAGTTGGTAGAGATAACAAATTGAACTCTTGGCCTGTCAGCGCAAAAATGGAGAGCACCCAAACAATAAAAGGTGTTATAATAGTCCTGCTTATGGAGCTGAAGGGCATAAAAGGTGCTATTGTTTGTTTATGTAAATATACATTCTTCTTCCAAAATTTCCTAATGAAATAAGGGCCCAAGAAGTTCTACTAAGCTAAGTTATTTTGATTATAATTGGAAATCCCGAATTTACTTTTACTTATTTATATTTAAACGCCCATAAAACCAATTGGATTTGCCATACTATTGAGGTTGTAAAACCGACTAATGTTTGGTAAAATGATGGGTAAATCTGTTTTTGACACGCCCAACCAAAGCGCTAATTCTGCGGCTAATTCATCTACCGAAGTTGTGGGTATGAACCGACCTCGACCTGTATCCAATGGTCCGTTTTCATATAAGTCGGGATATTGGCCATAAATACGTTTTCCATTGATTGCACCTCCAATGACCCATTGATTACCGCCCCAAGCATGATCAGAACCGCGATTATTTGTTGTAAGGCTACGACCAAATTCTGATGCTGAAAAAGTAGTTACGTCATTTTCGACACCCATGGCAACCAATAAATCATAAAAAGCCTTCATGGCATCACTGACGATAGGAATCATTTCAGACATATTGACCAACACTTCATCATGAAAATCCCATCCTCCCCATTGAACATAAAATATCTGTCGTTTTACTCCTAGGATATTGCGGCCAGCTATGGTTTTAGCTACTTGTCTCAATTGTTTGCCTAAAGGTCCGTTTCCAAGGTTATCGGCTGGAATTGGCGTATCAGTCGCAGTTTTGAATAAATCGTAAGCATCCAGTGCATTTCTTTTTACTTTGGTAAAGGTTTTCTCCAAAACATTGTGATACTCCTGAGCCAACAAGTTGTCGATGGCAGTTTTTCTCAGTAAGTTCGAGGAGTTATTGTTGCCATATCCATTTAATGATACTGCACCGTCAGCACTCACTGTGTAGGGATATACTTGGTTTCCAACTTGCCACAGATTATTTCCCGCTATCGAAACATTCATGGAAACTGCGGTATTTTTATTTACCCCATTGAGCATGTCTGCAACGCGTCCTGCCCAACCCAAGCCTGATCTTACATCAGGAATGGAGGTTTGCCATTGCTCTTGTTGATCCGAATGTGAAAAAACACCATAAGGAATTTGATATCCATTGAGGTAGTCTGTCATTGTGGTGGGCCTCACCAGACTTCCTACATTGGAAATAAAGGAGAGATTACCATCTTCAAATAAGTCTCGAAGTCCTGTTGCGCCAGGGTGGAGGGCCAATGGTCTTCCAGCATCGTTTATTGGGTTGATGGGTAATAAACTATTTTGAGGTAATGCAAGGTCTCCCCGGACGGTAGAATACTCACTATAAGCAGCACCTGTCGGAACCAGAAGATTGAATGAATCATTTCCACCTGGCATGAAGAAGCAAACAAGGGCTCGATAATCTGTAAAAAAGTCCACATTTTGAGCTACCGCAGAATTGGTCAAAAAGAAATTGGTGAGTGTACTCATCAAAGACGTTGCCCCAACTGCTGCACAACTCGCTTGGCCAATAAATTTTCGTCGTGAGATATCGTTAAATGACTTTTTATCCATAATTATTGGGTTATTTCATGATGTTAAATTCGGCTATTGAGCCGATCATATACACTGCTGCATCCACTCTATTTTGTTGCCAATCTTGCCCAGAAGCAGGTAAACTATTCAATAATTCTCTGATTAACTGGAAACTTCGTGGCCTCAATGCTCGGCCAGTCATCTTTACTGCCAACTTCCTGATCAAAGCATCGGGGTCTCCAGCAATCAATAACTCCTCTGGAAACATCATGTGCATTTCATTGGCAGGATACACGGTTCCCCATCTAGAAATGGCATAGTCCAATGAACCTTTCAAATTATTTGGTGCTTGTAAAGCTGTAACTGCAGTCAAAATTTGAAATTCAGGGCCATATTTACCAAGCTCAGTCATTTCTCCCGGCGGTCTAAAATTTGGTGAATAGAAATTGAAAACTGATGGTGAAAGAAATGGCTCTTGTAAATAGTATTCATAAAACAGGTTTGCTTCATGATAATCGCCACTTTCTGGTTGAGCATTGAATGTTTTTGCAAAATTGAGCAAAGTGAGGTATGGTTCCCGCATTTTGCCAAAAGTTGGATCCTTGGTGTATGATAGATCTCTGGCTTCTGGGTCAAGTAAAATTTGTTTTACAACTGCCCCCATATCACCCCGTACACCACTACCATTATCAGCAAATTTTGCCGCGACTCTACTGATATATGCCGGACTTGGATTGGATGTCACCAATCGTTGGATCAACAACCTCCCAATAAAAGGGCCTGTATTTTCATGGTTAAAAAGATTGTCGATGGCAGAATTGATGTCTTGCATGGTTGTTCTACCACCTGTCAAATTCATACCATTGAGCAAAACCTTGGGATCTGTATCGTGGGCTGATTCATTGACTACCATATTGGTTGTAAAATCGTGCCAAGTAGTCCCTCCCCAAGTGAGTCCTGTAAAAACACGGGCAAATTGAGAGATATCTCCATTATCATAGGTTGGAATAGGATCGCCAAAAGCATCCAATTTTCTTGTACCATCTTGGTTGAGTTCCCATAACCCAATGCTGAAAAGTTGCATGATTTCCCGGGCATAGTTTTCATCTGGAAAAATATTGTTGACGGGATCTGGTTTTTGATTATCTACATGGCTCAGATAAAGTCCCATGCATGGATGTAGACTCACATCCAAAAGCAATTGCCTGAAATTGCCAAAAGCCCCGTCAATTAATTTATCATAATAGTTGAGGACACCTTCTGAATTGACAGCAAGATCATCACCAGTCTGGGATATCACAAAAATTTGAAGTAAACTATAAGCAATTCTCTGCCGCAAAATATCTGTAGGAACGGTTACTCCTGGAGCTGGATATCGGCGACGCATGATCAAATGCCACATGGTCATTCTGGCATTGTATTCCGTTTCGTAATTTGGAATGATGTTTTGCTGGATCAAAGTATCTTGCAAATATCCTTTTGGTCGGGCGATTTGAGCATCAATCCAATTTTCAAAACCCATAGATTTTACGTCAGCCAATTCATCGGGATCTGCG
The DNA here is from genome assembly GCA_029567325.1 of Bacteroidota bacterium. Classification (GTDB taxonomy): domain Bacteria; phylum Bacteroidota; class Bacteroidia; order Chitinophagales; family Saprospiraceae; genus JADKBO01. Next base: position 8,913 of record JAKQLF010000066.1, on the reverse strand, counting down.
CCAAAAGCTGCTTGAATCAAAAATCTGGTTGCTTCTTCGTCATTTGGCAAAACACTTTGGTCTTTGATCGTCAGTTCCACAAAATTTGAACCAGAAATGGTATAGGCAGGAGCATTAGAAAGGGTAAACCTCACAGTTTCATCTCCTTCAGGGTTATTGTCAGTTTTGGGTATGATTTGTAGCCAAACTTCGCGTTTGCCCATTGGAATAGTTACAGAGGTTCCTGCATTGGTTTGATAATCAGTATGGATGGTTGCACTTCCTGATATAGTAAAGGGTACTGTTACCGCTTTCAAACCACCAGATCTTCTGATCACAATAGTTCCTGGTGTTGGCCATGATTCAGATAATTCATTATTGATTGTGGAGATTGAAACAACGTCACTCAGCGTATAATTGGTCGATTGTGCAAGACCAAAACCAATCATACACAGATTGGCGATAAGCAACAGTATCGCTTTAGATTTTTGTTGGAATTTCATGATCATTTGGTGTATTTAAAATTCATTTCCAATTTTTTGCTTTTGAATATTTATAACTGTAATAGATTACTCCACGAGCCATTTCAAAATTCTGGTTTCATTGGGTGTGGAGACCGCTACTAAGTAAATACCATTTGGCACTTGGGCTGTGAGGGTGATTTTACTTTCGTTTTCATTCACGTTTCCAATTTGAGTCATCAATAATTTACCTTCTAAATTGTATACGAGAATTTTTGCTTGATCTACTCCAGGCATTTTGAGGAAAACTTCATTTCCAGAAGGATTAGGGTACAAAAGTGTAACTAAATCTTGGCGAAGATTAACTAGTCTTATTGGGGAAAACTCAAATTTGCCATCTTGGTCAACCATTTTCAAGCGGTAGTAATTGTAGCCATTTGCTGGTTTTCTATGCGTATATTCATAATTGGTTTTATCATTGAGGCTGCTGCCATTGGCAAATGTTTTTCCAAAATTAACAAAGGAAATTCCGTCAATGCTGTGTTCCAATTCAAAATGGGATACATTTTGTTCAGCTGTTGTTTGCCAAGTCAAATCAACTTCTTCTTGCACGTTGAGTTTTGCTTCAAAAGACAATAGTCGCAGAGGTAGAGGAACAGAGTTTACTGTAAGGCTGATGTCATCCAATAAAATGATGGCATCGGTAACGTCTGACTGAAAGCCAAAACCAATGTTATAGTCTCCTGAACTTGCTGGGGAAAACTGAATGGTTTGGGTTGCATAACTGGTATTGGTGATGGTACTTAGAAAAACGATGGTGTCTACCATTCCAGTAGAACCTGCTCTCAATCCATATTTCACCAGTAATTTCAGAACTGGGGTCCCACTGATGCCGATATCAGTTGCTGCTGTTCTTGAATATTTAAAACTCAATTGATACACACCGCCGACTTGCAGGGGAAAACTTGCAGTGTAAAGCCAGGAATCAGCTTTTGCAAATCGTGCAGAATTTATTCCTTTTTTACTACCAGTCGAGGCATTGAGCAAATTACTGGATTGCCAGTGCATGTCTGCAAAATCGTTGCTGCTTGTTTGGCTGGTTAGATCGCTGGGAAGGTCACTGTCAAGACTTGCTTCAAATCCTTGTGTGTAAGGAAGCGCCACAATCGCGCAAGTTTTGAATTTGAACCTGGTCCAAGTTGTCCCACAAGTTTCTTTTATGAAAAAGAAGTAATCAGTATTGGATGCAAGGTTTCCAAAAGTGTGACTGTTTGTAGATACCGTTGTTCCAACCATTGGCTCCACATCAATATTACTTAGCGCCATTTGATAATTGGAGCCTGAACCATTGCTTAACCATGCAATCGTAGCCGTGTTGGAATTGTAATTCATTAATTTAATATTGGTTGGTGGAGTGCAAGTCACAGGTGTAAACCGGAATTCTTGACCACCTGTCGGCTTGCTATTTATACCATCAGTTTCAAGACTGTCTAAAGCAGCAGCTACATTGCTTGAACCATTAAGTGATAAATAATAAGGTCCATCTACTTCAGCTTCAAAAATGGTATTTTTTTGAGTGGTAATTCCAATGGAAGCACCAGCGCCAGCACCAAGGATTCCTGCACCCGGACTATAATGGAATGATACAATATTTGTGGTTTCGTGTAATTTTAATTGAAAAGAAATAGCAGCACTGCCACCATTTTGCCATAACATATTTTTCCATTGTGCGGTGAAAGTACGATTTGGTGCTATTCCTTCTGTTTTGTAGGTGAGATTGGCAGCTTCTGATAATTGTAAATCATCCCAGAGCGGTGCAAGGATGGGTCTCACTGCACCTTTATAAGCAACTGGATTTCGCAATTCATTGACCTCATATTGGGGATCGATATTGCTTGATAAGAATGGCGCACCCAGTGAAGCAAAGCCGTTGATATTCAGGTGTATAACGTTATAGTTTTGACCATTATAATTGATTTCAAATCCGATTGGTACCTGATTGGCAAATCCCTCATTCAAAATTGTTTTGCTCGGTGGAAAGGCGGCAGTAAGACTTACAGTCGTATCACCAGCTAACATGACAAATGGACTATTATGACTAGAAAAACCATAATTCACTTGACCAATTACAAAACCTTGGATGAAAATTGAAAATATGAAAAGTGGCAAAACTTTCATGGATTCTATTGGAGTTAAAGAGGATAATAAAGTAGTTTCTAAAATGTGAAATTAAGTTGATTTTTTGCATCAAAAGCTAGGGAATACCCTGAATAACAAAAAAGGGGTTTTAGTATTCTAATTATCAGTGTTTATGTAGTAACGACTTATTCCTCAATGATGTAGAGTTCTTTTCCTGTTATCAACTTGGTAGGTAATTTCAACCTATATTGTTCTAAAGCGCTGTTAATAAATGGGCTGCAATCTATTCTTTCTTCTACCCAATGTGTTTTGCTCCGATCTTGGATGATGAGTGTGGTGGTCCGAGTTGCTTCATTGTTGGCGTTTGGAAAATATTTTACAATGATATTTGTTGAATCTCCACTTGGGTATGCATCAAAAATATAGGATGATTTTGGTTGAGGTTTAAGCAGCGATAATATATTGCTATAGGATTCAGACTTACCAAAATTGTTGTTTGCTTTGATGGCAAAATAGGTGTCTTCGTTAATAGGATCGAAATAATAAAACGTGGTGTCAGTTATTTCTGAGGCAAATTCTTGAAGTTCATTGGGATGAGATCCTTTGTAAAGTTGGTACCTTATGGTTTCATTGGCAACATTCCCGCTTGTATTCCAGATGAATAGGTTTCCTTCCTTGTGAAAATTGGTCGGCGCAAGCGGTAAAATACCTTTTTGACTTGCCTTACTAATTGGAGAAAATGCACTTTCTCCATATACATTTTGAGACTTCACCGCAAACCTGTACGACTCGTTGTCCGGTAAATTGTCGAGAATCAAAAGGTTTTGTTGTCCAACTTCGAGTTCCTCAATGAATCCTTTTCGGTATACTTTTAGCGTGTAATTTTGGGCTTCAACAATCGGCGTCCAGTGTATAATTAGCTTGTCCGAATCTCTTCTGATGTTGGATATTCTCGGAATATCTGGTGGAATTGCCTTAAATTCAAAAGTTTTTGATTCCAATGGGACACCAGTGGAATCAAGTCCCTGTAAATTAAAAAAATAAGTGCGTCCAATTCTCACATTATAAAAATGAAAACTATCAGTAGTTGTTTCAAATTTTTGGTCTAAATTGTTTTTATTTAAGCCGAAGTTCAACTGATATTTCGCAAATTTTTCTTGCTTTTGCCATTTTATGACTAAGTTTTGTTGGTCCAAACTATTTATGGATGTAATGGATAAAGATGTGGTAGAATTAGTCAATTTTTGGCTTGCAGAAATAACGGTAAATGAGTAGGGTCGTACAGCGATTTTATTGCTAGGACTCATAGTTTTAATGCTGTCAAGTAAGGTATAATTGGTTGCAAATAGCGTGGAATTATCAAATTCAGTACTCAAATCTACGGTGAGATTTCGATTGAATGGATTTGAAAATGCAATTGTTTTGTTACCAGATGTGTCTGTGAAAACCGTGATGGATTGAATGGTACTTTCCTTTGTAGAATTGAGAGGAGTATATCTAGTTTGTATTTGGCTGCCATTTTTCAGAAGTTGGTTGAGCAATGTTAGCGCTCCCATTTGTGGACTTTCTTTCAAATTTTCATCACTGATTTGAATATCTACTTTAAATTTTGGGAGCCGGGATTTTGTAGCCAACATGTTTTCAAAAAGCAATGCAAAATCTGCCCCCGTGTTGCTCTGACTTGGACTCACCAAATGGATCAAAATTTTTTTTTCGTATTGTGACTTTTTTTGGAAATATTCAGACTTTTTAATTTGTAAGCTATAAAAATTGTATAATGCCAATCCCGACCAAGCGAAATATTCACTTTCTGTCTTCAAAATTTCATCAGTAAACAGATTTCTATTCGTATTTCCAGCTGCATAAATTATATCCTGACTGGCATCCACTTTTTTGATGGCATTTGAGATGAACTGCATTTTTTTTGCGAAATCAGACCCTGAGTTCCAAAATGGTGCTATGGTATCTAGTAATTCCAAATATGGTTTTTCTGCTATTTGCCAATGAGAAAATGGCAGCTTCCAATCCTTTATTTGTTGGGCAACATCCATGATGTCTTTTGGTTGATCCAGACGAGGATCGATTACTATTGCCAATTTTGAATCGTATGACAGCAATAAGTTTTTAATGGCAAGTAAATCAACACTGTTATCAATAGCAGTTGCTCCAGCTATTGTGTCAATTGTAGACTGGAAGATGTACTTAACACCTCCAACTGGTTTGATTTGGATCCAAGCAGCATTGCTCAGTGAGAGTATTTGACTTATTTTCGGTAAATTCAATGCCTCCTCACCTATATCTATTCCAATTCCTTCGCTTATGAATGTTGGACTAGGTGGATTGATCGTATCAACGATAAAAGTCTGAGTTTCGTAGGAATTGGTTTCTACCGGAATTACTTTTTTACCCGTATTACAGGCTGAAAATATGTAAAGGGCAAAGAAAAAGGCAGACGTATTTTTCATCCACTAAAAATAGTCTTTTATTTAGCTTCTTCTTTTCTCATTTTTCTGATGGAAACAACTACTCCAACCATCAATGACAAGAAAATGAACGCCAAAGAGAACCATTCAGGAATAACAACATGATGCGCTGCCATAAGTTTCAAGCCTACAAAAACAAGAATTGCAGCAACAGAATATTCGAGATATTCAAACTTTTTCAACATGTTAGCAAGGAAGAAATACATGGACCTCAATCCAAGGATGGCAAAAATATTGGAAGAAAACACCAAAAATGTATCGGTTGTGATGGCTATGATTGCTGGTATGCTGTCTAGGGCAAATACAATGTCAGAAAACTCAATCAGCAATAAGGCTCCAAAAAGTGGGGTAGCTATGCGTTTTCCATTTTCAATGGTCCAAAATTTTTCTCCATCGAGATTTGCACTGATGGGTAAAAATCTTGACAACGTTTTTTTGGATTTTTCTTCAGCAGCTTCTTCATCATCTGGATCAGTCATGATCATTTTGAAAGCGGTAAAGATAAGGAAGGCTCCAAAAATGTAAGTCATCCAAGAGATTTTCTGAATGAGGAAAACACCAAGATAAATGACAATACCTCTAAATAGAATGGCACCTATTATTCCCCAAAACAATGCCCGATGTTGATTCTGAGGTGGAATTTTATAAGCTTTGAAGATCATAGCAATGACAAATAGATTGTCCACACTCAGGGATAGTTCGATCAAATATCCCGTTATGTATTTGGCCATGGCATTGGCAGGCTTAAGATTATTTGGGTTGTTGACCAAGCCATTTTGATATAAATAATAAACTGCAACAGAGAATCCCATTGCCAAGGCTACCCAAAATGCTGTTTGCTTTGCTGCCTTTTTATTGTCAATTACTTCTCCAGATTTGTTTAAAACATATAAATCAACGAATAATAGTAGAAGTATAAATATGATGAAAATCGTCCAGACCATTTTGAGTTTTTGTAATTGGAGACAAGATTAAGTCTATTTTTCTACATATGGGTAAAAAATATACCAAAATGAAAAAAGCCCCCACGAGTGGAGGCTTTTTGTTGACCCATAAGGATTCGAACCTTAAATGACTGAACCAAAATCAGAAGTGTTACCATTACACCATGGGTCAGTGCTTGTTTAAAAGCGAGTGCAAATATATAGATTTTTGATTATTGGAAACCAAATTTTTACTTTTTTTATAAAAATTTTATTTGTGCTAATTGTGAATATACTTGGTTTTGTTTTGAAAGACAACGATTTATGACCTTTCTGCAAATTCTGTTTGTTAAATTGTGGAAACGATTATCTTTGAATTTGAAGTTGATTTATGCAATAAATGAATAGTATGAAGATTTTTAACCTAGTTTTTACAGTTGTATTTTGTTTTTTAATGAGCAGTATTGCTTTGATTGGCCAGTCCAAAAAGACCATGACACCCGATGTTTTTACCGAATGGAGACGAATAAATGATGAATCTATTTGCGATGATGGTAAATATATTGTTTTTACAATGAACAGAGAGCAACACGATGATGAGGTTGTTTTGTACAAAGTTGAGTCGGGTCAAAAGAAAGTATTTGATAGGGGCAAAAAGCCGCTGCTGACCAATGATGGCAAGCTCCTCATTATGTCTGTTGCTGCTCCCATGGATTCGATAAGAGAAATGAAAAGGAGAAAAGTAAAGAAGGATGATTTGCCAAAAGATACCCTATATGTTTATAAAACACTGACAGACAGTCTTATACTGTTTCCGGAAGTTACAGATGTAAAAAAGAGCAAGTATTATAGTAATATGGTAGCCTTCAAAATGAAGACACCTAATTACAAAAAAGACACCATTGCAGCATTGGAAGTAAAAAAACAAAGCGAAGAAAATGGCAATCACTTGATCATATATCTACCTGATTTGGACATGTTTGATACCATTAAGTACGTGAGGTCGTATGAAATGGCTAATAAAACACCCATCTTATTTGCATGGACAACAGGAATTGATACCATGAACCAGCAACAAATCATTAAATATGATGCTAGAAGTCGGGAACAATCGCTCCTTTCTTTGGGGCAATATTTTTCTGAAGCGAGTCTGTTTGTGGATGAAAATGGCCAAAACTTAGGTGGTGTTGTTTTGCGCGACAGTACTAAATCCAAAACAGCTAAAAGAGAATTGCTTTACTGGCATGAAGGCATGTCGTCTCCCCAAATAATATTAGATGTTAATAATGCTCATGTAGAATCAGGGTGGCGTTTACCAGAATATTCAAAAATTACTTTTGATACTTCGGGACAACGACTGTTTTTTGGATTAGCTCCAATTCCTATGATTCAAGACACCAATTTATTAGAAGAAGAAATTGTAAGCGTTGAAGTTTGGCATCACAACGATCCCTACATGTACACGATGCAAGAAGCCCGCGAAGAAACCGACAAAAAGCAAACTTATCTCCATGTTTATGATATAACAAGTAAACAATTTACAAAGTTGACCGACCTGGAAATGGCTGAGATCCGATTGCCCGAGAACAAAAGTGCAGATTATGCAATCGGCTGGGACGAAAGGAAATATCTGAAAAGTATAACCTGGATGGGTGGAGGAATGAAGGATTTATTTGTCATCGATATAGAAACAGGGGATAGGACATTGATTGCAGACAGCGTGAATGGCAATGTGATCATTGATTCTATCGGAAACCATGCCATTTGGTTTGAAAGATCTACTGGCAAATGGATGCATTATGATCTTGAAGATGATACATTGACGACAATGTTGACCAATGCGAATGTAGCTTTTTATGATGAAGAAAACGATGTACCAGCGAGTCCGGGCGCTTATGGTTTTGGTGGTTGGATCAGCGGAAGAAATGCTGCTTTGATTTATGATAAATATGACATTTGGATGGTTGATTTTGACAATGACTCCTTAACCACAAAACTTACTTTTGGAAGGGGCCAAATGATCATCAATCGTGTAGTGAATTTAGTCAGTGAAAAGAATAATATTACACTAAACGGAGGCCTTTATATCAAACAAACAGATGAAAAAACAAGGGATTCAGGATATGCGCTTTATGACGCTGATAAGGCAAGGGTGCGTTTATTGGAGAAAGGGCCTTTTGATTATCGGGCACAAATTGTAAAAGCCAAAGATGCCAATGTTTTTATTACAACACGTGAAAATTTCAATGTGTTTCCTGATTTGTTGTTGACAGATAGTCAAATGGGTTCATTTAAAAATATATCTGAGGCAAATCTGCAACAAAGCGAATACAATTGGGGTAGCATTGAACTGTTTTACTGGGAAAATGAGCTCGGTGAAAAACTGCGTGGCTTACTCGTAAAACCACAAGATTTTGACCCTCGTGAAAAATATCCATTGTTAGTCAATTTTTATGAGAGAAGTTCGGAAGAGGTACATACATATCGTACTCCTCTTGCGGGCAGATCAAGTATCAATTACAGTTACTACAGCAATAAAGGTTATGTGATTTTCAATCCAGATGTTACGTATCGCATTGGCTACCCTGGACCTTCATGTGAAGAAGACGTTCTTTCAGGTGTAAAAGCTTTGACAAGAGATGGATACATCGACACTACCAAAATGGGTATACAAGGTCATAGTTGGGGAGGTTATCAAATCGCTCACCTCTTAACAAAAACAGACATCTTTAAATGTGCTGAAGCTGGAGCACCAGTCGTAAATATGACCTCTGCATATGGCGGCATTCGCTGGGAAAGTGGTATGAGTCGTATGTTTCAATACGAAAAGACCCAAAGTAGGATAGGGGCAACCCTTTGGGAGAAACCAGAATTGTATTTAGAGAATTCTCCTTTATTCAACATTGATAAAGTGAATACGCCCGTTTT
>JAKQLF010000042.1 GCA_029567325.1 Bacteroidota bacterium | reverse complement strand
TGTAGCTGTCAGCCCAATTCTGATTGGAGCGTCGATTTTTTCAAGAAATTTTGTGTAGCTTGACCCGGCCGTCACATGATGAGCTTCATCAATAATGACCATGTCAAATTTTTTGAAATAAGAATATTCCATATTGTGAATGCTTTGTATGGTTGCAACCACAATACATTGATCTTCTATTTCATCTTTATAAATCTTTGACCCTCCTCCGATCATTATTACATTTTTTAATCCCCATGCAATAAATTCATCGTAGGTTTGAGTCAAGAGATCAAGGGTATGGCACATGAATAATATTCTTGATGTCGGGAACATTGAACAAATGCCACCAGCGATAACAGTCTTTCCGCTTCCGGTGGGTGCTTTTATGATTCCTCTTAACATGGTACAAGCTTTGTTGATGGATTCTTTCTGGTCTTGTCTAAATTCAATACCTTCAAGATATGGTTCGGGGGCTAAGACGGGTAATTTATTGTAGACGTGATTTTTTTCATATTTGATTTTTTTGTTGTTGCAATATGCCAAAACTCTTGGAAGCAATCCCGTCAGAAACTTTTTATTGGCGACCATCGAAACTTCAACAATGGATTTGGTTTTTGCAAATGGACCGGGCTTGTAGATTTCTTTTTTATATCTACAAGAATCTCTGATTTGATTCTGTTCTGTAAAATCATTTACAAAACAGAACACATTACCGACCGTAATTTTCATTGAGTCCTCCTGCATATACGGTAATTTCTTCCATGATTCTTTCATATTTTCTTTTTCCCCACACTCGTTCAAAGTACCTTTTTATGGGTCGCATAGTGATCACTTGCCGATCTCTTTTGTACCCCAGTGCCTCTTTGATTTCTTGTGGGCAGTCTACGATGATTTCAATGATCTGTTTTGCTTCTTTACTCAAGCTTTGAAACATTTTTTGTGACTCGCTGATAAGCAATGCTTCTTCAGGGGTAACACGAATAGTCAGTTCTTTTGGATATTCTGATTTTCCAGCAAGGTCGAGAGATTGTATGGGGATGTAATTTCTCATATCGTAAGCTTGCAAGGCATAGTCAAAATATTTTAAATTCATTTTAATCCTCCTTTGATTTACAATAAATAGCCATCCACTGTTTTGCATATTGAATAGCCAGTTTGTATTCGGTTATTTCATC
>JAKQLF010000135.1 GCA_029567325.1 Bacteroidota bacterium | reverse complement strand
CTTTTTTTAGTAACAGACATATTCTCTTAAGTCGAATTACTTCGATTTTTTGCTATATTTGAATATTAAATTATCAAATCGTTACACTATGTTTAATAGACTTAAAAATCTAACACTTGCATCTATTTTTTTTTGTTTGCTTTTCCTTGCACAATCTGTTGTGGCTCAAGATGGGACAATTTATCCACTTGATGCTCCAGCCGAACCCAATGCCATTCTCTTGGGCACAGGGGGAGTTGAGGACCAGCCAGCCAAAGAAACTTGGTTTCGCCAATGGGGAGATCCTATGGCTAGAAACATTACAACCGCAACACTCACTCCTTTTCTTCCTGAACCAGGAAAGGCAAATGGAGCTGCAGTAATTGTAGCACCTGGTGGTGGATACAGCTGGCTTTCATTGGGTAATGAAGGTTGGGAAGTTGCTGAAGCCCTTGCAAAACAAGGAATCGCTGCCTTTGTATTGAAATACAGACTTTACCCAACTCCAGGAGAACTTGAGGATTTTAAGGCGTGGATGAATCGTCCTCGTACCCCACCGCCAGCATCTGCTGACTCTTCAAGAACTGCTGCAGCGCCCCGTGCTCCACAACGTGATCTTTCAGATCAACTGGAAGATGCAGAAGCTGCATATGCTTTGATCGTCAAAAATGCAAAAAAATGGGGTGTGGATACTGATAGAATCGGTATGATTGGATTCTCTGCAGGCGCTGGACTTACCATGCATTCAACGCTTCACTCAAAAACGATGAAATTGGCTTTTATCGGTCCAATTTATGGTGGAATGGGTCCTGTTGAAGTTCCAAAAAATGCTCCACCAATGTTCAATGCCATTGCAACTGATGACTTTCTTTTCAGAGGTCAATTTGGTATTGTAGAATCATGGTTTAAAGCAGGCATTCCTGTAGAATTACACCTTTATCAAAATGGAGGTCATGGTTTTGGTCTTGGAAATCCAAACAGAACGAGCAATCGTTGGTTTGATGCTTTCGTACACTGGTTGGACGTAAACAGCTTTTTGAAGGCTAAAGACAAAACAGGAAAATAATTCAATGATTTTCTGATAAGTTTAAGATTGAATTTTAAACGGAAATGGAAGTGTTTGGCATCATTTTTTGACATTTTTTGTCATTAAGAAAATGGTGCCAAGCACTTTTTATTTTAACATATAATCATAGTTGGACTATTGAAAATGAAGTTTTTACAAGGCCATAAAATATTCCTTGTGGATGCACTTGGTGCTTGCGTATCGATTGTGTGTCTCTTCTTTTTGTATGCCAATGAAGCCATGTTTGGCATGCCACATTACGTACTATGCAATTTTATTTTAATCGCTGCTTGTCTTGCAACATACTCTTTTAGCTGTTACTTTTTCAAGCCAAAGAACTGGGGATTGTATTTATTCATCATTGCCATTTTGAATATAAGTTATTGTTTATTCACCATTTACCACCTTGTGCAAAATGCTCCAAGTATAACCGTTTATGGTTTTGTTTACTTTGTTGGTGAGGTAATTATAATTTCCTTGCTCGCATTCTTCGAATTAAAATTGTCCCAAAAGGGAAGCATCAGTCTGTGATGTATGTTTGATATCAACTTTGCATGAACAAACCTTTCTTTCCTATCTTTTAGAATCCAAGATAAAATATTGGGCTTATTTTCTGCTTTTGCTTACTTTTGAAAAGAGTTGAAGAAACTATCAACAAAATCATTAGATCAAAAAACTTTTTAAATGAACAGTAATCTTGCCCGTGTTTATAAAATGAGTTTTGCCAGTGTGTACCCACACTACATCAACAAAGTGGAACGAAAGGGTAAAACTAAGGAAGAATTGGACGAAATCATTTTCTGGTTGACTGGTTACGACATGCCCGCATTGCAACAAATCCTTTCCGATAAAACTGATTTTGAAACATTTTTTAACCAAGCACCTCAGCTCAATCCAAATGTCACAAAAATCACTGGTATGATTTGTGGTTATCGGGTGGAGGAAATTAAGGATGACATTATGCGGAAGGTTCGTTATTTGGATAAATTGGTAGATGAGTTAGCCAAGGGCAAAAAGATGGAAAAGATTTTGAGGCAATGAACTGGAAATTGCTGAATTGCGAAATTGCAAAACTGCTGAATTGCGAAATTGCTGAACCGCGAAATTGTAGACTTTAAACGCATAAACGAATAAACAAATAATCAAAGGCTCGTAGCTCGTGGCTCGAAGCTCGCAGCAAAAATTGCGGAACTGCGAAACTGGGTGCGAAATTGCTGAACCGCCGAATTGTAGACTTTAAACGCATAAACGTATAAACAAATAATCAAAAGCTCATGGTTCGTGGCTCCAAGCTCGCAGCAAAAATTGCTGAACTGCGAAACTGGGGAATTGCGAAATTGCTGAATTGCAAAACTGCTGAATTGTGGACTTTAAACGCATAAACGCATAAACGAATAAACAATAAGCTCGAAGCTCTCAGCAAAAAAAAAAACTGATAGCTGAAAACTGACCGCTGACAGCTGATAACTGAAAAACATGATAAATAAATTAATTGGTATCGCTTTTTTGTTTTTAATGATTTCTTGCAAACAAGAGACATTGCCTAGTGCACCTCTGGTTGCAGACTATTTCAATTATGGAGAGGACGTAGAATCGGGTGGGGTGAAGATGATACCCATTACTACGCCAGTTGGGGAATTTAAAGTGTGGACAAAGAGATTTGGAAAAAATCCGCGCATCAAAATATTGCTGTTGCATGGTGGTCCTGCTATGACACACGAGTACATGGAGTGTTTTGAAACATTTTTTGGAAGGCAGGGCTTTGAATTTTATGAATACGACCAACTTGGCTCTTATTACAGCGATCAACCCAAAGACTCCAGTTTGTGGACAACGGCAAGATTTGTGGAGGAAGTCGAACAAGTCAGGAAAGCAATAGGAGCAGATAGTTCTAATTTTTATGTGCTTGGGAACTCGTGGGGTGGTATTTTAGGAATGGAATATGCCTTGAAATACCAAAGTCAGATGAAAGGATTGTTGGTTGCCAATATGATGGCGAGTGCTCCAGAATATGGGAAATATGCAGAAGATGTTTTATCAAAACAAATGGATGCAGCGGTTTTATCAGAAATCAAGGCTATTGAATCCAAGGGTGAGTTTACGAATCCGCGGTATATGGAATTGTTGATTCCCAATTTTTACGGAAAGCACATTTGTCGCTTAGAAGAATGGCCAGATGGATTGAACAGAGCTTTGAAGCACGCCAATGGAGAGGTTTATACCTTGATGCAAGGACCAAGCGAATTTGGAATCAGTGGTCGCTTAGCCACTTGGGACATCAAAAATCGATTGGGAGAAATCACTATTCCAACTTTGATGATTGGTGCTAAACACGATACGATGGACCCCAAGGCAATGGAAGAACAAAGTAAACTGGTGCAAAAAGGTCGGTACTTGTATTGTCCCAATGGTAGTCACTTAGCCATGTGGGATGATCAAAAAGTCTTTATGGAAGGTGTGATAAAATTTGTGAAAGATGTGGATGGAGGGAGATTTTAATTTGGTCATAAAAACCAGCTCTGAGATAAAAATTTCCATCGAATAAACGAATAAACGAATAAACGAATAAACGAATAAACGATATATCCATAGCCATTGGTCCAGGAGTAAAATATTTTGTAGCTACGAATTTACTATAAACGCTCCAATAATCTTGCCCTGATTGACTCAGCCACAAAACTATTTAAAGAGGTATTTAACTCCTGAGCTTTTATTGCGGCTTCCTTATGGAGTTCTGTCGGAATCCTTACATTAAAACTCCCTTTAAATGGCTTTTCCGATTTTATATTCATTTCCACACAATCCGATAAATAATCATCAATTGATTCTTTAAAATCTGCTTCTAATTCTGGACCCGTTGCGCCCTCATAGGATATCAAACTTTTTATTCCAATCACTTTGCCATAAAACAATTGGTCTTCATGACTGTACTCAATCGTACCCGTATATCCTTTATATTCTAAGTTTTTCATAATCCTAATTTCTCTTTTATTTCTTTTAACTGGTATGCTTTTAAAATTCCGGTTGGATGAGGTTTATGCATTCTAATTTGATCTCCAACTTGATTAACAAATTTCACCCTTGAACCAGAAGTCTTTCCAATTTTTAATTCTTGGTATCCAAAATCGCCGAGTAGCTTCACCATTTCATTATAGTGGAAGTTTTTTGGCATGGTCAAGAATCGTTGTTTTAGCTTTTCTTTAGAGGACATAACGCAAATGTAACCATATTTAGTTGCAAATTGTCATGTTTTTTAATTTTAAGGAAGGGAAATGTTCCTTTCATAGGATGAATTAACATTTCATATTATGAAATAATCAAATATGTAATAATGCCATTCTCTTCTCTTAATATTTGTCAAATCTGATCGCTGAAAACTGATTGCTGACCGCTGATAACTGATATCTGAAAATAAATGTAAGGGCGAAAGCCATTCGCCCCTTCTTTCTTGTTTCAAAACTGAAAACTGAAAACTGATCACTGATAGCTGACCACTGAAAACTGACATAATTTTAATAATTTTACCATCATTCCAATAAAATAAAAAATAAATCACCCGCTCTGTAACCTTTTCCTTCAAATAGAGTATCCATTCAAACAACAGCATAAAACGGAAAAACAATTTGGATTCGCTCACTGATAATCACTTAATGCTCGGAGTAAAAGCCGGTGAACTGGATAAGATGGCCTTGTTGTACAAACGCCATTCTTCAGCTCTGTATGGGTTTGCCTACCATCAGACTGGAGAACAAAGCGGAAGTGAAGACATCGTTCAAGCTGTTTTTTATAGAATGCTCAAGTATCGAGCATCTTTTACAGGTCAGGGTGAATTCAGAGCATGGATGTACCATATTGCCAGAAATTGTATTCATGATAAATTCAAAAAATCGCAGCGCTATCAGTTTCTGGATGACATGGTAAAAGTAAGTGATGCTGAAATGAATCATTCATTTGTAAACGAAAGTGAAAGACAGGATTCTAAAAATCTAGTCAATTTCGCACTGAGTAAAATGGATGCTGATGCTAGGGAAATTTTGGTTTTGAGCAAATATCAAGATTTACCTTATAAAGAAATTGCCGGTATTCTGGAAATTACAGAGGCAAATGTGAAGGTCAAAGTACATCGAGCAATCAAACAATTAAAAGAAATATATTTAAAATTAGAAAATGGAACAGCAAGATTTTAATCAACAGGTGACAGAGACCATGCTGATCGATTATCTGGATGGTAGACTTGGTCAAACCGAACGTTTGAAATTAGAAAACCTCATTCAAAACAACCATGAAATTGGCCAACAATTTGCAGAAACGAAAGCGTTGTGGCAGGCCATGAGTCAAATACAAATTCCTGCACCTTCCACTAAAATGGATGCTGATTTTTTTGAAATGTTGCATGAATTTAAATCAACCACTGAGCCAAAAACATCCAATAGCTTTTGGAACCAGTTGAAAAATCTTTCCAGTAATTGGTTTGATTCCAAATTGGCTTTCGGCATGACCTTACTGGTACTTGGCTGTCTATTGGGTTACAGTATTTCTGGTGTGGTCAACATGGGAAATAATTTTGCTTCGGGATCTAAAGTAGAGCGCTTGTCTGAAGATGTCCAAAGCATGAAGGAATTGATGATGTTGGCTATGCTGCAAAATCCGCAGGCAACGGAGCGTATGAAAGCAGTAAATTATACGGCTGAAATGACAGAAGTAGATAGCAAAATATTAAACGCATTGTTTTCCACTTTTCAGTTTGACCCAAATGATAATGTACGCATCGTAGCGCTCAATGCACTGGTAAAATTTGCAGATCAACCTAAAGTAAGGGAAGTTTTACTCACAGCTTTGATGGATGAAAAATCACCTCTTGTACAAGTGGCATTGGCCGATGCGATGATCAAATTACAAGAGCGCAAATCTATCGAGCCTTTACAACAAAAGCTCAACGATAAGGAACTCAACATTTACGTAAAAGACAAATTTGAAAATACCATAGAACTACTTTCTATTTAGTGCTCAGACAATGAGCTTCACAAAACAAATTAAATTAAAATGAAAATAATGATAACATTGGCAATGTTGGTGCTATATGCATGCAATGAGCCACAAGTAAATGCACAGCATGTTGCTGTAAATACCAATGAGGATTCAGAATTGGCGATTGAATTGGACATTCCAGAGATTGACATTAAAATTCCAAACTTCGATTTTAATTTCAATTATGATGGTGTAAATTGGGAGGATGATTATGAATTGAAGGATAAAAAAGATATTCATCAAGAATATGATGCCCAAAGCATGAGCCTTTATAATTTGAATGGTGAAATTAAAATCATGAGTCATTCAGGAAATAAAATCATCGTGGATATTGCTCAAACTATTTCTGCTGCAAATGAAGCAGATCTGGAGAAAGGGAAAAGCGAAGTGAAATTGGGAGCAGATGAAGGAAGTGATTTGGTCCTTTATACGGCTTTTCCGTATGATACCCGACCAAAAGATTATTCAAATAATAATAATCACAAAAACAAAATTCCATACAATCTGGAATTGGATTATACCATCAAAGTACCACAAAATACTTCTGTAGTATTAAGTACAGTAAATGGAGATGTTCATGTTGCAAATGTGGATGGAAAGTTAAACATCAATTCTGTCAACGGTGACATTCATGCAGAGGCCGCTAATTATGTAGAAAAAGCACATACGGTGAACGGCGATATAACTGTAGAAGTTGCAAATGGTCAGAAGGATGGATCTTTCCACACCATCAATGGAGACATCAATTTCAGTGGTCCGGAATCGCTTTCTGCAGCTTGTAAATTCAAGAGTATGCAAGGAGACCTTTATACAGACTACGAAAATTTTACAAAATTGGATGATACGGAAAAATCTGAAGAAACCAAAAAAGGTAAAAAACAATTTAAGCTTAATAAAACGGATGGCATTGTTATAGGTAATGGAACATCCAAAATCAATTTTGAAACCCTTAATGGGGATGTATACATTAAAAGGATAAAATAAGATGAGAAAAATATTGGTTACGGTCATGATGATGGCCACAATGATTTTGAAAGTTTCTGCGCAAGATGTAGAAAGTTTTTCAATTCCACTAACATTTCCCGATAAGGAGGGAACACTTCACATAGGCTTGATCACTGGTTCGATAAAGGTAACTAGCCATGCGACCAATGATGTCAATGTCTCTTTCACAAATACAGGCAATAGGAAACAAAGCAGAGGCCCGGAAACAAAAAACGGTATGAAAAAGATAACTGGTGGTGCTGGTTATGGCATCGTAGCTACAGAAAAGAATAATAAAGTGGAAATTGGCACAGAAAATCCCAACCATGACGTAAATCTTCATGTGAGGGTGCCCAAAAACTTTTCGCTAAAATTATCCACAATCAATGATGGGGATATAGAAGTTGAAAACGTCATTGGCAATCACGAGATATCCAACATAAATGGCTCTATAAACATGAGAAATGTCGGAGGATCTGTTGTTGCCAACACCTTAAATGAGGACATTAACATCAGTTTTACAAGCGTGAAACCAAATACTCCAATGGCCTTTACCAATTTGAATGGCGACATCAATCTTTCTCTACCAGCAGCTACCAAGTTTGATGTAAAAACCAGATCTGAAAATGGGAATGTCTACACAGATTTTGACATCCAAGTTTCAACGGGTACTGAAGCTGCAAAAACAACCAAAAAGAATGGTTATTACAAAGTTTCAAAAGAAAGCTCTATCAAAGGTAAAATCAATGGTGGTGGAAGTGAAATCATAATGACAACCATGAATGGCGACATCACTATCAAAAAATTGTAACGGCTAATTGTTGCTAGCTAAGGTTTTTTTAAAGTAAACCATTTTTTTCAAAGGCACAAATACAAGGAAAGAGAGCTATTGGTTAAGAAAAAATATGCTATTCGGTCCTATTTTGCTCCATATTTGGATTGAATGGCTGCAGGTCTCTAGTTTGAGTTTTTTTCGCTCTTCCAGAGACCTGTTTTTGTTGGAGGTCCTTAGAAAAATAATCAACCTAATTACTTATTAATCAACTTTTTATTTAAAATAATAAGAGTATGAAGACATTCATCACCATCATATTGTCATGCCTTATATGTACCTTTTTATCTAGTCAAGCTGTGCCTGACACCATCATCCCAAAACGAGCATACCAAACTGCAAGCCTGGGTAATGTAACCATCAAAGTAGATGGCATCATCGATGAAGAAGCTTGGAATTTGGTAGCATGGCAAGGCGACTTTACTGTGAATAGACCAAATGAAGGAGCCAAGCCATCACAAGCCAGTCAATTCAAAATAATGTATGACGAACATTACATCTATGCAGCTTTCTTTTGTGAAGATTCTGCACCAGATTCCATCATCAATAGAATGAGCAGGAGGGATGGTTTTCCAGGTGATTGGGTAACATTGATGTTGGATAGTTACCATGACTTGAGAACAGCCTTTTCTTTTACTTTGTCGGCTTCAGGAGTCAGGAGCGAAGAGTTGGCTTCAAACAATGGGAATAATTGGGATGAAAGCTGGAATCCCATCTGGCACGCTAAAACCTCGATTACTGATAAAGGATGGTATGGCGAAATCAAGATACCTTTCAGTCAGTTGCGATTTGGGAAAGAGCAGGGCAATGTTTGGGGCTTGCAAGTGATGCGCAACGTGTTCAGAAATCAAGAGCGATCCATTTGGCAGGTGATACCACAGAAATCTGGTGTGTGGGTCAGTGGTTTTGGTGAAATTCATGGTATAAAAGACATTCAACCCAGGAGGCAGGTAGAGGTAGCTCCATATGTCGTGGCTAAAGTGGATACATATGAAGGCAATGAAAACAATCCGTTTGCAACGGGACTGGATAAGAAAATTACTTTTGGTTTGGATGGTAAAATTGCGGTGACGTCCAATTTGATTTTGGACTATACCGTCAATCCTGATTTTGGTCAGGTGGAAGCGGATCCTTCGCGAGTGCGAATCGACGGATTCCAGAATTTTTTTGAAGAACGTCGTCCATTCTTTATTGAAAGCAGAAATATTTTCAACTATGAAATGACCAACTCTGCAGTGGGTTTGGACTTTGACAACGACCTCTTGTTTTACAGCCGTCGCATAGGGAGTAGCCCGAATGGTAGGGTGAGCCTTGCTGATGGCGAGTATGCTCAAACACCTATTTCTACACCGATCCTTGCTGCTGCAAAATTGAGTGGTAAAACCAATTCAGGTTGGAGCATTGGTTTGCTGGAAAGTATCACTGATAATGTGTATGGCATCAAAGACAACGATGGCGATCGCAGAAAGTCATTGGTCGAGCCATTGACCAATTACAGCGTTGCGAGAATTCAAAAAGATATCAAAGGAGGGGAGAGTTACTTTGGCGGTATTGTGACTGCTGTAAATCGTAAAAGTGATTTGAATGGTTTGCTTCATACCAATGCCTACAGTGGTGGCATGGATTATTTTCACAGTTGGAAACAAAGAAAGTACTATATCTCAGGAAACTTTTTGATGAGTAGTGTCTATGGAAGTAAGGCAAAAATTACTGAAACCCAAACTGCTTTTGAGCACCTTTTTCAAAGAACAAATGCTTCGGAAACGGAAGTTGATACCAACAGAACTTCCTTGACAGGTACCAGCGCGACCTTCAAAATTGGAAAGTCAGCGGGTAAGCCTGGTAAGTCTGGGGAAATATTTAAGTTTGAATCTGGCATTACCTACCGATCACCGGAATTTGAGACCAATGACATAGGTTTTATGCTTACCGCTAATGAAATCAATCATTTTACTTGGGCAGGACTGCAGTGGCCATCTCAAAAGGGAATATTCAGAAGTGCCAGAATCAATTACAACCACAACTTAAAGTTTGATTTTGGGGGACAGCTCATCAACACTTGGTTCAATACCAATCTGCATGGAAACTTCAATAACAATTGGGAGACAGGAGTTGGATTTAATTATACACCATTGAATATTTCCAATAATGCTTTGCGTGGTGGTTCTTCTTTACGAAATGAATATGGCGTATCCAATTGGTTTTATGTAGGAACGGATTCCCGGAAGAAAATGAGGTTCTTTTTCAATGGTTTCGGTGGCTTAAATGGTAAACGTTCGAGCCATTATTATGGAATGGATGCTTCAATAAGGTATCAGCCAATCAATGCCTTATCTACTTCATTGGCTTTAGGATATAATTATAATTATACGAGACAAGGGCAGTATGTAACTCAGATTTCGTACAATGATGCGGTAAAAACGATAGTAAGTCAGGTTTCACAAAACACACTCAACCTCACATATAGACTCAATTACAACATCACTCCAGATCTCACGCTTCAATATTATGCCCAACCATATATTACCAGGCCATTGTACGACCACTTTGGCTACGTAGATAATCCTTTGAGTAAGGACTTTGATGCGCGTTTCCATACATTCAGTCCGCAAGAAATAACAACTGAATCGGGAAGGTATTTGGTAGACGAAAATAGAGATGGCACAATAGATTATAGTTTCTCAAAACCTGACTTCAATTTTGTGCAATTCAGGAGCAATTTGGTAGCAAGATGGGAATACAAGGCAGGTTCTGAGTTGTTTTTGGTTTGGGCTCATGGCAACACACCAGATGCACAAGGCGATATCAATACTCCGCTCAATAAAAGTTTGTGGTCAAATATCCTGAATGGAGCTGGAAAGAACAGTTTTTTGATCAAGGCGACTTATCGGTGGTTGAGATAAAAACAGAGGAAACAGACTAGTTATAAATCAATATTTCGTCCATATTCAACCCCATTCGGGGTTGTGGGTTGTGCGGTTATCTGGACCCCGAGTTGCACTCGGGGCTAATGAAATTGAACCCTATTCGGGTTCTGGCTTTAAAGTATTAATCTTTACAGATTTACTAGGCAAATTAAACCAACAACCCTGAAAGGGTTGAATGTGAATAGCCCCGATCGTATGAAATTAGATCGGGGTAAATGAAAAAAGTAAAGTCCACCAACCCCGAATGGGGTTGAATAAAGATGCTTTTTCAAGGAAGAATACGATATTCAAATCAAAAAAAAATTATGAAGCTCTTGGTAGATATATGAATATGTTTTATTTTTCCTTAATTTTTTCAAGAAACTCTATGAACTATGAGCACCTATACCCAAATTTTATATCATATTGTATTTAGTACTAAAAACCGAGAAAAGAATTTATACACAAATAATAGAGAAGAATTATTCAAATACATTAGTGGAGTAATTGACAATAAGAAATGCCATTTATATCAAATAAATGGAGTAGAAGATCACCTTCATATCTTAACAAGCTTGCACCCATCAATTTCCCTGTCTGATTTGGTAAAAGATATTAAAGTTTCAAGCTCGTTGTTTATTAAGAAAAATAACTTGTTTCCTAAATTCACAAGTTGGCAAGAAGGGTATGGTGGATTTACAGTTTCTATGTATTTAAAAGACTCCTTGATTGATTACATCAAAAATCAAGAGGCACATCATCATAAAGTAACATATATTGAGGAGTTCATAAATCTTTTAAAGCAGCATGAAATAGAATTTGATCCTAAATATCTAATTTGATATTATCAGAAAAAGCAATCTGGGAATAAATCAAAATTACGTCAAATTCAACCCCATTCGGGGTTGTGGATTGTGCGGTTATCTGTACCCCGAGTTGCACTCGGGGCTAATGAAATTGAACCCTATTCGGGTTCTTGAAACTGAAAATTGACAACTATCAGAAGGATTTAAGAAGAAACCTACTCATTTTTATTTCTAAAAAACATTTAAGCAAATCCCCAGAACCCTGAAAGTGTTGAAAGTGAATAGCCCCGATCGTATGAAATCAGATTGGGGTAAATGAAAAAAGTAAAGTCCAGCAACCCCGACTGGGCCCATTCGGGTTGTAACTTCGAGGTTTTATAAAATGAAATTGAACCCTATTCGGGCTCTGGATACTGAAAATTGACAACTATCAGAAGGATTTAAACCAACAACCCTGAAAGGGTTGAATGTGAATAGCCCCGATCGCATGCAATAAGATCGGGGTAAATGAAAAAAAGATTCAACAACCCCGACTGGGGTTGAATAATGCCCCAATGCTTTTTCAAGCGAGAATTGTTTCAAATCAAAAACGATCTGAGAGTTTCCAACAACCCTGAAAGGGTTGAATGTGAATAGCCCAATAGTATGCAATAAGATCGGGGATGATGAAAACATTAAAATCCAGCAACCCAGACTGGGCCCATTTGGGTTGTAATTTCGAGGTTTTATGTAATGAAATCGAACCCTATTCGGACTCTGGATACTGAAAATTGAAAATTATCAGAAGATTTGGACCAACAACCCTGTAAGGCCTGAAAGGGTTGAATATGAATAGCCCCGATCGGATGCAATAAGATCGGGGTAAATGAAAAAAAGATTCAACAACCCCGACTGGGGTTGAATAATGTCCCAATGCTTTTTCAAGAAGGAAATGTTTTCATATCAATTCCCGACAGAAAATGTTTAACAACCCCGACAATGGTTGTAAATATGATCATCCATTTACAAAAATCTTTAGCCTTTTTCCTTGCTCAATAAATAACCCGTCGAAACAACCCAAACCACCATCGCAAAAATAAATACACTAAAACCAGTCAACGTAGAATAATCGAAATTAATGGCTAAACCAATCAAAAATGCCACATTAAACAACACCCCGAAATATCCCAAATAAGTTGGAAATACCTTTTTATTGATCATCAAAAGAGACCAGATCAAAATAGCAAGTGACATCCCTGACACCAAAATATAATCCAGACATTTGTTGAAAATAAAAGCAAACTTCACAATGTTATCAATGTTGGTTTGACCCATGTCAACCATTTTGCGGACAAAAAATGGAATAACCAAACCATTGAGTGTACCCGCAAACATACCCGCAATCAAAGCCATGACCAAACTCACATAAGCAAAGCTTGATAAACCATAACGATCCTTCAAAAATTTGCACAAACCCAAAAAGCCAAATCCAAGAAATAGGATGGCCACAATGGCCATTGCATGTGTAAAAACCGCCAAATTAAAGATTTTCATGATAGAGGCAGGATCATCACCAACAGGGTGTAAAACCATAGTCGCTACCAATAAAAAAGAACCAATCATCAGCGCAATTCCACTGCTTTTGTAAAATTTATCTTCCATATCATTATTTTTTACAAAGATCAGGGAATAAATAGGTGATCACACTTGATTGAAATCAATAAAGAAAAAAGAAGAAAGATGAGAGATGAGAGATGAAAGTTGATTGTCCTTCAATGGCAATTAGCAAAAATTATGATTGGCGTTGTGATAGTTTTTTCCGGGCTCTACTTAAAGATTCAGGTGTTATTTTCAGGTATGATGCAATGAGTTTTAAGGGAAATTCATTGATCAATAAGGGTTTGTGTTTGATCAAACATTTATACTTGTCGATAGGAGTCGTCAATAAACTCAATTCTGCATTGATGTTTGAAGTCGCCAAAACTGAGGCCAATTGTAAAAACTGTTGGGACTGAGCGATGAGTTGATGGATGGCATGGAGACTCAATTCAAAATAAGCGCAATCTGAGTAAGCTTTGAGGATATAGTTTGACGGTTTTTGGGCTGTAAAACTTTCACGACATATAACCCAATCGCCAGCAATGTACAGATCAAAAACTTCGATGTCCATTTCTTCATTGTGTCGATACTCCATCATGGTGCCAGAAATCAGATAATAGATGGATTGGCTTGTTATACCCTGATTAAGTATAATTTGATCCTTCAAACGCTCAAATAGTACAACCTTTTCCTGTATAAGGGCAATTTTATCCTCTGGGAATTTGCCTATTTTTTGAATTGCCTCTGTGATTTGATGAGTCATGACTTATACAATCTATTTATTTTTTTTGAATAGTTCAATAAATTCATCGTTTGCAAATACTCCATACCTTGATTGAATGAATTTAAATCTGTATTTTTTTCCGACTGTTTTGTGAGAGCAAGTTGAATAACCTATCTTGCTCTTTCGAAATTGTAAAACATGAAATTCAACTGTAAATCTATAAGTTATTTATTTTTAATTTCTACACTTGCTGTCTTCTCGTGTAAAAATAATGAAACAGATAAAAAAGAAATGGCCATTCAAGAAAATCAAAATAAAGTAAAATTGCTGATAGGTATGTACACAGACAGTGTTGGAAAAGGCATTTATGAAATAGCGTTTGATCAAGAATCTGGTAATTTAGGCGAACCACAATTACTTGTAGCAACTGAAAATCCCTCCTTTCTCACTCAAAGTACTGACGGTAATTTTGTCTATGCCGTCAATGAAAATCAAGAAGGGAGCCTTTCAGCTTTTCAATGGAATGCTGACAAAACAAAATTGGACTTGCTCAGCCAACACCCAAGTGCTGGCGCTCATCCTTGTTATATTTCTTTAAGTGGTAAACAAGATTTAATAGCAGCAGCCAACTACTCATCTGGTGATTTTGTGGTTTACAATCGGTTGGTAAATGGAAATTTAGATAGTATTGCCCAAATAAAGAAACATACAGGTAGTGGGCCAGTAAAACCAAATCAAGAGGCAGCTCATGCACATTGCGCCATATTTAGTAAAAATCAAAAACACCTTTACATAGCTGATTTGGGCATTGATGAGATTGCAGTTTATAACATTGATGAACAAAATCAAGTAGGGGATAAAATGGTAGCCTTGGCACTTGATAAGGGTGACGGACCTAGACACATGATTTTTCACCCTACGGGGAACTTTGCTTTTGTGATCAATGAATTATCTAGTTCTGTAGTAAGTGTAAAAGTTGATGCTGTGACAGGAATTTTTACAACCATATCAAAAGTGAGCACTTTGCCGCCCAACTATTCAGGTAGAAACGCATGCGCTGACATCCATATATCGGACGATGGCAAATTTTTATATGCCTCAAACAGAGGTCACAACAGCATAGCAACCATTGCGATTGATGATTTGGGAGGCCTCAAGACTATTGCTCAAGATTCTGTTATGGGAGACTGGCCACGTAATTTCATGATCAGTCCAAACAATAAATTTATTTTGGTTGCCAATCAACTGTCAAACAATATCACAGTTTTTGAAAGAAATGAAAACACTGGGTTATTGCGTTACACCGATCATCAAATAGGCATCAGTAAACCTGTCTATTTGAGTGTCAAACTTTAAGTTTTCTTACAAAAAATTCTCTGCATTCCTATTTTCTCGATTAAGTTCGGTACTTTTTATTATAGTCACATTTGGAATATCACTTTCTAATATGACTGTGATAATTTCAGCGGCATATAGCTATTTTATATGACCTAATGACTCTTTTGGGCAATATTTACTTAGGCTAGCATCAATTTCAATGGTTGTATTTTTTTGAAAATTCCAGACCAATTTGATCGAACATTTGGATAATCTGAAACCTTTCAGTAAAAAAGCACATGAAATGACGACGGCCAATTTAATGGAAATTATCGCTAAGATCTCTTATGAGGCAAAAGTGTCCATCGCAAACTATTTGAATAAAGAAGGAACCTTGATTGCTTTGCCCCTAACTACTAAAGATTTTGATTCTAATTTTAATTTTTGGTATGCAACAAATGCCCAGTCAGAAAAAGCTAAAGAAATTTGCGATGCAGATATAATATCTATCAATTATACAAATCAACATCACAATCAATTCGTAACCATGATTGGTGGTTTTGAATTGGTCAATACGGAAGACGAAAAAAAGAAACACCACTTCCTTCTTGGTAAAGAATTATTTCCAGACAATATCAGTGACGACAAATATGCCTTACTTAAATTTTCTCCTTGTAAAATAGATTTATGGGATAAATTATCGGGAAGGTTTATTCAATTTTTGAAAAATGGTGAATCAGTCGTACTGAGTAAAGATCAAGAATTTAAAGACGAGGAGTTTACGACACTCTTTGTTTAAAACTAAAATAAATCAAATTAAATATTAACATGAATTATTTAAATATTGAAAAGAAAACGCTTAACAAAGTAGCAGAATCGCTCAATCTTTTATTGGCAGATTACCAGATATATTATCAAAATTTGAGAAGATATCACTGGCATGTACAAGGGGTAAATTTCTTTGATTTGCATGTGAAATTTGAAGAATTATATACCAGTGCACAATTGGTTATTGATGAATTGGCAGAAAGAATTTTGACCATAAGATTTAAACCAATGGCCACCTTAAAAGAATACCTCGAATTGGCAAATGTGAAAGAAATCCACGCAGAAAAGGATTCAGAAATGGTCTCAGCAATTCTTGATAATCACAAAATCATCATCAACCAAATGCGTACAGTTTTGGAAAATGCTGCTGAATGCGAAGATGAAGGAACTACTGACTTAGTTGCAAGTTTGCTTTCTGCATTGGAAAAAAGTTCGTGGATGTTGGATGCATGGAATACCAAATCCTAGATAAACTCTAAAACCATTACTCACATGCAAAGACGGCTTGCCCAAAAAGTTATTGGTCGGAACATCATTGTGCCTTTGGCAGCTGGTTTGTTTTCATTGCTGGCAGTAGGATATATATTTATTCAAGGTAAACCCATTTTAGCACCCTTGATTTTTGCTTTGTTAATTTCAGGGCTGGTATATAATATATTTATTGGAATCAACCAATTTTTCAAAGTCAAATGGATTTCCAGCTTGACAACCATCCTGGTTTTAATCATACCTGTTTTGATGCTCGTAGGTGTGCTTGGATTACAGTTTGAAGAAGTATTCTCCGAATCTGATGAATTGGTGACTTCTATGGAGCAAAAAAGTAAAACTTCGTTGGCAAAGGCCAATAGTAATATGCCAAAGTCAATGCGCATGACCAGAAGTGAAATCAATACCTACATCAACGATGGTAAAGATCAAATTTTTGGATACTTGCAAAGTGGAGTAAGTTCTGGTATTTCTATGATGTTTAGTTTTTTCTTGACTTTGATTTATGTCTTTTTTATTTTACAATACAGCAGTGGGTTTAAGCAATTTATAATCTCACAAATGGAGGAGGGCAAAAAGGAAAATGGCATTCAGGTCATGACCAAAATGAAGGACATGATCAGGAGTTATCTTTCTGGGCTGGGTTTAGTTGTCGTCATATTGTGTGTTTTAAACAGCATTGGGCTGATGTTTTTTGGAGTGAAGTATGCTGTTATGTGGGGCTGTCTTGCAGGAGTTTTGGCCATTATCCCTTATGTTGGAACCATAATTGGATCTGCATTGCCAATCGCTTTTGCATTTGCTACGATGGATGATATTTGGATTCCGATTGGTATAGCTGCTTACTTTTTTGTAGTCCAACAATTGGAGGGAAATTTCATCACACCCAAAATTATTGGCAACAAGATAAATGTAAATCCATTTTTCGCTATTTTGTCGGTAGTGTTTTTTGGTTACATCTGGGGAATTGCCGGGGCAATACTCGGCTTGCCTCTTGCGGGTCTTGTCAAAATTGTCCTGTCAACATATGAACACACAGCAGCCTTGAGCACGTTGATGAGCGAAGAGATAGATGAACCAGATAAGTTTTCAAACGAACTTAGCTCGTCTAGGTATAGGTTAGTCAATTTATTTAGCTTTCGCCGCAGGGTGTAACTAAGTTGTAATATTGATCACCATTTAAGTCACGCTTTATTTCAACGAACTCAAAAACTCTACAACGTCGCGTATTTCACGTTTGCTCATCAATGCCGACATCGCAGGCATACTAGAAGGCATATTTTCTCTTTGTTTGATGCGTGAGACAGGGATGCGCATTGGCTCCGGATTATTGGTAATTAACCTCAATTCTTTATTATCCTCTTTTTCGAGAACCCCCATAACTTCCTGACCGTCAACAAGTGTAAGTAGAACAGTTCCATAACCTGGAGCTATTCTTGCACTTGGTGTGACCAAAGATGCCAATAATGTTTTACGATCTAATCTACTACCGACACCTGCCAACGCAGGACCTACACTTTTCTTATTTTCTTCATCAATGACATGACATCTTGTACATTGCCCTTTGGAGTTGTATAAAAAGTAACCCCTACCAGCGTCCAAATTCCCTCCATAAAGCGCTGTTGCATAAGCGTCTAATTCGTCAGTTCCAGAGATTACTTTTTTAAGCTTAGTTTTGAGTGCTTCAGAATTACTGCCTTCTACCGTTTCACTGAGTTCAAGCATCACCTCATTATCCAATTTTTTTGCGATGGCCAAATCCACGACAGCATCAAGAACTTTTTCTGTTTTTTCAATAGGCAACTTACCCAATACCTTGATCAAACTTTGCTTTTCTTTGATGCCTCCTTTGTCAAAAATTGGCTTGATGATTCCAAAGAAATTGGCTTGAGGAATTTCTACTTTATCCAAAATACTAATGGCAGCAGACCTTACATCTGCCTGATTATCAGCCAATCCTTTTTCTACAATTTTGGGGATATCCATAGCACCAAGTTGCGCCAATGCTTGGATGAGGGCAATTTTGACCTCTGTAGATTTAGAGCTGTTGAATAAAGAAGTCAAAGTTTGATTGAAATCACTCAAACCCAATTTTGAAACCAGTTTGATACCAGCGATCGAAGTCTGTATATTTTTACTATTGATGAAACTAGAGGCATTTGCTTTCACGATAGCATTGATAGCTGCCGGATCTCTTTGAATTTTACCTCTGTATCTGCCATCCACTCTGTCTAGAACTGAAGGTTGCGACCAAGTAGCTAAAGTAGCCAAGGCCTCAGTTCTCAAAACGTCACTGATGTCATTGCGTTTTGCATAATTAACTAAACTATTGAGGGACGTTTCATCACCGATACGCAGTGCAGCATTGATTGCTCTACGCATCAAGGGTTCTGAACTAAATTTTGATTGATTGAGCATTGCTGCCAATGAAGGAAGACCTTCTACAATAGAAAGATCATCATTGATTGCTCTTGCTGCCTCAGTTGCAATGTATTCACTAGCATCGTTTAAAAAAACTGCCACTTTAGGATCTTGAAGTTTTCTCAAAACCAAAACCGCTGCAGTGCGCATTGCTGGGCTTGAGTCATTGACCATCAATGCCATTTCTTTAGCCGCTCCAATTCTGCTGAGCGCAAGTACTCCAGCATGCCTCAGATATACATCTAGATCATTGTTGGTCTTGATAAATTGAATCAATGCGCCTATTGCTGCACTGTCTTTTGATCTTCCCAATGCTTCTGCTGCATAGAATTTTACCCGGTCATTGGGATGAGAGAGCAAAGCCATTATTTTTATGTTTGCATCTTTGTGGCGATGATCACCAATGACTTTTAGTGCTTGGGCGATGATTTCAGGATCTTGATCATCAAGCAAACCTACCAAATTTAAAACAGCGGCCTTATTACTTTGTGCAATTTGACCTATTCCCCAAATGGCGTGGATTTTCGCCAATTGATTATCATTTTCATTCAAAACTTTTATAAATTCTTTTAATCCTGCTTCGCCCAATTTTGCAAGGCCAAATTGTGCTTTTTGTCTGATTCGCATATCTTCATAAGCCAACAAACTGCTCAATTTAGATACATCTTCTTTGTCGTAATCCAATTGCATCAGTCTATTTGTTTCTGCTCTTTGCGTTGCAAGGTCATTTTTTTCGGTGGTAACGTCTAGTTTCCAAATACGACCTTCATTTTTTGCATTCCAGCCATTTACCCAATCTGCAATATACAGAGCGCCATCTGGTCCAAATTTGATGCCGGTTGGTAAAATGCCGCTCAAAATATTCTGCTCACTTTTCAACTCAAATGAAGCGCCTTTTGGTTGAAGATCAAATGCCCAAATGGGTGATTTTATTGGGTTTCCAACAAATTCGACGAGGAAGAACTTATTCACCCAATCTTTTCCAAGTCCAGTTCCTGGATTGAATTGCATGCCAGTGGGTCCGTTGTGAAAATTCATAAT
The DNA here is from genome assembly GCA_029567325.1 of Bacteroidota bacterium. GTDB lineage: Bacteria > Bacteroidota > Bacteroidia > Chitinophagales > Saprospiraceae > JADKBO01. The sequence goes on along the minus strand of JAKQLF010000135.1, from coordinate 16,558 downwards.
GGGTGGCAAAATGTATGCAGCTTGATTGTCCCATCGGGGAACGAATAATTTCTCATCCATCCAAACTTTATAGTTATTATTATCTGGATCTGTGTATTTCCCGTATTGCCAATTACTTCTCCAGCCAGAATCAGAACCCTGAACCAAGTGCACCAGACGCTCGCTTTCTCCTGGATGGTCACCATCATTATCAGAAGTTATGAGATTACCATATTGGTCAAAGACAAATTCGTGGGTATTTCTCAGACCACTCGCAAAAATTTCAAAATCTGTACCATCTGGATTGCTCCTCACAATGACACCTTCATTTGGATATTCATGTTTGTTGCCTTCCTTGTCGGTGAGATTTGCACCAATGTCGCCTATCCCCCAATAAATTTTCCCATCCGGACCTTCTATCAAACCACTCATACCATGACCTCCAAAACCAATATGTACCGCATATCCATGACTGATAGACTTAGGATCGGTTAGTGCTCCATTGGACAAATATTCCAGTCTCCACATGTCAGGGCCCACTCCTATAAAAGCATCGTTTTTCCTGATGAGCAAGGCGCCTGCAACGTCGGTAATTTCTTCGTTAAATCCTTCAAAAACTTTGGTTGATTTATCGGCAAACCCATCCTTATTGGTGTCCTCAATTTTCCAAATTTCTTCTTTTTCTACAGCAAGATCATTCCAATCATGAAAACCATCTTCATTTAAATCTGCAAGATATTCATTTGATTTACTGCGCTCTCTGGAAAAAGTATCCCTTAAAAAAGTCCTCCTATCCTCAACGCTTTTGAAAGATATGCTCTGTGTCATCCAATTTTGATGACCTCTAATATCAAATTCACTATTACTGTTTCTGTTTGTACTTGAAATATAAATGCTGCCGTCGTCAGCTGTAGACATGGCAATTGGATCAAATACCAAAGAATCGCTCGCAAATAATTGGATATCCAAACCATCTGCCAAAACAAATGGTGTGTTGCCCTTTACTGCATCAAATCTTGCTTTTATGTCTTTTTGATTTTCTTCAATAACCACCAAATCTGGCAGTTTAATCTCTTCTTTGTTTTGGCAAGAGTGGAGGAGGGCAATAGTCAAAATCAGCGAAGCAAGACCGCTTTTATAAGATATATTCATGGACATGGACTTTACAGCAAATATTAAAAAAGCGAATATATTGAATTTTGCTAAATCCTTGTCAGATATGATAAAGATTAGACCAAAGCCCGATGTTGAGGCCCTTTCAGACACCTTTTTTGGAATAAAATCTGAAATGTGAAGCAATTATGGATGGACTGTCAGTTTATTGACAGCCCATATCCAACTTACTCGTTTTGTCATTATTAGGGAAGCAATATCCTGAAAGTATGGATGTTGGCATATAACGTTTCATGTTATCATCATACAATGCATTGGTCAAAAAATCTTCTAATTGATTTTTTTCCTCTTCTGTCAAAGTGATAGGCCTCAGAGCAATATCTTTATCCTCAACCAGTCGATTTTCAGATTTGGCCTTGAGTTTATAATCAATCACTTCTCTGATGCTGTTTTTACTACTACCATGAAAAAAAGTAACATAATCCTTGAGATTGTATAATTGTGGAACCTTAAACTTAAACATATCATCCTCGCTTCCAGTAAACATGGCCCGACCTCTTGTTCTGGCATCGTCAACTGAAGTATTGAGACCTCCAAATTCAAACATGTCTTTGGTCCCAAGCGCAAAAAACTTCATAGCGCTAAAGGATGGACTATTGTGACAACTAGCACAGCCAGCTTTGTCAAAAAAGATAATGGCTCCTTTTTTCTGACTTTCAGTAATGGCTGTTTTATCACCTTTGAGATAATCTTGGAAAGGCGCTCTATTGGTCAGAATTGATCTCAAATAAGCACTCAGTGCAAAACTAGCTGTTACAGGTGTATATCTTCTGACCTTTGCGATCTCTGGAAAAGCTTTATCAAACATTTGTGCATAACCAAAATCATAAAGCACTTTATCATTGATGGCCAATCTATGAATTTTCATACCTTCAATATTTTGTGCCTCCAATCCAAAATAACCAGTGTGGTTTACGGCTGCCGAACCTGTCCATACAGCTTTAGTGCCTACATTGAGGTCATTAGCGCCAAACATGCCACTCCAAAGGGTATTGGTCATGTAAGTTACATTCATGACGGTCATTGGTCTATTTCCCTGAGCGTCAAGATCATATTGCGTGTAACCTTCCACAACTCTTCTATTGCTGCCTTGGTAACCAAAACCTTCGGCACCGTCCGCAATTCCTTGAAATCTTCCAGGTAAAAAGCCCTTGGTACCGATGTGACAACTGGAGCAAGAAAAGGTTTCATAACACGCTCCTAGTTTGGAGTCCTGGGCTAAACCTGTTTCATGGAATAGTAATTTTCCAAGGTCGATTTTTGCTTGCGTGATCGGGTTATGTGGGTCTTGGTTTGGTAATTTATCATAATCAGTACTTTCTGGCATGATGTAATAATCATAATTGCCAGTAGGTGCATTTTGTGATAAATATTTCAATAATGTTTCATCTAAGCCATCATCAAAAGGTTCTACGGGTACACATGAGTAAACTGTTACAGCTATTACAGTACAGAGCATGAATTTCTTTATCATTTTTTGATCTTTTATCTAGGCCAAAATTAAGTTGCCTATAAGGAAGGATTTATGATAAATAGCTCTCTATAAAATGCTTTTTAGCATGTTTTTTTTTCTAATGTAAAACGGAACTAAATTAATATATATTAGATAAATTAACAGGTGTAATAAATTTAAAACCAATAATTTAAGATAAATTTACGATTCTCTCCAATTTTTCTAATTGTTGTATTTTTATTTTTTTTTGCTCAAGGCCTAGAAGTCCCATTTTTTGAAACTCACTGAGGTTTCTAATGAGATTGGCCTCGCTCATATGACTGAGGAGAGCCAAATGAGATCGTTTTAAATATACATCCAGAAAACCATTTGAGTCTTTCCCAAATAACTTGAGGAGATCCAATAATGTTGCTGCGAGTCTGGCCTCCATGTTTTTTTTGGACATTGTCAACATGAGGGCATTCGCATTGTGAAATTGATTGGCCAGTTCTGCCATGATTCGGCCTGCAAAAACCTTGTTGTCAGAAATAAAATCTAAGGCTGTTTTACCATGGATGAGGCAGATTTCACAATCTTCAAGTGCAATACACTTTGTCTCATAAGGTCGTTGTAAGACAAATTCCGAAATGCCTAGAAAACACACGCCTTTGAATAAATTGGTGATGATTGCATTGCCGTGATCATCTTCTTTCATGATCATTACTTTACCTCGATTCAGACAGAAAAGTTTGCTGGGGAAAATACCTTCTTTATAGATGATTTCTCCTTTTTTATACTTGAGTTTATTGCGATTTTGATCTATTAGTTGTCTTCTGTCATTGTCAAGTCCTGCAAATTGAGGATTATGATTACTTGTACAAGAATGACAACCAGCACAATGATTGGACTCTGTGGAGAAGCAGTGATCGTTCATAAATAGAGTTTAAACAAGCAAAATTATCAAACAGTTGGTTGAATAATAAAATTCAAATCATCACCAGAGATGATTTGAATCATTACATGCAGATTTTTGGCATGCTTGATAAAGGTCTGTATTAAAGATTATTTAGAAATGATTGCTTTTTTGCAAGCTAATATGGATTGGTGCCATTTATTGAACTTTCGTCTCTCAACAAACATACAAACTGGTAGGCACAGGTCTCTCCTCCAAAGGAATATTTAAAATTACTTCCGAAAAATTGTGTTTCATAGTTCATATTAATGGTTTTCCACACTTTGATTACCGTTTTAAAGCTCCATATATAAGGTCGTTTGCCCCTTTATTACCACTTACGAATAGCCATAAATTTGCCTTATTAATTAACCCCAAAATATTTTATAATTATGGCAACTAAAAAATCAAACGGCGTAGAAAACTTCTACGATGACGTATTGGTAGATGAAAATTTGGTATCTGACCAAGAAAAAACCGAATTTGAAATTGACCCGCAAGAAGCTCAGGATCAGGCCCAAGCGATGGATGCCGAGGTTTCTAGCACTAATTCAGGTGAAAGTAAGTCTTATGGCCAATTTGAGGTCGACGGCATTGAAAGCATGAGTTCATACGTAACTGATGATCCAATTCTCGATGCTTTTTATGGCAGCTATGCTCCTGCTGATGGTATAAGCGCGACTGAATCTGCAGAAGTAATCATAGGAGCTGACAATCGCATCAAAATCAATGCAACCAATGTTTATCCGTGGCGAGCAATTTGTGCTTTGAAAATTACGACAAAAAACGGGAGAAGATTCATTGGCACCGGATGGATGATCAGCAAAAGAACAGTAATTACTGCTGGACATTGTGTTTACATGCACAATGAAGGTGGCTGGGTAAGGTCTGTTGAAGTAATTCCTGGCCTCAATGGTGCCTTGAGACCTTACAGTTCTGCTGTAGGCACTTCATTCAGAAGTACACAAGGCTGGGTAAATAGTAGATCCAGAAACCACGATTATGGAGCTATCATTTTACCGGCAAATACCAATTTGGGTAACCTCACAGGTTCTTTTGGCATAGCGGTAAAAAATGATGCTTTTTTGAAAGCAGCAAACCTCAATTTATCTGGTTACCCAGGTGACAAAGGAGGAAACGAACAATGGTACATGGCGCAACGAACAAAGAGTGTCTCAACCAGAGTCATTTATTACAATATTGATACTTATGGAGGGCAAAGCGGTGCTCCAGTTTGGATATTGACCGGAGGTAAAAGATATGCAGTTGGTATTCATACCAATGGTGCTTCTTCTGGAAACAGCGCTACCCGCATTGTTACTGCCGTTTTCAACAATCTTGTCTCTTGGAAGAATCAAGGTTTATAAAGTAATAACAGGAAGTGTTTGATCATTTTTTTTAACGATTTGGATTTGAAGGAATGGCGATCATGCTGCCATTCCTTTTTCTTTCCTTTCAAATCAAAAACAAAGCATTTATGAATGAAATCATCTTAAAAATAATCAATAAAATGGACAGGAGCCCAGTTGTTGATGCCATTGTTTCCATCAGAAAAGCTCCTGGTCAGTTTGCCGAATTGGCTGGAATAACCGATGAAACAGGTGAAGCAGCATTAATGACGGATGGCAGTTTGGGGCAATACGAGATTGGAGTAAATTATGATGGTTTATCAAAAATTTACCAGATAGAGCTATCCAAAGACTCCTCTTTCGTTTTGAAATTCTAGTAATTACCCAGTGCCCTACTTCAATTTCATGAGCAAATAGGAGTATTCCAGCGCACCCCATTTAGCTCTTTGTTCATTGGTAGACGATCCACCGTGGCCACCTTCTGTATTTTCATAATAGTACACCTTATAGCCCATGTCCATCATTTTGGCGACCATTTTTCTGGCATGACCTGGGTGAACTCTGTCATCTCTAGTGGAAGTATCAAAGTAAACTTCTGGATATTTTGCCCCTGATTTGAGGTTTTGGTATGGAGAATATTTGCTGATGAATGCCCATTCTTCAGGTAGATCTGGATTGCCATATTCCCCCATCCAAGAAGCACCAGCAAGTAATTTGTTGTATCTTTTCATATCCAATAATGGAACTTGGCAGACAACTGCATTGTATAACTCTGGACGTTGTGTGAAGGCCACACCCATCAAAAGACCTCCATTACTACCACCCATTATACCTAAGTGCGCAGGTGAAGTAATTTTCTTTTTGATCAAATCTTCTGCTACCGCATGAAAATCATCATATACGATTTGACGTTTTTCTTTCAAGCCAGCTTGATGCCATTTAGGTCCAAATTCTCCACCGCCTCTGATATTTGCCAACACATAAGTGCCTCCGTTTTCTAGCCAATTCAGTCCTGTGGAAGCAGAATACGATGGCGTCATTGAAACTTCAAAACCACCATATGCGTACAATAGGGTAGGATTCTTTCCGTCTAAAACTATACCATTTTTGGAAATGATGAAATAAGGTACCATGGTACCATCAGTAGATTTCACATATGATTGATCAATTTTGTATTTACTGCCATCAAAAAAAGCAGGCAGCGATTGATGCACTGCAAAAGTGTTTTTTTCTGCATCTCCCTTGTAAAGCGTAGTTGGTGTAAGGAAATCAGTAAAAGAAGCATAATATTGGTCTGAAAATTCATCAGCATCAGCAAGGGAAATGGTTCCAAAATTTGGTGCTTCAACCTTTTTACCGAGCCATTTACCACCTTCAATTGAAAAAATATGTAATTCACCTTTTACATTTCTCAGCACATTGAGCAGGAGTTTGTTTTTGGTGGTTGAAATTCCATCAATACTTGCAGTTTCATCAGGTGTGAAAATGGTCTTGATCAGTTTTTCATTTTTGATCAACTTTTTGAAATCAAGGCTGATCAAAGATCCTTGAGGATATTTTTGACCCATTACTTCCCATTCTGATTTCAACAACACAATCAATTCGTTGTGTAGCAAACCAGATATTTGTGAATCATCTGGAAGATCCAATTTTATTTTTTTGCCATTGTCAAAAACATATTCTTCTGTGGTATAAAAAGTAGGCGAACGACCAATGATTAAATACTTGACGTCACCGTCCCTCATCACATAGCCAAAAGAAGAAACGTCCTCTACATTTCCTTCATGAATCAATTGAGCAGTAGAAATATCTGTACCCCTTTTCCAAAGTTTGACTTGATTGGCATATCCAGAACTTGTCATGGTACCTGGACCGAAATCTGAGGAAACAATTACATGATCTACATCTAGGTATCCAGCAGAACCTTTAGCTTCAGCCAATTGAAAACCACCCTCAATAAATGTTTTTGTATTTACATCAAATTCTTTAATCACCACAGCATCGCCACCACCTCTAGAAAGCCTCAATAGAAATCGATCGTATTTTGGATATAGGCCACTGGCTCCTTTATATACCCACTTTATGCCATCTTTTTCAGAAAGCACATCCAAGTCCAAAAGTGTTTCCCAAACTGGGCTCTTAGATTCATAACTTTCTTTGGTGCATCTTCTCCAAATTCCTCTTGGATTTTTTTCATCCTGCCAAAAATTGTACATAAATGCACCATTCAGGTTTGGATAAATGATGCGATCTTTAGAATTGACGACTTTAAGAATATTATCATAGATTTTCTGATATTCAGGATTAGCCATTAACACATTGAGAGTCTTAGTACTTTGCTCTTCGGCGAAAGCCAAGGCCTTTGGGCTTTCCACTTCTTCTAGCCAAATATAGGGGTCATTATCTTGTGCAATACTCATAACAGCAGTATTTAATAACATAAATCCGATCATTAATTTTTTCATTCTTTGCATACTTTACGAGGTCAACATGGTTAAAAACCACGACAATATAGTTTATGTTGTCAAAAGTATCATGTTTATGGAGAAATTGAAATTTTCCTTTAAGCAATGGTCCAAAAACTTTTTCAATTTCAAAATTATATTCATTTGGTACCAAATAATAAGTGATTTGTCGATTAAAGGGAAAGTATGACTATCTTGTTGAGCTACTTTTATATGTTTGTTTTACTAACCAAAAAATAATATGAAACAAAAACTCAACGCCATTTTCATGGCTCTATTGCTTTGCCCTTTATTTTCACAAGCTCAGACTGATGCCCGGTTGATCATGTACCCCGATGTTTCTCAAGACAAAATCTGTTTTAGTTTTGGAGGAGATCTCTGGATTGTTGACAAAACTGGTGGTTTGGCATCAAGACTCAGTTCGCCAGAAGGTACAGAGAGAAACGCAAAATTTTCGCCTGATGGAAAAACCATTGCATTCAACGCAAATTATGATGGAAACTTTGATATTTATACCATGCCTACCAATGGGGGCGTACCCAACCGAGTGACCTCACATGGTATGGCTGATTTGATTCAAGATTGGTACGGAGACGGCAAATCAATATTGTTTGCCAGTAGTATGGAAAGTGGCAAACAACGATTTGCTCAATTTTATAAGGTAGCTGTAAGTGGAGGATTGCCAGAGAAGCTGCCCGTTGAATTAGGAGCAGTGGCAGCCATTTCTGATAATGGTGAAAAATTGGCTTTTACGGATAAGTCATTGTTGACCAGGACATGGAAACGTTACCGCGGTGGCATGGCGCCCGATATTTTTATTATGGATCTCAAGACACTGGTTACTGAGAATATCAATAAATCAATAGCAAGCGATGAATTACCCATGTGGCATGGGAATGTTTTGTATTATTTGTCAGATGATGGTTCACCAAAGCGCAACAACATTTGGAAATACGATTTAGTCACTAAAAAACACAGTCAAGTCACCTTTTTCAAAGATTTTGATGTGCACTATCCCTCTAAGGGGCCAAGTGATATTGTTTTTGAAGCCGGTGGCAAATTGTATTTACTCAATCTTGCTGACGAAAAATACAAGGAAGTTGTAATTTCTGCAATAGGTGATTTTGCATCTCTCAAAAAAACTAATAAGTCAGTGGCTGGAAATCTTGGCTGGTTTCAAGTGGCGCCTGATGGCAACAGAGTGCTCGTAGAAGCAAGAGGTGATCTTTTTTCTTTGCCAAAAGAAGAAGGTTTTGTGCGCAATCTCACCAAGACTTCTGGAACTTTTGAAAGATACCCTGCATGGTCACCGGATGGAAAATCCATTGCCTTTTTCAGTGATCAGACTGGAGAATATGAACTGACCATCTTGGATTTGGAAAGTGGTAAAACCAGCTCTAATACCAAATTGGGACCAGGTTTTAGATATGCCATTTATTGGTCTCCAGATAGTAAAAAAGTAGGTTTTATTGATCAAACAATGGCCATGCATGTGGTGGATGTAAAAACAGGTAATGATGTAGTTTTTGACAAGGATGATAATTTATTTGAAGGCGGTCTTGCTTCTTTTTCACTGAGTTGGTCTTCAGATAGTAGATATCTTACTTATGCAAAATCTCAGCGGAATAATAATTCAGCTGTATACATTTATGATACAAAATTGAAAACAAATCATCAGGTAACTTCTGGATTTTACAGCGATATGATGCCTTGTTTTGACCCAGAAGGGAAGTATATTTATTTTACAAGTAACCGATCTTTTCATCCATATTATAGCAGTTTTGACAATACTTGGACGTATGCCGATGCAACTCAATTGATTGCATTACCTCTACGGAAAGATGTGCCTTCGCCTTTAGCGATGAAAAACGACACAGTTGTCATCAAGAAAGTTGAGGCAAACGAAGAGAAAAAGGAGGAGAAAAAAGAGGAGGTGAAATCCAAGTCAAAAAAGAATGAAAAGCTAACACCAGAAGAGCCAAAAGACACCGCAGCAGTCGTTAAAATTGATTTTGATCAAATGGAAAAAAGAGCCGTTGTCATTCCTGTTACAGCAAAAAATCTTGGACATCTCGCAGCAGTGGCTGGAAAAATTATATTTGAAAAGTACCCAAGTATTGCTGCATCTGATGCCGAAACCCAAGGCGGAGGTATACTTATGTATTATGATTTGAATGACAAAAAGGAGGTTACAATTATGGAAGCGGTTGGTAGCTATGAGTTATCAAGTGACGGTTCTTCTATTGCAGTGATGACAAGTAGTGGAGAAATTGGTGTCGTAACCGTTGCTGAGGGTCAAAAATTTGAGAAAAAAGTGCCTTTACATGAGATGGTTATGACCATAGATCCGATGCAGGAATGGAAGCAGATTTTCAACGATACATGGAGATTGCAAAGGGATTATTTTTATGACAAAGACATGCATGGGGTAAATTGGCCTGCAATGAAAGTACAATATGACAAACTGATTGATCAATGCGTGACAAGGTCAGATGTCAATTTTGTTTTGGGAGAACTGATTGGTGAAATCAATGCATCGCATACTTATCGTGGAGGTGGGGATGAAGAAAATGCTAAGATGAAAAATGTCGGTTATCTAGGAGCTGATTGGGCTAAAGACAATGGTGAATTTAAAATAAAGAAAATTTTGAGAGGCGCACCTTGGGATACAGAAGTAATTTCTCCATTAGATGAAGCTGGTGTTGGTGTCAAGGAAGGCGATTATATCCTGGCAGTAAATGGAGAACTCTTGAAAGATTTTCAGGAACCTTGGCTTGCTTTTGAAGGAAAGGCTGGTCAAACTGTTGAATTAACTTACAACAGCACACCAACAATGACAGGCGCTAAAAAGCAGTTGGTCAAAACGATGGGTGATGAAACCAGACTACGTAATTTGGCGTGGATTGAGCGCAACAGACAGATCGTGGACAAAGCTTCTGGAGGAAAAATTGGTTATATTTTTGTGCCGAGTACTGGGGTAGAAGATGGCCAATACGAATTGGTAAGAATGTATTACGGCCAATGGGATAAAGAAGGATTGATCATTGACGAAAGATTTAACAATGGTGGACAAATTCCCGATAGGTTTGTAGAACTGCTCAATAAGAAACCTTTGGCTTATTTTAAAACCAGAGATGGAAAGGATTGGCAGTGGCCGCCAACTGGAAATTTTGGCCCCAAAGCCATGTTGATCAATGGATGGAGTGGTTCTGGTGGAGACGCGTTTCCTGATTATTTCAGAAAAGCAGGTTTGGGGCCTTTAATCGGGACCCGAACTTGGGGCGGGTTGATTGGGATTTCTGGAGTACCTGCCCTGATAGATGGCGGATCGGTGACAGTTCCAACTTTCAGGATGTACGATCCAGATGGCAAATGGTTTAGGGAAGGACATGGTGTGGACCCTGACATTGAAGTATTGGAAGATCATGAAGCCTTGGCTAAGGGAAGAGATCCGCAGTTGGAAAAAGCTATAGAAGTGGTCATGAAGGAGTTGAATAGTGGAAAGAAAATACACCCGGTTCCGCCTGTGAAAGAGAATAGGGCAGAATAAAAGGTTGACCAGCTTTTATTTAAAAATGGTAGTCATTTCAAACATTTGTAAAATGACTACCATTTTTTATTGTACAGACCTTAAACTAAAATTTGTGAAGTTTTCATTACTTAGATTAGGCTAAGAACTAAAATTTTGCTTTCTAAAAATGAACTTTTGAATATAATTTGTTGAGACTATTTGTTTTTATTCTTTAATATTCAGCACCCCTTTATCAAACTGGTCTTGCCACCCATAAGGTAAAATCGCAATGTCTTCACTTGAGATTTCTGTCAAAATTGCCTTTAATTTGGTTTTTATTTCAAAAGGCAATTTATAGATAGATTTATCCACTTGCATGTTGCGTTCAAAATCCAACACTCCATTTTGATGTCTGATAAAATGTTTTTGATCATTATAATAGGTCATGATGTTCAACCGACCGTCACTGATATTATTATTACCTTCTGTCGCATAAACTAAAAATAATTCATCATTGCTGTCTCCATTTAAGTCAACTGCTTCACAATATTTTTTAATCCAATAGATATTGTTTTCTAACGCATCACTGTCTTTTTGCCTCTTGAGCATATCTTGCATTTTCCAGGCTTTGAGCAGGGTATCCTGTGAAAGATTGAGGGCAAAAGCTATAATGTGACTATGGTAATCTGTCAAATTTCCAGTTTTCAGTACATCATCATTATTCTGTGTCAGCAGGAGTGTGTACGGAATGCCATTTACAACATAATCTATTTGTTTGATCCTCGGATAATAAATCTCCATTCGTTGAAACACCGTGTCATGAAGCGACGCGACATTGTGTTTGATATTTGAATTATTTTGGGAATTTTCTTCAACAATATTTTTTGAATTAATTGTTGTAGTATCTGCTATTGAAGATTCCTGAATATTAGTAATACCATTATTCCTACAAGCAATAATTGACAAGCAAAAGAAGGTCAGAAATGTAATTTTCATTTTGTTTATTTACAAGGTATGAGATCCATATTTATGATTCCAAATTTCATCAGCAAACTTTCGGCCGTGGCGCTGGTTATTTCATAAGTCCAGCCTGTTTTAGCAATGCCTTTGTTGTCTTTTACATTTGAAATGGTAATTGTTTTTTTATTGCTTTCTAATTTCCAATTTCCTTTGTCATTAAAACTACCACCTTTATTTCCTTGTTCCCATGTACCGTCAGTATTAAAAAATTGACCAGCAACGGTATTTGTACCAGGTTTAAAACACCACCATTTACCCGTAATTACGCTAGTAGGGTCTACGCTGTTGCTTGGTGTATCTGATTCTTCTTTGCTGCAGGAGATCAAAAGTAAAGTAAACATTGCAATAAACATTAATTTAGAAAATTTCATATTTAAAATATTTTGAGTGAATTATTGGGTGACTTTTATTTGCATTTATCTGCATAATTGCTCATGATTTGAATAAATTCTTGCCAAGAATTAAATTCGCATTTATGGTTTTCTAGTGGGCCGCAATCAGAAATGGTTTTGAATCATTTCGCAGATCTCAGTATTTTTAATAATATGATTCACACCATTTTTATGTATAATAAATGTTTGATTTGCCGCACTTTTTAAATTGGTAAATATTTGGAAGAATTCACTTGTAAATTGTATTTTACTCAGATGTTTATCTGTTTCATTTGGAATTTTGGTAAATGTATTTGACGATCCATTTTCTTCCAAATGCACAACCATCAAATCGTCAGCGTTTGCTTCAAATTGATCTCCGCCTGGTGCATCTATGGTAAAAGAAATTGGCCCCATTGCATCACAATTGCAAGCTATCCTTCCATCAAGTTTTTGACCATCTTTGTTTACAATGTATCCTTCCATTTTTTGATCAGGACACTTATCAACGGGTAGTGTAATGATTGCAGGGTTTGTCTTGCAAGAGGAAAACCATAATATTATAAAGCCCAATATATATTTTGACCAATCCATTATTTGCTATATTTATTGGCAAAAGTATGTACTGGATTGATTTTGGAAATCAACCTTTTGGTTGATTTGATCTAAATTCTTGATTATTTTATTACAAGGTTGTGATTCCTTAAAAGGAATTTATTTCATGTAAGCACGAACTTTGGCAAGCAATAAGGTACGGGAGTTTACATCCAATTTTGAGTACAAATTAATGATGTGGGTTTTGACTGTACTGACAGAAATGAATAATATTTCAGCAATTCTTTTATTGGTATGACCTTCATAAATTTGCATTAAAACATCAAATTCTCGCTCACTTATTTTGTCCATCAGCCATTCGTTCAACTTCTGAAGGACAGGTATGGCATTTGGCGCTTTGTGATTTTGATAAAAATTAAATACCGCAATTTCAATGGTTGTAATCAATGTTTTTTCATCAAATGGTTTTACAATATAGCCTGCCGGTTTGGTCTTTTTTGCTTCGTCCAAAATATTCTTAGTGCTATAACTCGTCAAAAAAATAAAAGGTATTTGTTTGTGTTGTACAATGTAATTGGCTACATCTATCCCAGAGTATTTATCCGACAAATTCACATCCAAAATAATTAAATCTATTTCATAGGAATCAATTGCTTTGATGGCTTGATGGTAATTATAAGCGGTTTTTATAACTTGATAACCTTCATTTTGGACAATGGAGGTCAAGTCATTTGCAATGACAATGTCATCCTCAACAATTAAAATTTTTATTTCACTCATTTTACAATGGAAATTTCATACGGATGATTAAACCATTTTTGTTTTCCAAAAGCAAGGTGCCGTCGAGTTTGTCTATAAAACTGTGAATCAGTTTTAAGCCTATGCCGCCTGATGTTGTCAAATCAAAATTTGGTGGAAGACCAGATCCATCGTCTGCGACCATCATTTCCACATTTTTACCATCATTTGTAAACGCAGCTTCGATATTGCCAATCATTTTATCTTTAAATGCATATTTGAAAGCATTAGAGATCAATTCATTGAGAATCAAAGCAATGGGAACAGCTGTGTCTGTTTCTAAGAAAACATCATCAATTGTATATTTTAAATTCACCTGATTTTGCTGAGAAGAAAACGAGTTAGCAATATTTTGTATGAGGTCTTGAAGAAACGGATTCATGTTTATTGTAGTCACATCATTTGTTTGATACAATTTTTGATGAATGAGCGACATTGTTTTGATTCTGTTTTGTCCTTCTCTCAGGGCTGCCGCTATGTTTTCAGTGGCTGCGTTTTTTGCCTGAAGGTTGAGAAGACTCGAAACTATTTGTAAATTATTTTTCACTCGATGGTGCACTTCTTTAAGCAGACTTTCATTGGTCACCAATGCTCTGTTGAGGTCGGAATTTTTTCTTTCAAGTTCAAGGTTGTTTTTATTTTTTGTTCTGAAAAGCCACCAAAGTGTGAAAGCCAAAATGCTTATCAATGATAAACTGATGAAATACAATAGAAATCTTTCCTTATTTTTAGAAATGATAACATCTTTTAATTGATTTTGGGTATTCAATAATTTTATTTCTTGTTCTTTTTTGTCTAATTCATATTTTTTAATGGCGTCTAATAAATTTTGATCTTTTGTTGCATTAAAAATGGAATCCTCCAGCACACTTATCTGTTCCGAAGTATAAAAAGCATTTTTAAAATCCCTTGTTTGGCTATAGAGATCTTTTAATACCAATAATGTACTCAATTCATGTTCTAATGATTGATGACTAGAGAATATGGTCATAGCTTCATTGAGAAATTTTTTTGCCTGCTTATCTTCCTTCATAGACAGGTATGAAGCACCCATGTTTTCATAATTTATAGCCAGTGCAATTGGGTCCAAGTTTTTGTCAATCAATAAATTTGATGCTTTAAACCACTGTAAAGCCTCCTCGTATTGATTTTTTTCCATTAGTAAAGTGCCTTTGAGCGTCATGGAAAGTGCAATCGAAGCAGTATCTTCTAATTTTCTAAAACTTTTCAGGGCAAGGTCTGATAGTTCAGTTGCTCGAGCCAAATTCTTTATGGCTTTGTATTCCTTAGCCAAATTGTGAGATACATTAGCAATCCAAGTTTCGTTTTTGAGTGCTTTAAAAATATCTAGTGCTCGTTCGTAATATAAGATTGTTTCCTCAGGGTTCTTTCTGAATTGATAACACGCAGCAATATTATTTAATGTCATACCATTAAATAATTTTTGATCCAAAACTTCAAAGCTTTTTACTGCTTTTAAATAAAACTGTAGCGCGGTATTTATATCCCCTTTAACGTAAGCGACCATTCCATTGAAATTATTACTTCTTGCAATTTGGAGGGTATCATTATTTTTCTGAGCTAATTTTAAGTATGCTTGAGCATAAATCGAGGCTGTGTCTACGTAACTATATAAACTAGTTTTGATGATTTCTTGGTACGTTTTATATTTTACTGTATCGTGCGCATCCAATGAGAGTGATTTTCTCAAGATATCGAGTTTTTCATTTTGGGCTTTGCCAATCAATGGAACGGCTAGAAAATACAAAAGAATATAAAATCGAAAGTTCATGAGACCTCAATAAATGAAAAGAAGATATTGAAGGCAAAAATAGAATTATATCTTCTATTATTTAAATCTTGTATTGAGTCCTATAAGGAGGTATCGACCATGAAAAGACGTGATACGTGAGGTGTTAAAAATACTCTCTAAGTTGATCAATGTGCTGGTTATATGTTGTTTTATGGAAGGGCAATTGTTCAAATGAATTGATAAACAATGGGGTTTTGAGCCTTAGAATATCTGTTATCCATCCAAAATTGAAGTATTATGGTTTAAAAAAACCCTTCAAATGTTAAAGTTTGCCAGTTTCAGACAAATTTTATTTGCATTTTAATTTAGAAATTAAAATTTAACTACTTTTGACTTTGATTAGATTTTTTAGTCTAGTCGAAACAATTTATAACTATTAGATTTTTCCCATGAGTACAATTAACACCCAATTTAGGATAGCTATGTTTATGCTATTCATTTCCACTTTAAGTTTTTCTGTAAATGCACAAACACCTGCTTGTTTAGGAGTTACAACCACATTTGATTCTACTGGTACTGTCCAAACCTGGGTAGTTCCCCCATTTACGACCAAAATAAGAATTGTTGCTACGGGAGCTAGTGGCGGACAAGGAGATGACAATGGTGGTCTTGGTGCTGTAGTAGAAACGGTTATGCCGGTAACGGCTGGTCAAATACTCTCTATCCTAGTTGGAGGTAGAGGCGGTAATGGTACTACTCAAGGTGCAGGTGTTACCAGAAGACCTGGTGGAGGTGGTGGTGGAAGCTTTGTGTGGGAAGGCGCATCCAATTTACTTGTTGCTGCCGCAGGAGGTGGCGGAGGTGGACGAGATGCCATATTAGGTGTATCCAATGCTGGAAATGATGGAGGTATAAATTTAGTAACCATGATGCCGACTGCACCAATCATGTCTGGCGGTGTTGGTGGAATGCTAGGAGGTGGAGGCGGCAATGGCGGTCTCGCTGGTGGAGCAGGAGGTGCTGGATTTAATAATAGTGGAATGAATGGTTTGATAACTATGCCAGCAGTCAGTCCTTTTGGTGGCCAAGCGATTATTTTAGGTGGAGCTGGTGGAGCTGGCTTCTTTGAAGCAATTGCTGCTAGAAGAGGTGGAAATGGCGGTTATGGCGGCGGCGGCGGCGGTGGTTTTGACGGCGGCG
>JAKQLF010000013.1 GCA_029567325.1 Bacteroidota bacterium | reverse complement strand
ACTACCACTAGGTATTGCCTTGCTTTTATTTGGGTTATTTTACAAGGTTCGATTCAACAGAACCTACGATTTACTACTACTGGGCACTACCCTATTTGTATCTATAAAATCAATTGGATTTCTTTTTAGTCAAAGAAACTTTCCCATGGATTTTCTTTCTAAATATGTATATCTTTTAGGATACATCATCTTCCCTTTTATTATCATTACCAAGCTTCCGTTTGGGATTCAAGGCTATAATCCTAAAATTATCATCAGTATCTTTTTGCTGATTTGGACCAACGATACCTTTGCGTACATTGTTGGGAAATCCATGGGTAAACATAAATTATTTGAACGTATTTCTCCAAAAAAAACCATTGAAGGTTTTGTTGGAGGAGTTGTATTTGCCATATTGACTAGCCTACTCATCTCGAAATATTACATCGAAGGTGCAACAAACATTTGGATTGGAATTGCTTTTATTGTGGGTATTTTTGGAACCATTGGCGATTTAATTGAGTCCAAATTCAAGCGAATTGCTGGCGTAAAAGACAGCGGAAAAATCATGCCGGGACACGGAGGCATTCTAGATCGACTAGATAGTGTTATATTTGTAGCACCATTTGTATTTTTATTCTATCAAATTTTATATTATGTTTCATAAAGAAGGCGGAAAAATAATCCTTATTGCAACCACTTTAACCGTGGTATTCTTACTACTAGCTGATAATTTTATATCCCTATTTTGGTTACAAAAAGCGGTTGAAATTACAGTCCTATTTCTACTAATCATGATTCTTCAATTTTTTAGAAATCCAAAAAGAGAGGTTGCTGTAAATGACCATCACATCATAGCTCCAGTAGACGGAAAAGTGGTAGTAATAGAAGAAGTTTTTGAGGCTGAATACTTCAAAGACAAACGATTACAGGTTTCTATTTTCATGTCGCCCATCAATGTTCACGTGACTCGCTATCCAGTAAATGGAAAGGTCAAGTACAGCAAATACCATTCTGGTAAATATCTTGTGGCTTGGCACCCAAAAGCAAGTACCGAAAATGAAAGAACTACTATAGTGGTTGAAAATAGAATTTTTGGCGAAATTTTATACCGCCAAATTGCAGGAGCCTTAGCCAAGCGTATTGTGAATTACGCTAAAGAAGGCATGCAAGTAATTCAAGGAACCGATGCAGGCTTTATAAAATTTGGTTCAAGAGTAGATTTATTTTTACCTTTGGGCACTGAAATTAATGTGAAATTGAACGAAAAAGCAGTGGGCGGAAAAACCATCATTGCTATTAAATCCTAAATGACACCAAAAGACTTAGATACTCGTTTTGAAGAAGCGTTGGCTATTGCCGACGAAATGACTCAGGCGTCGTTACCTCAAGACGTTCAGTTGCGTTTGTATGCCTATTACAAACAAGCGACTTTTGGGAATCTAAGCCTGAAACAATCGTCTTCAAACCACATTAGAGATGCATTTAAGACTAATGCTTGGATGCAAATAAGCCATCTCAGTGCAGATGAGGCCAAAGAATGTTATATTGAAATAATTCATTCATTAGTTAAAAAATAAACCTTTTATGAAAAAGAAACAGCTCATACTGCTATTTGTATTTACGCTTGTATTGATTTCATGTAATGATAAAAAACTAACCGAAGTAGTCGAGGTACCGCTTCCTGCTGCCGAGGAAAAAATGACCATTGGCGTTCCGGATGATGTTAAAGCTGAAGAAGGTGCTTTTGAAATGGTAAAACTGCCGTATTCCTATGAGGCTTTGGCGACACACATTGATGCTTTGACCATGGAAATGCATTATTCCAAACACTATCTTACCTACA
>JAKQLF010000358.1 GCA_029567325.1 Bacteroidota bacterium | reverse complement strand
GTAATGTAATCATTGCCTGTCATAGAAATACAAGAAATCATTTTAGAAAGGTTTTCAAAGGGAATAGTAAAATATTCTTTTGAAAACCTTTCTTGTTTTAGCTACATTTCAACATTTAACTGCACGGAATTCCAATAGATTATTACAAGAAATTCCATGGGAAGCCCTTAATTTAATTGCGCCTTTTTCAAAAGACCAAGCCCTTTTATCAAACATTTCCACTTTTGGGTGAAGGCTAAGAAACAAAATACTATTTTTGCATTTCAATGGAAGGTGTTTGAGCATTAATTCTCAGCGCCCAGAGACAAAAAGGAGTATGAAGGTCTTCAGAAGCATAACAGATTTGCCATCATTCAAAAATGCCGTAGTTACAATCGGTTCTTTTGATGGGGTACATATCGGACATCAAAAATTATTGAACAGGGCCAAATACCTGGCAGAAGAAATAGGAGGTGAAGACATCATAGTGACTTTCCACCCTCACCCAAGAAGTGTTATTTATCCAAAAGATACCTCACTGAGGCTCTTGAGTACACTGGATGAAAAATTGAGATTATTTGAGCAATGTAAGGTGAGCAATGTTGTCATCGTCCCATTTACGTTTGAATTTTCTCAAATGGACCCCAGAGAATACATCGAGCGTTTTCTGATCAATGGCTTCAACCCTGCTTATTTAATACTGGGCTATGATCATAAATTCGGTTTCAACAGGCAAGGCGATATCCAACTTTTAAGACAATACGAACAAGAAGGTAAATTTCGCATCATTGAAATCAAACAACAGGAGATTGATGAGATCACCATCAGTTCCACCAAAATAAGACGTGCCATCACAGAGGGCAATATCAAAGAATCAACCATGTACCTTGGCCATTATTACAACATCATGGGTAAGGTCGTCAAGGGTGATAGTTTGGGAGAAAAGATTGGTTTTCCTACGGCAAATATTCAAGTATCTGTCAAAGACAAGTTAATTCCAAACGAAGGGATTTATGCGGTTTATGTATGGATAGACGACCAACGCTTTGGTGGAATGCTTTATATAGGCAACCGGCCAACCATCGGGGATAAATTGCAAACCACAGTTGAAGTAAATATTTTTGACTTCTCAGGCTCACTTTATAATGAAACATTGGTAGTAGAGTTTGTAGACTTCATCAGGAGTGACAAAAAGTTTGACAGTCTGGAAGGACTCACCAATCAATTGTACATGGATAAAGCAACCGCTCAATCTGTATTGGAAAAAGAAAGCCCTTTCGAAAAATCAAACGTGGATTGTAAAATTGTCATTCTCAATTACAACGGAGAAGAATATTTGGAATCTTATTTGAGCACAATTTTAGAAAGCAGCCACCACGATTTTGACATAGTAGTAATAGATAATGCAAGCACAGATAGTTCCGTGGACTATATCAACGAATGGCACCCAGAAGTAAAAGTCGTTGAATTGAGCCAAAATTATGGATATGCTGGTGGTTACAACAAAGGACTCCAACAGATTGATGCAAAGTATTTTGCTCTAGTCAATTCAGATGTTTTGGTAAAAGAACCTTGGTTGGATCCCATATTGGCATACATGGACAAACATCCCGAAGTGGTGGCCATGCAGCCCAAAATTTTGAGCATCGAGGATCAGACCAGTTTTGAATACGCCGGAGCTGCGGGTGGAATGATGGATTTATTGTATTATCCTTTCTGTAGGGGCCGCATTTTTGATAGTTTGGAAAAAGACGAGGGCCAATACAACGACATCAAAGAAGTATTTTGGACCAGTGGTGCAGCTATGGTTGTAAGGGCAGATATTTTCAAAAAGTTGGGTGGATTTGATCAGGATTACTTTGCACACCAGGAAGAAATTGATTTTTGCTGGCGAGCAAAACGCGCTGGTTACAAATGTATGGCTCATGGTGGCGTGCAAGTTTATCATATGGGAGGAGGTACTCTCGATTATGACAACCCACGAAAGACGTTTCTGAATTTTAGAAATAATTTGGCGACAATCATCAAAAATGACTCCAAGCGATTTTTCTTATTTGTAATATTGATCAGATTGATTTTGGATGGAGTTGCTGGATTGCAATTTTTATTGAAAGGTCGCTGGAGACAGACAATTGCGGTGCTTCAAGCCCACTTTCAAGTATACCTCAATATTTTTAGCCTCATTGATAAAAGATTGACCAATAAGAAACTTATTCAAAAAGTAAAAATTGGAAAGATGAATTGGAAAGGGCGCGAAAACAGATTCATCATCCTAGACTATTTCATAAGGGGTATTAAAAAATATAAAGACTTATAACCCTTCCATCCAATAAATTACATAGTTTGAAACTTTCTATAATATTTGAAGATGAGCATCTGATTGCTGTTAACAAGCCGGCAGGATTACTGACGGTTCCTGATCGTTATGATACCTCAAGTCAAAACCTGACGACGCTTATGAAAAATAAGTACGGCACCATTTTTACCGTACATAGATTGGATAGAGATACTTCTGGCCTCATTGTGTTTGCAAAAACAGAAGAAAGTCACCGCACGTTGTCTTTGGCTTTTGAAGGCCGAAGTGTTGAAAAACACTACTTGGCAATTGTAACGGGAACGCCTCCTGAGGAAGGAACCATCGATGAACCCATTGCGCATTCCCTCACCAAACCAGGAACAATGACGGTGGCCAAGAAAGGAAAAGCCTCAGTAACCAATTTCAAAGTTATAGAAAAATATGCCCTCTTTTCACTATTGGACGTACACATAGAAACTGGAAGAACACACCAGATTAGGGTCCACATGGCTTATATCGGACACCCATTATTCATTGATGAGGTTTACGGTACGCGGTCAAGTTTTAAGGTTTCAGAACTAAAAGGCAGGAAGTACCACATCAGTAAACATGAGGAAGAAGAACGCCCGTTGATCTCCAGGCAAACTTTACATTCTCATAAATTGGTCTTCAAACATCCGATAACTGGGGAGACACTCAACTTGGAATGTCCATTACCCAAAGACATGCGAGCCTTAATTAGCCAAGCTGAAAAGTGGACTAAGTAATAATGATTTGTGGGTTTTTAAGCCCCTTAATCTCAAGTCCGGAAGCAAAAACCTTCAGAAGTAGTGAAAAACTCGGCCAAAAAAGCCATTCTTTAGCTATTTTGAGGATGATTGACCAAAAAATACAATTACATATTTGTCTTTTCTAAATTTAAAAGCTATCTTTGCGCCCTAAAATTTTCTACAATGCCTAAGATGAAGACGCACTCAAGTGCGAAAAAAAGATTCAGAGTGACTGGCACGGGTAAAATCAAGAGGTTCCAAGCTAACACTTCTCACATGATGAGAAACAAATCAAAGAAAGCAAAGACCAGATTGGTTAAATCTACTCTAGTTTGCAAAGCTGAAGAAAAAAGAGTTAAAAGATTGCTCGCTATCGGGTAGTCATTTAATCAAATTATTATTTAACGAGGATTCAGGACTAAAGAATCAAAAGATCCCTGAGTTGTACTAAATCAAAAAAAAATGCCTAGATCAGTAAATCACGTAGCTTCCAGAGCAAAAAGGAAGAAGATCTTGAAACTTGCCAAAGGTTTCTTTGGTGCCAGAAAAAATGTCTGGACAGTAGCCAAAAATGCGGTTGAAAAAGGAATGGTATATGCCTATGTTCACCGTAGATTAAAGAAAAGAGCATTCAGAAGACTCTGGATTGCGAGAATCAATGCAGCTGTAAGAAATTATGATCTTTCTTATTCAAAATTCATCAACTTATTGTCAGTAGCAGGTGTTGACCTCAACAGAAAGACATTAGCTGACTTAGCGATGAATCACCCAGATGCTTTCAAAGCGATTGTAGAGCAAGTGAAGAAGTAATCTTCTTTAAAGTCTCCAAAATATAAAAGCCTCACTCAAAAAGTGGGGCTTTTTTTATTCAATTTATTGGACTTAAAGTCAAGCCTTTTATTTATTAGCCTTTCTAAAAAAAACGAAGCCCCGACAGCATTACCCGCCGAAGCTCCTTCATTCAACCTTAACGATTTAAAGTTTTCTATAGGGGGTCTTAAGTCATATTTTTCACTACTTCGTAATACATATTATGGGAGATAAGAATATCCATTTCTCAATTTCCATAGGAAGTATTTTTCTAGCAACACTTTGGTAAAGTCATACAATACATTGGGTATCATGATGGCAAATGTTCTTGGTTTGAATAAGTGATTACTCAATAACAATACCTCTTTCTTTCCGGCATCCATTACACACATGCCCATGATTTTACCCCATGGCTTTTCAATCAAATCTTTTTCTCCTTTGTAAGTTTTGATGATATTGGCAGCAACTACTTTACCTGTCACATCACTAGGATAACCTGTTTTTGGCAAAGTGAAAGGTATTTCCCCTTGTGTAAATGGAGGTTTCACGTCCACGGTCAACCCAGCCGCCCAAATATTGGGAATAGTTTCATGCCTATAATTGGGCAGAATGGGTATAAAATGATTGGCTGGTGCGTGTAGATCTGGAGAATTGGTAATGAAATCAACTCCAACAAAAGGAGGCATCAACATCGTAAATCTGGAGTTTACGACCTCTCCTGTAGAAAGAATAACTGCATCTTCCTTGACTTCTTGTATACCTACCCCAGTTCTGAATTTGATGTTGAACATATCCATGAATTTATTCAACATGGCCTCTCCCAAAGGCATGCCATCAATACCAAAATGTCCAAGATAAGGCTCAGGAGTTACCCAATACAAATCTACCTTTTCTCTGATGTTTTCTTCACGCAACCACTTTTCTATATTGAATAGAAACTCATAAGCTGCACCCATACATCCAGCATTTTGAGTAGCGCCAATCACAATTGGACCTGGATTCAATTTGAAAGCGTCCAATTTTTCTCTGGTTTTCATTGCACCAACTGGAGTGCCAATGTAAGAAGCATGCTCTTTCACACCTTTGGCGATGTCAAAATTGACTTTCGGGCCAGTTGCTATGATGAGATGATCGTATTCGTACTCACCTTTTTCTGTATAAACTTTGTTTTCAGAAGGTTCTACCCTCAAGGCTGTATCCAAGATAAAGTTGACTCCTTTTTTTTCTAAAATTCTCCTGCGAGGTACCACAATATCTTTCACCTCTCTCCTTTTGATAGGCACCCAAATAAGGGATGGGATATAAATAAAATCTTCATTTCTGTCAATCAAAGTGACATCTGCGTTGCCTTTGAGTTTTCTTTTGATTTCGAGTGCTGCAGTAGATCCTGCAAAGTTACCTCCTATGACCAGTACTCTCATTGTTTTAAAATTTAAATCGTGATAACAAGTTGTTTTATGATATAAAGATAATATCATTTACACGTGAAAAGTGATGACCAACATTTCAAATATGACTGACTTTTGTCATGTTTTAATCCCTTATCCATGAGTTCTAAAATATTGTAAATCATTGGGTTACTTATGTTACACAAAGTAAATTGTTTCACCTAATAATATGAAGATAGGATGGTAACATTAGTCACCGACCTTTCATCAACAGATACTTACTTTTGCTAAAAATTATAAATAAATATGTTTGAATTATTGAAAAAATTATTTGGAATAGGCCCATCTGTTAATTTTTCAGAATTAGTTTCTAATGGTGCTCAAATCATAGACGTGCGAACAAAAGGCGAATATGCCAGTGGTCACATCAAGGGTTCTGTCAATATTCCTTTGCAAGAATTGTCAAACAACCTCAAAAAAATAAAAAAAGACAAGCCGGTAATCACTTGTTGTGCTTCGGGTATGAGAAGTTCGTCTGCAAAAAGCATCTTGGCTGGCCAAGGTTACACTGTCTATAATGGTGGTGGTTGGACGAGTTTGCAGGGAAAATTGTAGTATGGTGCTTAGGCGTTAGCATAAAGGCAATGGTTTGGTCTGAGGCTGTTTATTCGTTTATGCGTTTATTCGTTTAAAGCTTTAAGGATAGACTTCCCCACTTTACAAACTTTCAAATTTTGATTTTTTTGAAAATAGTGCAGACGTAAGACCTTGCGTCACTCCCTATATTACATACCAAAACTGTATACATGATAAACCATGGGCGAAAGTTTTTCGCCTCTTCTATTCCTGCACAGGCGCAAGGCTTCCGTCTCTATATTTTGCAAACTTTATAAACTTGCTGCTTTATGAACTTTCTACTTTATGAACTTATTTTCAACTGTTCAGGAATTTCATCTTCATTCTTTTCTCCCTTGTCTTCGTGAGTAATATTTTAAATTACTTCCTATCAATTACATATTTGACATCGATCATTGTTTTGTCTTTTGACATGAAAAAAACATTTGAATATACTTGAGAGGAGGTTTTGAAAGCATGGATTTAAAATGCACATTTGGATTTGAATAATAATTCATTTTATGGCCAAGTTTCCAAAATCTTCATTCCTTAAGAAAACCTGTTTAGTTCTGGTTTTCTTGATCGGCTTTTTGCTTTCACAAACCGATGCCCAAAAACATAACTTTACCCTTTTAGTTGGCACTTATACCAGAGAAACTAGTGAGGGCATCTATAGCTACAATTTTAACTCAAAAACAGGGAAATTAGACCTAAAATCCATAAAAAAAGGGTTGACAAATCCTTCATTCATGGCCTTCTCTCCTGATCACACGTTCCTTTATGCTTTGAATGGTGTGAATCTGGATTCTGTGATTGCATTCCGCATTGATCAAAAGACCGATATATTGCAAACACTCAATGCACAGTCTTTGGAAGGTGGTTTTGGTGCATGCCACTTAGCTGTTGACCATTCTGGAAAATGGCTCATCGTAGGAAATTACAAAAGCGGCAGTCTGAATGTTTTACCACTGGAAGAGAATGGGAAAATTGGAAATGTATCCCAAAGTATTGTCCACAATGGAAATAGTGTAAATGCTGAAAGACAAACACAGGCAGCTGTTCACTCCATTAATATTGCAAAAAATAATGTCGATGTTTTTGTCCCTGATTTGGGCATGGACAAAATCATGTCTTATAAGTTGAATGCAATAACGGGTATTTTAGGCCCCGCAGATCAACCATTTGTTTCTACAAGTCCGGGGGCTGGACCAAGACACTTCACTTACAGTCCGAATAATCAATTTGCTTACGTTATTAATGAATTGAATTGTACAGTTGGCGTTTATCAATACAGACAAGGGAAGCTAAAAGAAATACAAGTCATCCCCACTCTACCAAAAACTTACAATGGTACTTTGTCTGTTGCAGACATACACATTTCTCAAGACGGGAAGTACTTGTATGCATCCAATAGAATACATGAAAGCCTCACTGTTTTCAAAATAAACCAAAAAAATGGGACTTTGAAATTTGTCCAGAATATCTCGGTTTTAGGCACGATACCCCGAAATTTCGTGATTGACCCAACTGGTAATTTTGTCCTAGTGGCCAACCAGACATCTAATAATATCGTTGTTTTCAAAAGGAACAAAAGGACTGGAAAGTTGAAGGCAAATGGTGAGCAAGTAAATGTTTCTTTACCTGTTTGTTTGAAGTTTATTTGAAGTTTATCCAATTAAATAGATTTTAATCCATTTCAATTAATAAAAGGATTAGTCTCTAAATTAATTTAATATCTAGGTGGGTTCAAAAAGGTGAAAGTATTTATATTTGACATCGATCAATATTTTGTCTTTTTCCATGAAAAAAACTTTTTGGATATACGGCTTATTTCTAGGCTTACTGCTATTCTGCTTTAAGTTCTCTGAATATTGGTTTTGGTATCATCACAATAATTTTGATTTATTCATTGCGTTTGTGGTAGCAATTTCCATGGTTTTGGGCGTGTGGCTTGGTTACAGAAAAAAAACTCAAAAAGAACCATTTCAAACGCCATTTCTAAATCAAGCAGAAGAAGTAATTCAGAAGTCAGATTCTGATAACGAAATAAAAAATGCTTTAATTGGCACCATCAGCAAAAGGGAAATGGAGGTATTGGAGCTCATCAACAAGGGCATGAGTAACCAAGAAATTGCCGATCACCTCTTCCTTTCACCCAACACTATAAAGACACATACTTACCGCCTCTTTGAAAAACTGGAGGTCAAAAACAGGACTTTGGCCATTTTGAAAGCCAGAGAATTGGGTTTGATTTGAGATCAGCTACTTTTTGTTGTAAACTAAAGTATGAATTATGCCCATTCATGAAAAAGTATGAATAAACTCCGACTTTTTTCAATTTGATTTGCTGTCATAATTATTCATCAGTAAAACAAAAAATTATGAAAAACATCATCATTAAGTATGGAATTATTTCAGGTTTGATTTCAGCAGGCCTGATGTTGTTATCCAATTTAGTCGCAAAAGCAATAGGTCCAAAACTATTTTTTGACTATGGTATGTACATCGGATACACCAGTATACTGATTGCTATGGCCGTCATATTTTTGGCGAATAGACATTATCGGGACAACCTCAATAATGGATCTTTGACTTTTGTACAAGGTTTAATAGTTGGTATGGGGGTTACTGTCATTTCTTGTATTTTTTATTCGCTGATGTGGCTGGTAGTGTACTATAATTTGATGCCAAATTTCATGGAAGAATACATCAATTATGAAGTTGAGAAAATGACAAGTGCAGGTGCATCTGCAGAAAGCATTGCGAAAATGAAATCAGACATGGTAGTCTACCAAGAAATGTATTCATCCCCCTTAAAAATATTTTTAATCACTTTACTCGAACCTCTTCCTGTCGGTTTACTTTTGACTTTTATTTTTGCGTTGGTTCAAAGAAAAAGCTCTTCATTGCATGAAGCTTAATGACAACAAAATCAAGTCATTATTTCTCCACCATTTTCTTCAATTCACTCAACTTGAGCATACATTCTATGGGGGTCATGGTATTGAGTTCAAGGCCTTTGATGACTTCTTTAAGGGCTCCTAGTGCTGGATCGACCGTCTCAAAAATGCTCATTTGATAGGCTTGGGGAACGATTCCAGCAGTAGACTTTTTATTTTCTTCTACATTGATGGATTTTTTCTCCAGCTCATGTAAGATTTCTACCGCTCGTTCTATGATTGCTCGTGGCATGCCTGCCATGGATGCAACATGAATACCAAAGCTATGTTCCGAACCGCCCTCTACCAATTTGCGAAGGAAAATTACCTTGTTGCCAACTTCCTTGGTTGAAACATTGTAATTTTTTATGCGATCATATTTTTCTGCCAGCTCATTCAATTCATGATAGTGAGTCGCGAAAAGTGTTTTGGGTCTGGCTTTTTTATTGTTGTGCAAAAACTCAGCCAATGCCCAAGCGATGCTGATGCCATCATAAGTCGAGGTGCCTCTGCCAATTTCATCCAATAAAATGAGGCTTCTTTCAGAGATGTTGTTCATGATGCTGGCGGTCTCATTCATCTCCAACATGAAGGTCGATTCTCCACTGGATATGTTGTCAGAGGCACCGACTCTTGTGAAAATTTTATCGACAATACCAATTTCTGCCATTGCTGCCGGTACAAAACTCCCAATTTGCGCCATAAGGGTGATGATGGCAGTTTGCCTCAACAATGCAGATTTTCCAGACATGTTGGGTCCGGTAATCATCATGATTTGCAAATCACCATTATCAAGATACATGTCATTGGGCACATAATTTTGGCCTATACCAAGTTGTTGCTCAATGACAGGGTGTCGGCCGCTTTTGATATTGATGGTATAACTATCATTGATCATTGGACGACAATAGTCATTTCTGGAAGCTTGCTTAGCAAAACTGATCAAACAATCTAGTTGTGCAATCACTCTTGCATTTTGTTGGATCGGATTGATGAATTCAACTAATTTGGAAACAACTTCTTCGTACAATTCTATTTCCAGATCCAGAATTTTTTCTTCCGAATGCAAAATTTTATCTTCTAGTTTTTTGAGCTCATCGGTGACATACCTCTCGGCATTACTGAGCGTTTGTTTACGCACCCAATCATCAGGAATGAGGTTTTGGTCTTTGTATTTATTGGTCACTTCCAGGTAGTAGCCAAAGACATTATTAAAACCAATTTTGAGGTTTGTAATACCTGTGCGTTGCGCTTCTCTGGTCTGAAGATCGATCAAAATAGACTTGCTATTTTTGATGGTATTTCTATAATCGTCTAATGTTTCATGATATCCATCCTTGATCGCCCCACCCTTCATAACCATACTCGGCGGGTTTTCGTGTAATGCATTGCAGATCAATGTATCAGCTGCTTCACAAAGTTGCAAACGATCTCCCAACAATTGCAAAGGTTCGTTATTGGTTGCTTTGAGAATGGCTTGCATTTCTTTGATGGTTTGCAAAGCATTACTCAATTGCAAAAGTTCACGAGGAGCAATACGACCCATGCTCAACTTGGAAATGATGCGTTCTAGATCACCGATATTTTTGATCTGCGCATCCAAATCTAGCGTGATGTCGGAATTTTTAACCATAAAACCAACAACATCCAATCGCGCTTCTATTTTAGCTTGATTGATCAAGGGCATCAATATCCATTTTTTCAAAAGTCTCGCTCCCATTGGAGAAGAAGTTTGGTCCAAAATGTTGAGCAAACTTTTACCCGTGTCATGAAAGCTATTGACTAACTCCAAATTACGAATCGTAAATCTGTCCAGCCAAACGTATTCTTCTGTATGAATGCGATTGATACCAGAAATATGGCCTAATTTATCATTCTTGGTATTGGCTAAATAATAGAGTATTGAACCCGCAGCAATTTGTGCTTGAGTCATTTCTTCGATGCCAAAACCCTTGAGATTGGTCACATTGAATTTATCCAAAAGCCTTTCTCTGGTAAAATCCTCGGTAAATATCCATTCATCCAAACCATAGTGGTAATACCTGTCCCCAAAATGATCCTCCAATTGTTGTGAGTATGATCTCGAATGTATGATTTCTGAGGGGGAAAATCCTTCAATCAGTTTGGTAATGGTGTCTATATTTCCTTCACTGACCAAAAAATCTCCTGTTGAGATATCAATGAATGCAAGTCCATGTAAACCTTTCGCAGTAAAATGGATGGAAGCTAAGTAATTATTGGATTTACGGTCAAGAAGGGCATCATCTATTGTCAAACCTGGTGTGACTACATCGGTCACTCCCCTATCCACAATTTTTTTCTCTTTTGAAGGTTTTTCTAATTGCTCACAAAGTGCCACTCTAAATCCTGCTCGCACAATTTTTGGCAAATAAAGATCAAGGGAATGGTATGGAAAACCTGCTAGTTCAATATCAACTCCGCCATTATTTCGTTTGGTCAAAATAATGCCCAAAACATTGGCTACAGTTACCGCATCGCTTCCAAAAGTCTCATAAAAATCTCCTACTCTATACAACAAAATGGCATCTGGATGTTGAGCCTTGAGTTTGTAGTATTGCGCCATCAAGGGAGTGAGTTTGGCGTGGTCCTCGTTTTGTATCTTGGTCACCTTGCAGATTGGTTATTTAAATTGAGTCGTAAAAATACACTTTTCAATTACTTAATCTACCAAATTTCAGTTATCAGCAATCAGTTTTCAGTCTTCAGCCTTCAGAAAACTGAAAGCTGATTGCTGAATGCTGAAAGCCTGATGGAGCTGCTAACTGAATTCAAATAATAAAAATAAAAAGTTTCTTAAAATAAAAACCAGGCAACGTATATTTGGCAAACATAAAAAGTGCAAAGAAAAATATCAAGAAATGCCTAAATATAACTTGACTGTAAATAAGAAAAAATACCAAATAGAAGCGGAAGCGGATATGCCATTATTGTGGGCAATCAGAGATTTGGTAGGTTTGAAAGGTACAAAATATGGTTGCGGTATGGCCATGTGTGGCGCGTGCACCATTCATATTGACGGCAATGCTACGAGAAGTTGCAGCATGCCATTAAGTGCGCTCAAAGGAAAGGAAAAAATCACAACCATTGAAGGTGTTGGTTCGCCAGCTACCCTACATGCAGTGCAAGAGGCATGGATAGCGGAGCAAGTACCTCAATGTGGTTATTGTCAAAGTGGTCAAATTATGTCCGCTGTGGCTTTGTTGGCAGAAACTCCCAACCCAACCGATGAAGATATCGATGCTTATATGTCGGGGAATATTTGTAGATGTGGCACGTACGACCGCATTCGAAAAGCCATTAAAAGTGCCGCTTCCAGCCAGACTAAGGTAGGAATGAACAAATAGTACATTTTTTTTCATTTGAAGAACAATTTTAAAACACAAGCAATGAGTGTTGTCAATAATAGAAGAGATTTTCTTAAAATATCAGGTTTAGCATCTGCTGGTTTGATTTTGGGCATTCCAGGATTAAATGCAGCACAAACGATTGTCAAACTAGATGGCGTGGCTGCTGCACTAGAACTCAATCCGTTTGTGATGATTTCACCAAGCGGACAGATCACTTTGGTAAATAGTCGTCCGGATATGGGCCAAGGGTCATACCAAGCTGTACCATCAATCATCGCAGAAGAACTAGAAGTAAGTCTTGATAAAATCAACATCATTCCATCAGATGGAAATGCGCAGTTTGGTTCCCAACAATCAGGTGGTTCAAGTACTGTGCGTGGTCTGTGGGAAAATCTGAGAAAGGCGGGAGCGACAGCCAAAGAAATGCTCATCCAGGCGGCTGCGAATAAATGGAAAGTGTCCCCTGCAGATTGTTATGCAGAAGATGGCAAAGTTTATAATAAAAATACCAGAGCTTCATTTACATATGGAGAGTTGGTTACGGATGCGTCCAAATTAGCAGTGCCTACAGACCCAAAACTCAAGGAAGTTTCTGAGTTCAAAATTTTAGGAAAGTATGCCAAAAGACTGGATGTTCCTGCAAAAGTAACAGGTGAAGCAGTTTTTGGAATAGATATCGTAGTGCCAAATATGTTATACGCGGTAACGATTCACGCACCTTCTGTACAAGGCAAATTGGTCAGTTTCAATGATGTAAAAGCCAAAGCTGTCAAAGGTGTGAAGCATGTTTTAACAACAGATCACAGTTATCCAGGTGGTAAAACCAAAGCCGTAGCAGTTGTTGCGGACAATTATTGGGCAGCGCTCAAGGCAAGTAAATTACTGGAAATTGTATGGGACAATAGTCAGATAACGGGCTCAATCAATAGTGATCAATACTTTGCCGACATGGAAGCCGCATCGAAAAAACCCGGTGTGAGAGCAGAAGAAACAGGAGATTTTGATGCCATGTTTGCAGCATCTGAAAACACTTTGGAAGGCTTGTACGAAACGCCATTTTTATCACATGCCGCCATTGAGCCTGTAAATGCGACAGCGCATGTAAAAACTGATGGTAGTGTTGAAGTTTGGGCACCTATCCAAGGACCAGATGGAGCACTAGAGGAAACTGCAGCGCAACTCGGCATCGATAAGTCTAAAGTAAAAATAAATCCAACTCTTCTTGGCGGATCTTTCGGTAGAAAAGCCTTTATGAATTTCATGGCCGAAGCCATCGATTTATCCAAGCAAGTGCAAGCACCAGTTAAAGTTATTTGGCCAAGAGAAGAGGACATGACTCAGGGTCCTTTCAGACCTGCTATGATGTCAAAAATGAGAGGAATCATTGGAAGAGGAAATAGTCTTGCTGCCTTTTCACATCAAGCCATTGGCGAATCTATCCAAGGTCAACATTGGAATGGTATCCAAGCGTTCAGAGCAGATGATTGGATCGCTGGTGAATTGAGCATGGAGAATCACAAATACGGTTTTGGTGTACACCACCTTTCTTATAGCAGGGTAAAAACTGCCATCCCTATTTTGTGGTGGAGATCTGTTTATGCTTCCAATTTTGCTTGGGGGCAGGAATGTTTCATCGATGAGATGGCTCATAAAGCTGGAAAGGATCCCTTGAAGGCAAGGAAAGAATTGTTGAGAAATAGTCCCCGAGATCTCAATGTTCTTGATAAATTAGAAAGCATGTTGGCCTCCTACCCAACTTTACCTGCAGGGCATGCAAGAGGTATCGCCATGTTCCGATCATTTTCTTCCATGAGTGCATCAGCTGTTGAAGTTGCAAAAGTGGACGGAGAGATCAAAATAGTAAAAGTTACTTCCATCATAGATTGTGGTCTTTTTGTAAATCCAGATATGGTCAAGGCTCAAACAGAGGGCAACATTGTCATGGGCTTGACGGCGGCTATAAAAGGTGGAATTACCTTCAATGATGGCAAATGTGATCAAACCAATTTCAATACTTACGAGGTTATGAGGTTGCAAGAGATGCCTATAGTCGATATCCACATCATGGAAAATCAGGAAAAACCTGGAGGCGTTGGAGAACCGGGTTTACCACCGATTGCCCCTGCTTTGGGAAATGCCATTTTCAATTTGACGGGTGTGAGATTGAGGAGGTTGCCTATTGATTTGACAGATGTAGGATAGGACAGTAGTCAGCGGTCAGTTTTTGCAACAATCTTCAAGGGCGAAAGCTTTTCGCCCCTTCTAATTCCTCCTGTACAAATATAAGGCGTTGCGTATATATATAATTACAAACCCGAACTTTCTACTTTATGAACTTTCTACTTTATGAACTCATTTGGTAGACCAAAACTGCAAGTAACGCCCCTATAACTGGTCCAACAATCGGAATCCAACTATACGACCAATCACTACCACCCTTCCCTTTGATAGGAAGCAAAGTATGAGCGATGCGAGGACCCAGATCTCTGGCAGGATTGATGGCATATCCCGTCGTGCCACCCAAACTAAGTCCAACAGCCAATACAATGAGTGCAGCAGGCAAAGCATTCAGTGCTCCATTTTCATCACTTGCACCGGGGATAAATAATACGCCAAGAATCAGGGCAAAGGTCCCAATTATTTCACTCAAAAGATTTGACAGAGGATTTCTGATTTCTGGCCCAGTAGCGAATACACCTAACTTAATGCCTTGACTATCAGTAACTTCAAAATGATCTTTATAAACCAACCATGCCACAGATGAGCCCAAGAATGCACCAGCCAATTGTGCAATTAGATACCCAGGTAATAAGGCTAAATCCAATTTACCAACCGCTGCCATTGCGATGCTGACTGCAGGATTGATGTGAGCACCAGATTTTGTTCCGATTAGTACTCCCATGTAAACGGCCATCGCCCATCCAAATGTGATGACAATCCAACCACTGCCATTTGCTTTTGTCTGTTTTAAGATCACATTGGCAACGACTCCTGTCCCCAAAAGTAACAGCATAAAAGTGCCAATAAACTCTGAAAAGTAAATTTCCATTCCTATTTGTTTTAACGATTTGAAGCTAAATGTGACGAAATTATTGAAATGGCCAATATCTCATTGCAATAAGAAACAAAATACAAACTCATTGTATATTTTAATACACATTATACCCCTTCACACGATTTTCTTTTTATTTGATAAAGTATTAAATCCTTAATGTTTCTACGATGACAAAAATATGAGCACTTATAATCTTAGATAAATGAAAACTGACTTCAGATAGCTGACACCGGGCTAACCAATAGAAAAAAAATAAAGGTTTCGACGAATTAGTTAAAAATCTTCAAATAATGGAGCAAAAACTTTCATAAACAACATATAATGTACATTTTGTGCGCGATTTCCTACATAGAAAATCATGTTCAAATTGTTCATAATCACATTTAAACTGAAATGAAG
Source organism: Bacteroidota bacterium (assembly GCA_029567325.1). Taxonomy (GTDB): domain Bacteria; phylum Bacteroidota; class Bacteroidia; order Chitinophagales; family Saprospiraceae; genus JADKBO01. Next base: position 4,219 of record JAKQLF010000358.1, on the reverse strand, counting down.
CAGATAGTCGCCTTGATGTTTTTGTGCCTTCAAATTGCAAATGCACAAGACTATAAAAACTTACCCTTTTGGAATCCAAATTTACCCACTGATCAACGAATCGATGATTTATTGGATCGACTGACTCTGGAGGAAAAAGTTTACCAAATGATCAATCATACACCTGCCATTCCAAGATTGGGTATTCCAGCTTACGATTGGTGGAATGAAGTGTTGCACGGTGTGGCGCGAACGCCCTACAGAGTGACAGTTTATCCACAAGCAATTGCAATGGCTGCTACTTGGGACACCCTTTCATTGGCTAGGATGGCGGATTATTCAGCCTTGGAAGGTCGTGCGGTTTTCAATAAAGCTACTGCCCAAGGCCGGAATAGCGAAAGATACATGGGACTTACTTATTGGACACCCAATATCAATATTTTCCGCGATCCAAGATGGGGACGAGGCCAGGAAACATATGGAGAAGATCCATTTCTTACAGGAACAATGGGCGCTGCATTTGTAAGAAGTTTACAAGGCAATGATCCAAAATATTTAAAAGCTGCAGCTTGCGCTAAACATTTTGCAGTGCATAGTGGACCAGAACCATCAAGACATGTCGACAATTTCAGCACCAATAATTATGATTTATGGGATACTTATCTTCCTGCCTTCAAGGAATTGATAACCAAAGCCAATGTAGCTGGAGTCATGTGTGCTTATAACCAATTCAGAGATCAACCTTGTTGTGGAAATGATGAATTACTGACCGATGTGTTGCGCAAACAATGGGGATTCACGGGTTATTTGACAAGTGATTGTTGGGCAATAGATGACTTTTTTAAATATCACAAAACACATCCTGATGCAGAAAGTGCTTCTATTGATGCTGTTTTGCATAGTACAGATATAGAATGTGGAACAGACGTATATTATTCACTGATTGATGCTGTCAAAAAAGGAAATATCACGGAAGCTCAACTAGATGTTTCACTCAAGAGGTTATTTGAAATCAGGTACAAACTGGGCATGTTTGATCCAGTTTCTATGGTAAAATACGCACAAACTTCAGATCAGGTATTAGAATCAAAGGCTCATAAGGATCATGCTTTAAAAATGGCCAGACAGTCTATGGTCCTTTTGAAAAACGAAAACAACACCCTACCCCTTTCAAAAAACATCAAAAAAATAGCCGTAATTGGGCCAAATGCTGATAACAACATCGCCATATTGGGCAATTACAACGGCATTCCTAGCCAAAGAATCACCGTTTTGGATGGTCTTAAAAATAAATTGGGTAAGGACGTGGAAGTCATTTATGAAAAAGCCATCAACTTCACCGACGATACTCTACTCACTTATATTCCCATCACAGATCATTATGATGTGGATAATATGAAAGGTGTAAAAGCGGAATATTTCAATAACGATTCACTGGCCGGCAAACCAACCATGATTGCTTACGAAAAAGAAATAGATCATTTTTGGTTTGAAGGTGAAAGCCCTTCAGTACAAATCAATTCGCAAAGATTTTCTGCTAGGTACACCACCTTTTTTACCTCCCAAACGGATGAAACCTACCACTTTGAAATAGGAGCCGATGACGGCTATCGGGTTTTTGTTGATGGTAAAGAAATTGAAAATGCTTGGACACGCAATAGATGGGGTCCTCGCCAATTTGATTTACCTATGAAAAAAGGCGAAAAGAAGAAAATTGTAGTGGAATACTATCAAAACGAAGGAAATGCTTGGGTGAGGTTTAGAGCTGGCCAAAAGGTAAAAACTGATTTTGAAGCGCTTGCTCAAAGAATGGCAAGTGTTGATGCCATTTTATACGTTGGAGGAATTTCACCACAATTGGAGGGCGAAGAAATGAAAGTCAATTTGCCTGGTTTTGACGGCGGTGATCGAACTTCCATATTGCTTCCAACAGTCCAAACCAATCTGATGAAAACATTGAAATCTACTGGAAAACCTTTGGTTTTTGTCTTGATGGCAGGAAGTGCAGTCGCCATGCCCTGGGAAAGTGAAAATGTACCTGCTATTGTGGATGCATGGTATGCTGGTCAAAGTGCTGGCGATGCAGTGGCTGATGTTTTATTTGGTGATTACAATCCTGCTGGACGATTGCCAATAACCTTCTATAAAAGCGACAGTGATCTTCCAGACTTCAAAAGTTATGATATGGATAATAGAACTTATCGCTATTTCAAAGGTGAGCCATTATTTCCATTTGGATTTGGATTGTCTTATACGACATTCAAATATGGATCCATTACAGCAAAAAGCTCCATCAAAAAAGGGAATGAGATTACATTTAAGACAACTATTACCAATACCGGTAAAGTTGCTGGCGAGGAAGTAGCGCAATTATATGTGAGTCATGTGGGGCAAAAAACTAAGGCTCCAATAAGAGCATTGAAAGAATTTACCAGACTTTCTTTACAACCGGGAGAAAGTAAAGAAGTGACTTTTACTTTATCTGCGGACGATCTCTCTCTTGTTTCTGAATCTGGTGAATCTTACCAACCAAAAGGAAAGGTGACCATCAGTATTGGAGGAGGACAACCAAACGTCAAAAACAAAACAACGAGTAACGTGGTGTCCAAAACCATCACCGTTCAATAATTAAAGATTTATAAACCAACGATTTATGACATTTGTAATCATTCTATTGGCAATTGCTTTGCAGGTTATTTTGACTGTAAAGAAGATGAGTCCATTTCTTTCTTTGTTGATTGTAGCCATTCTTTCTGGACTGGCACTTGGTATGACAGGAGGAGAGGTGCTAAAATCGGTTGAAAAAGGTGTTGGAAGTACTTTGGGTGGGCTGGCCTTGATCATATGCTTAGGCGCAATCTTAGGAAAAATCCTTGAAGTTAGTGGGGGAGCACAAAGGATCTCATCTACATTGATCAATGCATTTGGTGTGAAAAATATCCAATGGGCCGTTGTGCTTACCGGATTTTTGATTGGAATTCCGCTATATTACAATGCAGGTTTTGTCATCCTGGTGCCTTTGATATTCTCTTTGGTAAGAAGTACCAAAATGCCTTTATTGTACATTGCGATACCGATGGCTTCGGCATTGAGTATTACTCATTGTTTTTTACCGCCACATCCAGGACCTGTAGTTTTGGTCAACGCATTTGGCGCCGATACAGGAAAGGTTTTGATCTACGGAGTCATCCTAGCTATTCCAATCATCATCCTTACAGGACCTTTACTTGGAAGATTACTCAAGGGCATCGAAGTAGACATCACAGGATTATTTGGGGGTGGATCTGAAGAACGGGTTTTCACCAAATTACCAAGTACTTTTTCAAGTTTCACCATTGCATTATTACCTGTCATTCTAATTTCAGCCGCAGTAGCCGCCAAAGCATTTATGGACCCCGGCAGTACACTTACCTCCATAATATTGTTCCTGGGAGATTCTACCATTGCCTTATTGGTTGCTTGTATTTTGGCGATTTACGTTTTTGGAATCAGACAAGGAAACACCATGGAAACAACCATGAAGTGGTTGAGCGAAGCCATTTCCGGAATTGCCATGATTTTGTTGATCATTACTGCTGGGGGTGTTTTCAAACAAGTGCTTACCGACAGCGGTACATCTGAATATATCTCTTCTTTCAGTAGTGAATGGCAAATGCCGCCTATTTTATTTGCCTGGATTGTGACTGCGCTTTTGAGGGTTACCATCGGATCGGCAACGGTGGCAGGGATTACTGCAGCAGGAATAGTCTCACCCTTGGTGGTTGCGTGAGCAATTCGACCTGAAATGATGGTTTTGGCAGTGGGAACAGGTTCGGTTTTTGGTTCACATATCAATGATTCCGGATTTTGGATGTTCAAAGAGTTTTTCAATTTGACCCTGAAGCAAACATTTGCCTCATGGACATTGATGGAAACACTTATCTCTGTTTTGGGCCTAATAGGAGTTCTGATTTTAGATGCAGTTGTTTAATAAAATATTGGAAACAATCAAAATTTTGCGTTTAATCGCATTCAATTCAGGGTCTTAAAATTCTTTAAACGGATTTGCAATTGTCTTCAATAATACCACGAAGCTCGTGGAACGCGGATCGAGCTCGAGGCTCGTGGCCTCTGGTTAGGACACATCTTTTTATTTATAATATGAAGAATCTATTTACTAAACTGAAATAGATTTAAGAAAAACTTCAGAAAGGTATTATAAGGCTGATCACTTTGGAAACAATGAAGAAAACATGCCAAA
>JAKQLF010000306.1 GCA_029567325.1 Bacteroidota bacterium | reverse complement strand
TACCCTGAGTCATTTAATGCTTTTCTAGGCATTGATTTTTCAGAACAACTATTTATCTCAACTGTTAGGCAGATCACAAATCAAATCTCGTTTGAACATTGGAAATATTTGATTGCATCTAATTTTGAAAAATTGAAAACTATACTTGGAGATTGCACCTTCCATGCTGACTTTGAAAAAGATTTTGAAAACCTAGCCAAGGATGTTCAGAATTCAATCATTGAAGGGTTCTTAAAGGCCAAAAACAGGAACCTCTTATCTCCCTTTTACCCAGATACCAAGATTATCAAAGATGTTACGCCGAGTAATAGCCAGTATAAAGTATTAGAACTTCGGATTTATGCACCAGTAGCTATAAGGGTATATTTTAATGAATCTAATGCTAAAGTATCAGTGGCTAGCATTGAGCAAAAATCAAATCCTAATCAAAGTGATGACATACAAAAGGCCGCTAAAATTCTTAAAAATATCATTCAATTTTGATAATAATCAAAACTCGTTGATGCAATTCTTTCCCCTATTATACAGTCTTTTAGACTTGTAACAGCAGTGCTATATATTTTTAATCATGAAAATAAAAATGGTGAGGGGCTTCCTAGACTTGAATTATAGGGTTGCAAACGACAAAAAACATCAATGACACCCCATCTAATTTTCAAGCCAACGGCTTAAGTTCACCCGCCCCCAAATCCCAACACTCCCCTCACTGAAGGTGGCTGAAAACCCAGTACAATTTCTTCTTTTGCAATTCCTGCTTCAAGTAATTGCTCTGCTATATTTAAGCCGGTACCATCGTGCTGAAGCCAGATTTTGCCATCAGGATGGACGTCTATGTGCAAAAAACAGCCATAATACCTGCGCCCATCTTTCCAGGTATTGTTGAACAGGAGGTAGTGACCGCCTGTTTGATCCAGAATTTTGATGGTTGCGTCGGCAGGCTCCGTTGAGTCAACTTGTGCAAGCTGCTCTAAGATTTGCTGCACGATCAATTTTTTACTTTTCACATCGATTAAGGTATCCATAGCTCAATTTTTCCAGCTTGGTCAGTTTTGAAATACTTGTGTCCGTAACTTCTTGCGTATTTTCCAAAATATACAGACAAAAAAGTTTTTTTGCAAACAAAATTGTGGTGGTAAATCACCAATCATTTAACAATCATTAACAAAAACACTACAAAAAACATCCTCCCATCCCGGAACACTTCCTTCCGCCGGGCACACAAGCACTTGCAATTACATTTTATTACACCTAATTCAACCACCATGAAACATTTTTTTTGGAGCAAGTGCTTCTTTTGTGCCTTGCTCATTGTTACTCCCTTCGCATTGAGTGCCCAGATCACCAAGGCAGTAGGAGGAGACTACATCACCCTGATGAACATCCCCGAAAACCAGATTGTGGCGCAAGCCAATTTGTACATTGGGCAAGGTTACATGCCCGTTTTTGTAGATGCCATGTACTTTGAAGGCAAACCACCTGCTGGAAGCAGTCGGGCAGCCAACACCGGAATTATTGCTACGATGATTTTGAAGAAAAAACCCAACCCTCGTGTGCAAGTTCAATTGGGGCAATACAATTCCAGCAATAACTTTGTGGCTCAATACGCCGCTACCAAAGCGCAGGGCTGGTTCATCATCAATCAGGACGCCTATCTCGGTACGGACAACAAGGAGCATTACCTTGCCATTTGGGTGAAGGGCAACTCCGCAGATTGGGGGATCGTTGTGGATGCAGG
>JAKQLF010000293.1 GCA_029567325.1 Bacteroidota bacterium | reverse complement strand
TTGCTGTACAGAATATCCACAAAGTCCAAATATTCCCGAATTTCAATATCTGCCTTTTTTTGGATGTAAATCATGCGGAGACTGATCATGATTTGTTTGTACAAATGTCGTTTGAGGTTACTGTATTGCGATTTGTCAGTATCCTTGAGTTTTTGCAAAATTTGAGGCTCATTTAGGTCCTTTTGTTTGTCCATCAATTCAAAAAGCTGCACATATTTAAGGGTGTCGCTATCTTGAATTCTATTGGCATACACAGTGAAATTGCGTTTTTCAGCCTTCGAAAGTGACTTTATAAGCGTAAAAAGTTGATCAGTTTGAGATATAGGCATAGCAAGACAAGTATACTCAATTTATTGAAAATGAATTGTTTAAGTTGTAACTATCATCTTTTGGATATGACAAATATACAGCAAAGTATTATTTTGAGTCATCAACTTATGAATTAATCTTGCAAAAGAAATTAACTGATTTAACTAGCTATTAAAAAAAAAGATTTGGTATGAAGAAAATTGAAGCAATCATCAGATCATCAAAGTTTGAACCAGTGAAGACTGCATTGAGTGAAATCGGTGCGAACTTCTTCACCTTTTCCGAAGTGAAAGGTTTTGGTAAACAAGCAGGTGAACATGTAGTCTACAGAGGTGCGGAGTATGACCTTGGTTATATCGCGAGATTGAAAATTGAAGTGGTTGTCACTGATGACAATGCTGAAAAGGTTGCGGCGACCATCAGGAAAGCTGCACACACAGGAGAAATTGGTGATGGTAAAATCCTCATCATAGGTATTGATGAAATCATAAGTGTAAGAACTGCCAAAGTCAACGAATCAGCACTTTAAGATTCTTTTTTAAAAACAAATTACGTAATACAAAATTAGACTAAATCGATAAATATGGAAGAAGCAACAATCTCACAAGAAATGTTCACGGTAAATAACCTGTGGATAATGCTTGCAACAACCTTTGTTTTCATCATGCACTTAGGATTTGCATGTGTTGAAGCAGGTTTCGTACAAAAGAAAAATGTAGTTAACATTTTATTTAAAAACTCCATTATACCTTGCATAGGGCTGCTAACTTATGCAATCATGGGTTTCAATTTGATGTATCCAGGAGCTGATTATGCTGGTGGATGGTTTGGATTTTCTGGCTTTGGCATAGGATCGCCAGAAGGTGACGCTGGTTTGATAAGCTACGCAGGAGGTAAATATACTTACTGGACTGATTTTATTTTTCAAGGAATGTTTGCTGCAACGTGCGCTACCATCGTATCTGGAGCGGTTGCAGAAAGGGTGAAATTGATTCCTTTTTTGGTTTTCACTACCATTTTTGTTATGATCGCTTACCCAATCACAGGAATGTGGAAATGGGGTGGAGGCTGGTTGAATGAACTAGGTTTCCATGACTTTGCAGGATCATCTTTGGTTCACTCTGTTGGTGGATGGGGTGCATTGGCAGGTATTATATTACTTGGTGCGAGAAAAGGAAAATATACCCCTACAGGAATCAAGCCTATACCGGGTCACAGTATGCCATTAGCAACAATAGGTGTGTTTTTACTTTGGTTTGGTTGGTATGGATTCAACGGTGGTTCTGTATTATCTGCAGATCCAGCAGTTGTTTCTTTGGTTTTTGTAACAACATCTATGGGTGCTGCTGCAGGTGCAATTTCAGCATTCGTAACCGCATACTTAATGTTTAAATCATATGACCATTCTATGTTGTTAAACGGTATCTTAGGTGGTCTTGTAGGTATCACAGCAGGAGCAGACGTGATCACTCCTATGGAGGCGATCATTATAGGAGCGGTTGCAGGTATCTTGATACCT
>JAKQLF010000284.1 GCA_029567325.1 Bacteroidota bacterium | reverse complement strand
TTCATCACTTCGTTTTAAATACCCCAGAAGGGTTAAATATTAATAACCATGGATGAAGTCCATGGCGAAAAATGAAAAGTGAATATGATTTTGGCGGGATTTTTGGCGAAGCTTCCAAAAATCATGACAAAATCCCAACTACAAATTTAAGAAGTGATGAAATGCACCCATTCAGATTGATAAACTTTTTGAATTTAATAAGGTTACAAACTCATACCCTTTTAATTAATTTTATTTAAAACCTTTGTTCTCTTTTGCCGCAATAATCATTTTCACTCCGAACGTAGAGCCTTCACCAGGTTGCTCAATGCGACTTTTAAAACATTCAACGCAATGGTAATCAAAGCCAAAAAGATGGCCAATACCGGACCCGCCAGATAACTAGTCCACGAAGAAGGCGTATAGTATGCAAAATTTTCCAGCCAGGAATGAGATACATAATATGCCGGTAAAAGTGAGCCTGCGATGGCTAATAAAACCAATAAAATAAATTGTCCTGCAATTAAAAATACGATTTGTTTTGCAGAGGCGCCCATCACTTTTCGAATGCTGATTTCTTTTTCTTTTCTGGCAACTGTAAATATGGTCAATCCCAATAGTCCAAGACAAGAAAGCAGAATTGCAATTCCAGAAAACCACTTGCTGAGTAAAGCAGTTTGTTCTTCACTTTTATAAAACCATTGAGGCTGTTCTGTCTGAAAATTATATTCAAACAGATAACCCGGGGCCATTTTTTGGTAGATATCTTCAATGGCACTTATCGCTTCTTTGTTGTTTTTACCATCCATTCGCACGTACATCAACCAAGTCCAATCCGGGTGATAGCTGAGTATCACTGGACCTATGGGATTGTGGAGTGATTCAAAATGAAAATCTTTCATAATACCTACAACCTCTCCTTTGCCACCTTCAGTTTCAATGATTTGGCCAATGGGGTTTGATAGATTCATTTTTCTTACTGCTTCTTCATTGAGGATGTAGGCACTGGTATCTGTCGAAATATCTTTAGAGAACGGTCTTCCCTCAACGATTTCAAGACCCATGGTTTCTGTGAGGTCTTGGTCTCCTACTATGAAGTTAAAAAAAACATCCTGACCTTCCTTTTTGCCCGACCACGTTACATTGTGCCCTCTGTTATTGCTGCCGTTGAAAGTCATCGAGGAAACAGCTGTATGAACAACTCCGGGAATTTTTGATATCTCGAGTTTAGCAGTTTCAATCTTATTATACGGAATACTATTTGCAAACCAAATGAGATTTTCTTTGTCATACCCCAGGTCTTTCTCTTGTAAATAATCCATTTGCCGGGAAACTGTCAAGGTGCCGGTAAGCAATAATATAGTCATGGCAAACTGCACTACTACGAGAGTCTTTCGGACTATGGATGCACTTCCAAAACCTGAAAGTCCTTCTTTCTTCAATGCCTTAACCGAATCAAATTTGGATAAAATAAAGGCGGGATAAAATCCTGCAGAGAGTCCCGCAATTAATATGATGCACAGATAAAGGACCAAATGTAAGGGTTGATTGAGCCCCAGATCCAAGCTCTTATAGAAGTGCGTATTAAAAATTGGGATGACGACTTTCAAAAAACCGATTGAAATAATACCTGCAATAGAGGATAACAATATCGATTCCATCAAAAACTGACGAAACAACATCCAGCGGTCGGCACCAATACTCTTCCGCACACCAATTTCTTTCAAGCGTTGAGTAGCTGTGGCAGTTGATAAATTCATAAAGTTGACACAAGCCAATAATAATATGATGAAAGCTATAATTGTAAAAATTCTGACGTACATGATTTGGCCGCCTTCCATTCTTCCTTCTTTAAAATTACTCCTCAAATACCAGTCATCCATCTTCCATAAAAACATAGAGCTTGTTGCTTGCTTATCTGTGTAGCCATGAATAAAAGTTTGTATTTTCTGATTGATCTCCGAAAAATTTGCTGTGGGAGCAATTTTTAAATAGGTGCGCATATTATTGGCTTCCCAATTACTTTGTGTGAAGGAGTATGCATCTAAATAATCTTGCAATGGCAACAGAAAATTAAACTGGTTGGTCGCATTTCTTGGTACGTTTTTCATAACACCGACAACTTCGCAAGTTCTTTCTTTGCCTATAACTATGGATCTGCCAACAGGGTTCTCGGCACCAAAATACTTTTCAGCGATGCTTTCAGTAATGACAATTGTATTGGGCTTTTTAAGAATTTCTTTCTTTTCTCCTTTGATCAATTCATATCCAAAAACATTCATGTATTCAGGGCTGACATAAAGCCCATACTCAATAAAATCCTTATCATCAACTGTAAATTGTAATTGATCTCCCCAGGTAGTAGTTGCTGCAAGACTGACACCAGGTAAATCGTCCATCAATGCTTTGGCCAAAGGCAGGGGTGTAGCAGGGTAAGTTTGTATTTCTCCGCTTTCAAATGATTGGTTGATCATGACAGCTGCGATCCGAGCTTTATCGCGATAAAAATCATTGTATGAATACTCATTTTTGACCCATAACATGATAAGGGTAAAAACAGCAATTCCAAGACTCAATCCGGCAATATTGATCGCCGAAAAGGTCTTGTTTTTCCAAAGATTCCTCCATGCTATTTTAAAATAATTATTTATCATGATTTATTTTTTAATTTTTTTAATATCATTTCTACCATTCACAGCCTACTATAAACATTCCGTTAGGGAAGGCACACGGGCCTTCCTCTGCATGTCGTTCCAATTGAAATTCACATTTTATATTTAACACCTTCACTATTCACTATTCACTATTCACTATTCACTATTCACCATTCACTATTCACTATTCACTATTCACTATTCACTATTTACCATTATCCATTAATACTCATTCACTGCTCAAATTTCTCACAGGGTTCGCCCTAGCCGCACTAAACGTATGAAAACTGATCGTAAATAAAGCAATCAAAACAGCAGACAAGCCTGCAAGTAAAAATACCCACCAATCAATACTCGTCCTGTACACAAAATCAGTGAGCCATTGACTAGAAAAATAAAATGCAATTGGACTTGCAATCACCAGTGAAATCAGTATTAAAAAAATCAAATTTTTGGCCATCATCAACATAATATTTGTGATGCTAGCTCCAAGAACTTTCCGAATGCCGATTTCCTTTTTTCTCTGTTCGGTTGTAAAACTGATCAATCCAAAAAGTCCCATGCAGGAAATAAAGATGGCAATGCCCATTGCAGTATTTATCAATTTGGACGTCTTTTGTTCTTTTTCATAAAATCCAGCAATAGCCTCATCAAAAAAGGTCATATTGAAAGGTTTATCGGGGAAAATATCTTTCCACACATTTTCTATTGAAGCAATTGCATTATTTAAACCTATTTCTTCATTGTTACCAAGGTCTAATTTTACACTAATTGTTTGGCCAGCATCTGTCAATGAGGTAATGAAAAATGGACCAATAGGCTCATGAAAAGACTGGGAATGAAAATCTTGGACAACGCCAACTATCGGACCTTTTTTTCCAGAAATACCTACTTCTACCATCTGACCCAATGCTGCTTCTGGTTTGTCAAAACCCAAGGCGTTTGCAGTCTGCACATTTATGACAAATTCTCGGATGGTATCTGAAGGAGCCAGGTTGCGACCTGCCACTATCTTTATTTGATAAAGTGGGAGATAAAGCGCATCAGCAAAACCAAAAGACGATATGATTTCTTTACCAGTGCCATTACTTCCAATGCTCTTGATCGAAGTTCCACCATGTCTGGCAGCAGCAGGTGTTTCGCGATGTAAGCTCACAGCATTTACCCCTCGAATTTGTTGGAGTCTTTGGGCCAATAATTGCTTTTTTTCTGAGCTTTCTTCTCTGCCAGGACGCAAATTAATGATCGCATCTTTGGCGAAGCCCATATCAGCATTCAGCATAAAATGAATCTGTTTGTTCGCAACGATAGAACCTATGATGAATATCAATGAGATTGAAAATTGGAAGACAATCAATGATTGCCGCAACCAACCTGACTGATGCTCCCCAGATATAGCCTTTCCTTTTAAACTCCTAATCGGGTTGAAAGCTGATAGAATCTTGGCAGGATAAAAGCCAGCAAGTATAGTTGTCACAGATAAAATGATGCCCAAAAACAACCAAGTTTTGTAATCAAATGGATTAATGATCACTCCTTCTGGAATATATGATTGGAAGGCTTTCAAGATAGGCACTAGCATCAGCGCAGAAATTGCGATTGACAATGCAGTAAGTATAAATATCTCACTAAAAAATTGCATTTTCAAACTGAAGCGGCTGCTTCCCAAAACTTTACGAATGCCAATTTCTTTTGACCTTCTTACAGATTGTGCAGTTGATAAATTTATAAAATTAATTATGGCTATTAACAATATAAAAATGGCTATACCCACCAATCCATACAATGTTGGCAAATGTGCTTTTCTTGAATATCCATCACTATAAAGTGCATTGTAATGGATATCAGATAATGGTTGTAATTGTAAACTATTTTGTTCGCCGACGAAATAATCTTTCACCAATTGATTGAATTGAGTTTCTATTTGTGAGGTAGAAACACCAGGAGACAATTTTATAAATGCTTGAGAATAATAATCCCAAACGCCCCAACTTTCCATGTCAATATTATATTTCAGGAAACTATTTTGCACAGTTGGAAAAGAAATAAAATCAGTAAAACCAAAGTCAGTATTTTTATTCCAACCTTTTACAACTCCTGAGATTGTGACTTGCAAGGAATCATTATATGTAATGACTCGACCTAGGATACTTTCAGGATTTTCATTCTCAAAATAATTTTTAGTCGCACTTTCCGTGAGCACCACTTTGAATGGCTCACTCAATGCTGTTTGTTTATTACCAGCCAACCACTCATATTGAAAGATATTGAAATAGGAAGATTCGGCAACAACGATGGGCGATGGCAATTCACTGTTGGGCAAAAATTCCTTTGGTTTGTCCAGCCCTTGAGGCACTTGAACTTTGGCATAATAATTATAGAAACCCGCAACATTTTCTATCCCTGTTATCTGCTCTCTCACACGCATAGGTAGTGGTGAAGGTACATATCCCAAAAGCCTTGGTTCTTCATCCTGGAATTGTGTAGTCCCAACAATGCGATAAATCCGCTCTTTAGATGGATGAAAATTATCATAACTCAATTCATGGCTTGTGATGAGGAAAATAACCAAACAAACACTCACTCCAAGAGATAAACCCAGAATATTGATCAAATTGAGCATCTTGCTTTTGGAAAGATTTCTCCATGCTATTTTAAAATAATTATTTATCATGATTTATTTTTTAATATCATTTCTACCATTTACACCCTACTATAAACATTCAGTCCGGGAAGGCACGCGGGCCTTCCTCTACCTGTCGCTCCAACTGGAATTCACATCTCACATTTTACATTTTACATTTTACACCATTCACAATTCACTATTTACCATTTACCATTCACATCCTACTCCGTTTTCAAACTATTTACCGGATTCATCAAAGCAGCTTTAATGGCCTGATAACTCACTGTCAACAAAGTAATTACAAGGACAAACAAAGAACCAAGAAAGAAGAACCACCAAGAAATAGTAATGCGATTAGCAAAATTTTCAAGCCATTTAGTTGCAACAAAATAGGCCGCAGGTATGGCAAATACCATTGCAAAACACACCAAAGAAATATAGTTTTTTGAAAGACCATTGGAAATTTCAAATAAGCTTGCACCCAAAACCTTCCGGATGCCAATTTCCTTAGTCCGCTGATTGATGGTTAACATAGCAAGGCCAAACAATCCAATACTTGAAACAAATATCATAAGGATAGCACTGAGCGTAATGATTTGCTTCCATTTAGCCTCAGATTCATATTTCTGTAAATTTAAATCATCCATATAGTCGTACCTAAAGGGTCGATTTGGAGAAAGTGTTTGGTATAACTTCTGTATTTGATCCAGGATCTTCACTCTGTAATTCGGGTCTATTCTCAACAAGAATCTTCCATATAAACCACCAGTTTGCATGTGAAATAACTGAGGTTTAATATTATTTCTCAAACCATCATAAAAATAGTCTTTAACAACTCCTATTACCTGTAATTTCCTATCAGATCCATTGAAAAAGTCGATGGTTTCACCAACTCCATTACTTTGCCAACCTGCTTCCCGAACATAAGCCTCATTGACCATTACTGCATCTATGGTATCCGATGCAAAAGTATTCGAAAAATTGCGACCTGCTACCAAATCTATTTCCAAAGTAGGTAAGTAACTTTCATCTACATGTTCAATCACTACTGGTATTTCTTTATCTTTTACTCTTGAACCAGTAGCCCAGAAACCATTCTGGCGTATAGCAACACTTTTTATCCCAGGTATTTTCTCAAATTCCGATTTATATATTTTTTGAAAATTTTGATTTGCATCTTGCCCAACACTTACAATAAGTAAATTCTGATCATTATATCCCAAATTTGTTTTTGTCAAGAAATTGAACTGTTTATAAATGATGAGTGTACTGATTACCATAAAAGTTGTGATTGCAAACTGGAAAACAATCAAGCCCTTGGACAAGTAATTTTTACCATTTAATTTAATTTGTTGTTTTAAAGTCGTGGTCGGTTGAAATCTCGTAATTACCATGGCGGGATAAAAACCAGCTATGAATACGGTAATTAAAAAAAGTGCTAAATACCCCATCATAAGCTGTCTATCAAAAAGGTAATTTAAAGCCAAATTTTTATCCGACAATTCATTAAATACAGGCAAGCTGAGTTGAACTAAGAGCAGTGCGGTAACAAATGCGAATGAACAAATAAATGCAGATTCTCCCAAAAATTGAAAAATTAATTGCTTTCGCTCGCTACCTATTATCTTTCTGATTCCAAGTTCTTTACTACGACGAAGAGATTGTGCGATTGTTAAATTGATGAAATTAATGCAAGCGATGGCCATAATAAATAGTGCGATGCCAGACAAAATGTAGGAAAACCACGGATTACTTGGTGCTGTTCTATACAAATACTCTGTATTCAAATGCATACTGGCAAATGGTTGTATGCCATACTTGAATGTCGCATCGAAACCATATTTTCTTTCTTCACTTATTTCTTTGCCAGCTTTTGAAGCAAATATTTGTTCCATTTTTGTTTCTATATTTTTCAAATTGGCATTTTCCTTTATCACAAAATAAGTTGGATAAGAAAGGTTTAACCAATGATCATCTGGATTCTTTGCAACCAAATATTTGAAAGGCAAAAGCATATTGAACTTAATACTGGAATTCTGAGGAGCATTTTTTGCAACACCCGTAACTGTGAATATTTCAAAATTATTATCAATTTCCAACTCCATGGTTTTACCAACTGGATGCTCATCACCAAAATATTTTTTTGAAATTTCTTCTGAAATTACGATTGAGCGTGGATCTGATAAAACTGCTTTTGGATCTCCATCCAATAAAGGAAAAGAAAAGACGGTAAAAAAATTATCATCCACAAAACTGGCATTTTCGTAAACCGTTTCACTCCCATTCTTAACTATATAATCCCGTTCATGCAAACGCACACAACTTTCTATTTCTGGTATTTCCGCCATGAATGAGGGGCCTTGTATTTGAGAAGCCAGCGCATACTTGGAGGTTGACCCATCTTTTTCTGTAACGCTACAAGTCAGATGATATAGATTATCAGTTTGTTTGTGAAATCTGTCGTAACTCAGTTCATCTTTAGTAAATAAAATGATGAGCATACAACATGCCAAACCAATACTTAGTCCTGCCACATTGATAAATGAAAAAGCCTTATTTCTAATGAGGTTTCTCCAAGCTATTTTGAAATAATTTTTTATCATATTCTAATATTTAACTTCAAGGAATGCGGAATTCCATTTATTATTTTTATCAAAAATCGGAGCTAGGAAGACAGGATAAAACCTGTCTCAACAACTCGTTTCATTCTGAATTTCACTTTTTACATTTTACACCATTTACTATTTATTCGTACCCGTAAAGAAAGGGGCAAGCCCTTTCTTTACGTGCGGTTCCAATTTATATTTATCCCGTGAAGCCATGGCATGCCATGGGTCAACAAATCCTTTTACACATTTCACATCTCACTTCTCACATTTCACAAAATTCACCATTAACCATTAACCATTAACCATTAAAAAAATGTCCTATTCACTTTTCAAACTTTTTACGGGATTTATCAAAGCAGCCTCTATACTCCTGAATGCAATGGTCAGGAATGCAATGAGCAAAGTAATGATGCCAGCTACCACAAATACCCAAACGCTAATGTTGGTACGGTATTCAAAATCCTGAAGCCAATTATTCAACAGATAGTAACCTATCGGAAAGGATATGAGCATTGAGATACCTACTAATTTTATAAAATCTTTTGATAGCAAGGCTACAATTTGTAGCACTGAAGACCCTAATAATTTGCGAATACCAATTTCCTTTATTCGTTGCTGTGTGGTATAAGTAATGAGTCCAAAAAGTCCTAAACAAGCAATAAAAATGGTAAGAAAAGTAAACATCCTCAAAAGAGTAAGCATATTGGCTTCCTTTAAGTATATTCCATTGTAAAGGTCATCTAAAAAAGCATAGCGAAAGGTCTCACCAGACCCAAAGGCATTCCATACACTTTCCATTTTAGTCAAGAGTCCAGGAATATCTTTGTTTTCTACCTTTATTATCAAGCCATGATATGGGTTGTATTTGAGCATCAATGGCTCAATAGATTCCCGAAGAGAGCGGTCATGAAAATCTTTCACTACACCTACGACAGTTTTGGGTTCATCATTGATTTTTAAAATTGCTCCAATCGGATTCCCTGTTAAGCCTATGGCTCTTACAGCTGTCTCATTGAGCATTATGTTGTCAGATTTTTCATCTACTTTGTAAGAAAGATTTCTGCCCATAACCACTTTCATACCCAAAGTAGGCACATATGCTTCATCTATACTGTAACTTTTAATTCTCAAATGTTGTGTTGGGTCATTGGCTTTAAGTACAGTATTCATATCATCATCAGTAGGACCTGCAGGCATATAAGAAGAAGTTGATATACTTTTTACACGACTATCATTCTTTAATTCATTTTTGAAAACCTCCATCTTATTACCCAAATATCCTGCATCACGAATCACTATCAAAGAGCTTCGGTCATAACCGATATCCTTTTTCTGTATATACACCATTTGCTGATTTACTACCAAAGTACCTATAATAAGTAGCACAGAAATGCCAAATTAAAATACCACCAGCGTACTCCTCACTCCTATGGTTTTACTTGAAGTAAACTTATTTTTCAAGGCTCCGATCGGATTAAAAGATGACATAAAAAACGCAGGATAAGCCCCCGCTAACAAACTGATTATAAGCACCAGAGCTGGAATAAAAAGAATATTATTGAATGTCAGTAATCGATCAATGTGGAAAACTTTTCCACTCAATTGATTGAATAGAGGAAGAAAAACATAAAATATACATAGACCAATACCCAATGCAAACACTGTGGTTATAAAAGACTCAAATAAAAACTGGTGTATGAGTTGTTGTTTGGCGGAACCCAAGACTTTACGCATCCCTATTTCTTTAAGACGTTTTGAAGCTGATGCTGTACTCAGATTTATAAAATTAAAACAGGCGATCAGAAGCATCATCAGAGCAATGGTGCTGAATATAAGAACCGTTTTATAGTTTCCACCCTCCTCATATTCACCGCGAAGATTTGAGTGCAGATGTATATCTTCAATATCTTGCAGGCCCAATTTCACTTTGTTGCCTTTTTTCTCAAACTCCTGTAAATTCATACCAAGGGCAGTTTTCAGCCCATCACTAAAATGCTGGTCAGAAGCTTTTTTTATTTTAGACTCTAGCGATTTATAATCTGAGCCATCATACAAACTAAGATAGGTATAATATTGCCCAGAAAGCCAGTTTTGAGCATTGGCTAGGGAGTTACTACTCATAGAAGCTAGTAAATCAAAGTGGAAATGTGAATTTGAGGGCATTTTTTGGACAATACCAGTGACTGTATAATTACCTTCAAAACTATTGAAGCCTTTTTCGTTCCAAATACCTATATCTTTGATTTCTATGGCTTTATTCATGGGGTCTTCATTGCCAAAATAAAGATAAGCTTGCTCTTGGGTCAGTACCACTGAATTGGGTTTTAGAAGCGCTGTTTTAGGATTTCCAGCAATCATTTTTACTGAAAAAACATCGAAAAATGTTTCATCTGCCAAGAAAAGTCTACCGTTACGCAAAGTTTCATTAGGTAATTTTACTTTAGCAGCATCAGCCAGCTTATGGATTCTTACCGTTTGCTTTATTTCTGGTATCGCATTTTTGAGCGTAGTAGCGACAGGTGCCATTATGGATGCTTCATTGATATTTTCTTCACCCATTTTGGCATCCAAAACCACCCTCACTATCTGTTCTGAATGAAAATCATCATAACTCAGTTCGTCCACCACAAAAAGAGTGATGGTAAGAAAAGTAGCCAAGCCTGTGGCTAAACCCAGGACATTTATGCCAAACAAAGCTTTGTTTTTGAGGATATTCCTCCAGGCTATTTTGAAATAATTTTTTATCATATTCTAATATTTAACATCATTGAATTGGTAATTCCATTCATTTCTTTTTATCAAAAATCGGAGCTGTGGAGGCAGGATAAACCCTGTCTCAACCAGTCAGTTTTAATCTCACATTTCTCAACATTAATCATTAAACATTAACCATTAAAAAATTGGCCTATTCAGTTTTCAAACTTTTAACTGGGTTCATTAAAGCTGCTTTAATCGACTGATAACTAACTGTTAGTAAGGCAATGCCAATTGCTGAAAGTCCAGCAAAAGCAAAGAACCACCATTGGAAATCTATTTTATATGCAAAATCTTGAAGCCAATTTTGCATTAAATAATAGGCAATTGGACAAGAAATAATAATTGATATTAAAATTAACTTCAAGAAGTCTTTTGATAATAATACTGTAACCTCGGTAATAGTCGAACCTAAAACTTTCCTGATACCAATTTCCTTTTGTCGATTTTGCACTGTGAAAGTAATTAGCCCAAATAAGCCTAGGCAAGAAATAAGTATCGCCAAGCCAGCAAAGAAATTGGATAAAACGCCAATGATTTGCTCAGAAGCGTATAATTTTTGATAATCTGCATCTAAGAACGAATATTCAAATGAGTATTTTTGATGAAATTTTTCGTAAACACTTTTAATGTTTTTTATAACATTATTTTCATTGCCAGCCTTTATTTTCACGAGTACATTATCTCCAAATGCCTCAGGTCTAAATCTAAAAATTAAAGGTTCAATTTTTTGGTGAAGCGAGCCATATTGAAAATCTTTTACTACACCTATTATTTCGTAAGAGTTCTCACCTTGTTTTATTATTGAGCCAACGGGGTTTTTGAGTTGCATCTTTTTCACGGCTGACTCATTTAAGATAATCCGATTTTCATCGTCATTAAATGCTGCAGCATACGATCGCCCATGAAGTACCTGTATCCCTAAAGATTCGATTGCATCGTAACTAATTCTTGGAGATTTGAAACTGTAATTTTCATCAGATTTTTGGCCTCTCCACGAATACCCACTTTGATTATCATTACCATCTAATATACTTTTTGGCATTGTTGATACCCTTTCAACATTTGGTAAGTTTCTTAATTCAGCTAAAAATACATCTGAATTTTTAAAAAAACTACCTTCCCTTTTTACACTTATAATATTGCTGCGACTGTAACCAAGGTTTTGAGTTTGAATAAAATCAATTTGCTTTTTAATCACTATAAAGCCCACAATGAAGATAATGGACATTCCAAACTGAAATATCACCAAGCCTTTTCTTACAAACAATTCACCAAAAGTAGTGCTGAGTTTTCCTTTTAGTACAGAAGTAGGGTTGAATTTTGAAAGATATAAGGCAGGATATATGCCTGAAAATAAAGTTGTTATTAGAATGATTGTTGAAATTGCCAGGATTGTATTTGCGTTGAAACCTAGGGCTATTTGTTTGCCAGTTAGGCTATTAAAAGCAGGTAATAGTAAAATTACAAATGCTATTGAAATAGTTGTTGATAGTGAAGTCAAAAGGAATGATTCGCCTAAATATTGATAAATCAGTGAGGTTTGACTTGCTCCCAATGTTTTTTTGACACCTATTTCCTTCGCCTTTTTTGATGCCTGAGCAGTAGTCAAATTCACAAAATTGATACAAGCAATAATCAAAATAAAAAAAGCAATAAATGAGAATAACTTAACGTATTCGATTCTACCGCCTGCTTGCATTCCATTTTCAAAATTTCCATACAAGTATTTATCAGAAAAAGGAACGGCCAATAATGTACAATTAGCATTTGAAGGGTGTTTTGCTTTCGGAAAATCATGAATTTTATTATTTAACTGCCCAACATCAGTGCCTTTTTTTAGTACCAAATAAGTATGAGCATAAGTACCTCTCCAATCTTTTATATTTGGTCTATTTTCCAAAAGTAAGTCAAAATTGAAAACAATATCAAACTGATTGGTGGCATTTACTGGTAGATTTTTAAAAACACCAGAGACTGTTAAAGGACTGTTTAACTCTAATTTATGTGTCCACTTCAAAGGTTTTCCAATCAAATTTTCGGTAGTATTATATAAACTTTTTGCAAGTTTTTCGGAAATAACAACTCCAGTTTTATTGGCTAAAACCGATTCTTTGTCTCCTTCAATTAGTGGATATGAAAATACATTAAATAATTCTTTGCTGGAAAAAGCACCCTGCACTTTGATGTTATTTTCGCCATAAGTAGCCACCCCAGCACCCAAAAATCCGTTTTCAAAATAGTTAACAGAAACTGCATTTTCTACTTCAGGTATTTCAGTTTTTAGGTCATCTGCCAAAAGATAGGGCGTTTGGTCATTTGTTATAATATCATTCTCTAAACTGATATTATAAAGCACACGGTAGAGCTGTTTATCATTTTCATTGAATTTATCAATAGTTAACTCATCGTTTACCCATAAATAAATCATGAAAGTACATGCCAAAGCAGTAGATAAGCCTATCAAATTAAGCGTTGTAAACTGGCGGTCTTTCATCAGTTTTCTTAGTGTGATTTTGAAAAAGCTTCTTAACATCTCTTTTAATTTTAATGATTTTTTACTCAGTTTTTAAAGCCTTCACAGGATTCATCACTGCTGCTTTTATTGCTTGGAAACTCACTGTCAACGAAGCAATAGTTACAGCGACAACTCCAGCCAAAGCAAAAAACCACCATTCCAAATCGATGTGATATGCAAATTCTTGTAACCATTTATTCGTAGCCCACCAAGCCAGGGGAAAAGCAATTCCATTGGCTATTAAAACCAATTTCAAGAAATCCTTAGAAAGTAAAGCTGCTAAGTTTGGTATGCTAGCACCCAGTACTTTTCTTACACCTATTTCCTTCACTCTCTGTTCAGCAGTATAAGTTGCTAATCCAAATAAGCCCAAACAAGCGATCAAAATAGTCGCCAAAGCAGCCCAAATCAGCATAGATTGCCGTCGAGCATCATCAGCATAAAATAGAGCCAATTGCTGGTCGAGAAAATGATACTCAAATAAGTTTTCTGGATCAAACGATAATAAAATTGATTCCATTTTCTTTAAAGCAGAAGTTAAATCTTTAGCCTCAATTCTTGAAGTATAATAATCAATATTATGAATTGGATTCTGTTGATAGCCCATTACCATAGGTGCAATCTTTTCTCTTAAAGTTTGGAAATGGAAGTCTTTTACAATACCAATTATTTTAGCTCTAAAGATTTGATTGTTTGGCAGCGTCCTAAAACTTCCGCCCATCGATCGCTCTGGAATTTCAATTAGCTGGTCAGAAGGTTCAGTGATATTAAGCATCCTAGCAGCCGTTTCATTGATAACTACAGTATTAGTATCTGACATTCCGACAAAACTTCTTCCTTTTAATAATTCAATTTCAAATGTTTTTGAAAAATGTTCATCCACTCCCAAAAAATAAGATATTTTATGTTCGTCATCATTTCCAATTGACTTGACTTTAATAGTTGGAATATTCTTCCATTCTCCTGGAACTCGTGAAGTAGTAGATACATTTTTAACATTGGGTATTTGACCAAATTCTGAAATTATGGTTGATGCCGATTGCCGTATTTTACCGCTATTGATATCAACAACCAGTAATAGATCTTTATTAAATCCCAAATCTTTATCATTCAAATATTTCACTTGGAAAAAAAGTACGATGGTAGTTACAATCATCACTACCGAAATAGTGAATTGGAAAACAACCAACCCTTTACGTAATGAAAAATCAGATTTATTTGGAATCTTTAATGATTTCAAGAGCGATATAGGACTAAATCTGGAAAGCATATATGCCGGATAGGTCCCAGATAAGAAACCCGTCATAAAAACAACAATTAGTATAGCAAACCAGATTTTATAGTTGGTCGAAAATCCAAGTGTTAATTCCTTATTGACAAAATCATTAAAAAATGGTAATGCTAAATTCACCAATAAAATAGACAAGATGAAAGAAATGCATACAACCAAAACTGATTCTGTTAAAAATTGAGTGATCAACTGGCCACGAACTGCACCAACAACCTTCTTAACACCAATTTCTTTGCTCCTATTTGAGGCCTTTGCAGTTGTAAGATTCATATAATTAATGCATGCAATGAGTAACACAAATAGTGCAATCAATCCAAATATTCTGATATATAATAAGGAACCTTCATTCGATGATGTAGCATTTGAATTGGAAATGATATTGGTAATATTTTCAGAATTTAAATGAATATCTTTTAACGGCTGGAGCTCATAATCCCTTAAAATCCCTGATTCAGAGGTAGCTTGAGATTTCAATAATTCCTTCAATTTTGGTGAAACTGTTTTTGGCTTTGAACTTTTATTTAATAAGGCATAAACCAGAAAATCGTTGGATGACCAATCTCGATTTACATCATTTAGATAACTTGTGTCAGATAAATAGGTTGATTCAGAATTAACAGCACTAAAATCAAAACTTGAATTACGCGGATGATTTTTAATGACTGCTGTAACAGTGAAAGGTTGATCGAAGCCATCCCAAATAAGGGTTCTGCCTACTGCTTTTGTATCACCAAAAAGCTTCATCGCCAAATCTTCTACAATTACCATTGATCCAGGGTCCTTCAAAGCAGTTTTGGGATTTCCATCAACTGCTTCAAAATCAAACATTTCCATCAAACCATTGTTTGCAACATTTATATCCAAAAGAAATTTATTCCGTCCATCTATATTTCCAAGGTTATCTCTTCCAAATTGAGTTACTCGAGCTATATTTTCAATTTCACTAATACTTTTGGTTGCTTCCTCTGATAATTTATAACTTATTGCTGCAGTATTTTTTTCTTCTGAATCTGTTTTTCGGTGTTCAACCAATCGATAAATGCGATCTTTATTTTCATGTTGCTGATCAAAGGTGAGTTCATCATATAAATATAGTCCAATAAGTAAAAAACAGCTTAAGCCAAATGTTAGACCCAACACATTTAGAGTTGTATAAAGTTTGTTTAGCAATAAATTGCGAAAGGCTATTTTGATATAATTCTTTATCATATTCTTTTACTTATCATCAAGGAATTGGTAATTCCATTTATTTCTTTTTATTAAATATCGGGCTGGGTAGCCAGGATAAATCCTGTCTCTCAACCAAGGAGCAATTACGCATTTCACACCATTTACCATTTTTTCGTGCCACATAGAAAGGGGCAAGCCCTTTCTTTACCTTCCAATTTATAGTTTTCCTGAGAAGCTATGGCATGCCATGGCTCAACAAATCCTTTTACACATTTTACATTTCACATCTCACTTCTCACATTTCACAAAATTCACCATTTACCATTCTCTATTTACCATTTACTATTCAGTTCTCAAGGACTTTACCGGATTGGCTACTGCTGCTTTTATGGCCTGGAAACTTACAGTTATCAAGGTAAGCAATATGGCTCCTAGAGAAGCAACCACAAAGACCCAGAAAGAAATATCTGTTCTATAATCAAATTGATTGAGCCAATTATTCATTAAATAATATGCAATTGGGATAGATACAATACAAGAGATGATAACCAACACAATGAATTGGGATGACAACAACTTCCAGACACTAGCTACGGAAGCACCCAATACTTTTCGAACACCAATTTCCTTTGTTCGCTGTTCGGCGACATAAGATGCCAAACCGAATAATCCAAGACACGATAAAAAGATGGCAAGGAAACCAAAAAATCCAGCCAAATATCCAATCCTAGTTTCGGATCTGAATTTCTCAGCAAAGCTCTGATCTACAAAATCCGTTTTGAATGGTGTTGCAGGGTCAAATCTTCTAAACACCTCCTCCACTTTAGCAAGCGCTTCACTGGTACTTTTTTGCGGGTTCAGACGGAGAATTAATACATTTTCCTCCTCACCAGAAATATGAAATATAGAAGCACGCACTGGTAAATAAGGGGATTCCACCAAGAGGTTATCAACTACTCCTATTACCGTATAAGGTTCTCCATTCCATTTAACAGTCTTGCCAATTGGATCATCAAAGCCCATGAACTCTGCCGCTGCTTGGTTCAAAATTAGCGCACTAGAATCCGAAATAAATGCTCTGGAAAAGTCCCTGCCTTCTTTCACAGTCCAGCCGATAGTTTTCCCATATTCAAATGTGACCCCATTGTTTGGAAAATCTACTCCCAAGGACGGATCTTTTCCTTCCCAATCAAACCCACCATTGGTATTATAAACATCAGTGGCAGGACTGATACATTCTGTCATGTCAACGATAGCATTAGCATCGATCAGACTTTGTCGGATGACATCAAAATTTTTGTGGCGCATTTCATTTGACCAGAGATTTATCAAACCACTTTTATCATAGCCAATTGGTCGATTTTGGGCATAATTTACTTGTTGATAGACAATGGTGGTACCAATAATGAGCGTTATCGCAATGGAAAATTGTGAAATGACTAATATTTTCCGAGGTAGCGATCCTGCCTTTCCTGCACGATATGTAGATTTAAGAACATCCACAGGCTGGAAAGAGGACAAAAATAATGCAGGATATAAGCCAGCAACAAATCCTGTAAATAAACTGAATCCCAAAGTGAGTGTCCAAAATACAGGCGAGGTCCAAGGTATGCTTGTTGATTTTTCTGCAATTCCATTAAAGCTGGGAAGCATCAAAGTGACAAGGATTATAGAAAAAAGCATCGCTATCAACGAGATCAATATTGATTCGCTGAAAAATTGGGCCATCAACTGGAATTTATTTGATCCAATTGATTTGCGAATGCCCACTTCCTTCGCTCGTTTTTCGGAGCGAGCCGTGCTAAGGTTCATGAAATTAATACAAGCCAACAAGAGCACAAATACAGCTATAATGCCAAACATCCAGACTGTCTCAATTTGTCCGCCTGTATTAATTCCATTTTCGAATGTATTATATAGGTGCCATTTGTTCATAGGATGAACGAAAATTTGCGGGTTGTACTTTTTTTCTTCGTCAGAGATTTGATTAATTTTTAAATCTTTGATCCTCGTCGAAACCTCTTCAGCTGTTCTGTCAGGTGAAAGTTGGGCATATACTTGAGTGAAATTAGCGCCCCATGGATCCGACATGGAAGTTGCCCAAGTGTTTTGAGCTAAATATTGTTCCCAAGGCATAATAATCTCCAAATCGTGAAAGGACGAGTTTTCCGGAATGTCGCGGTAGACACCCTTTACCTGTAACTCTACTTTATTGTTAATTTTAAGTGTTTTTCCTATAGGATTTTCATCCCCAAAAAAAGCTTTTGCCACCGATTCATTCAACAACATTGAATTCATATCTTTCAAGCCATCCTTAGCACCATGAATCATCTCAAGACTTAGCATCTCCGATATTTCAGGCTCGATATAACTGCCTTGCCTGATCAAAGCTTTATCACCAAAGGTGAGGATGTGCTCATTGTTCCAAGAAGATTGAACCACGTAAAGAAAATCTTCCCCATGATTTTTTCTAATTTCGGAAGCCATAATATACGGGTTTGAATTAAAACTTTGCACAGTACCATTGAAGGTCTGATGTTGCATCACCCTAACAATGGAATCGTAATTCTTATGGTGTTTATTAAAGTTGATTTCATCCCAAATCCATAGACCGATTAATATCGCTACGGCCATGCCTACAGCAAGTCCTCCGATGTTTATCGCAGAATATCCCTTGCTCTTCTGTAAATTTCTCCATGCAATTAAAAAATAATTCTTTATCATAATTTACGATTTAATATCATATTTACTTTCAATTAATTGGCAAGCTATTTCTTTTCTTCTGTTCAAAAATTTCTCCTGTGAAAACAGAGCATGCTCTGTCTCAACAATTGATTCCAACTGGAATTTCGTATTTCACTATCTCACATTTCACTCAATTCACCATTTACTTTTTATTTATAATTTATTTTCGGGCTGGGAAGACAGGATAAATCCTGTCTCAACCAGGGAGGTTCAAATACGCATTTCACATCCCACATTTTACATTTTACATCTCACATCATTCACCATTCACGCCCAATTATAAACATTCCGTTTGGGAAGGCACGTTGGCCATCCCAAACCTGTGGTTCCAATTGGAATTTCACATTTCACATTTCACACAATTCACCATTCACGACCAATTATAAACATTCCGTTTGGAAAGGCACGCTGGCCATCCCCTACCTGTGGTTCCAATTGGAATTTCACATTTCACATTTCACACAATTCACCATTCACGACCAATTATAAACATTCCGTTTGGGAAGGCACGTTGGCCATCCCCTACCTGTGGTTCCAATTGAAATTTCACATTTCACACAATTCACCGTTCACCATTCACCATTCACTATTCACTATTTACTATTTACTATTCACTTTATTCACTTCTCAAAGATTTTATCGGATTCAACAAACAAACCCTGATGGATTGATAACTGATGGTAGCCACCGCAATCAGCAGCACCAAAGTTCCTGCAAGGGCAAAATGCCACCATTCCAACTCAATTTTATAAGCAAAATCCTGCAACCAATAATTGCCTGCATACCACGCCATTGGAATTGCTACCACAACCGCTACCACAATTAAAAAAATAAACTGACGCACAAATAATTGAGAAATTGAAAACAGAGTTGCTCCCAAAACTCGTCGAATTCCGATTTCCTTAGTTCTGCTGAAAGTCATAAAGGCAGCCAAACCAAAAAGTCCAAGAGTGGCTAACAAAATTGCTAGAAAAGCGGCGGCTTTAAACAATGAGGTGGTTCTTTGTTCAGATAGGTAAAGTTTATTGTAATCGTCATCCAAGAAATGATAGTTAAAAGGTTGGCCAGGCATCCTTGCTGCAAACAAATTTTCTAAACCTTTTAGTGTTTCCTTCATTTGACCTCCATCCATTTTTACCAACAGCTTTCTGGATGAATTTTTATCTAAAAATTGAAGTAATGGACCTATTGATTGATGTAAACTTTGAAAATGAAAATCTTTTAAAACGCCCACAATGGGGCCTAAAGCACGGTGCTCGATGGTTTTACCTATGGCTTCTTCAGGAGTCCATCCAATCATTTTGGCCAAAGTTTCATTGATGATGTATGGCAATTTGTAATTAACTGAATTATTGGTTGTGTCCATCAGATCAAAATCATATTTTTGGAAGTCTCTCCCAGCAGCAAATTGCATACCCAATGTTTGGGCAAAGTCAAGATCTACAGGCATTGCGTTGAGTGATATTTCCACTGGTCCATTAGCTCCAGTTGCTGAAATTCCATCTCCCCAAGCAACATATTCTGGCGTGTCATAAGAAGCGGTAACAGCACTTACACCAATCACATTTTGAATAGCTGGCTTCAAAAGCTCATAATTCTCTGATATTTTTTGGTTCATTGGAATCACTAAAACATGGTTTCTGTCATAGCCCAAATTGGTTTTTTTCAAAAAATTGACCTGCGAAATGATGATTGCGGTGACAGAAATCAAAAAAATTGAAATTGAAAACTGAGCAACAATCAAGCTTTTGCGCAATACATTTCCATTCCCTTTAGCCAATTCAAAGGAAGATTTCATTGCAGTCAATGCTTTTGTGCCTGATAATACTACCGCTGGGTAAATTCCAGCTAAAAAGCTGATAATCAACGCAAATATTGGCCCCAAAATCAATACTTTAAAACTCAGAACATCACCAAAAACAAAACTTTTACCGGAAACGTTATTAAAAAATGGAATTGCAAAAAGTGTTATCATCAAGGCAAACACTGTAGCGACACTGGTCAGTACTACTGCCTCACCAATAAATTGGGAAAAGACTTGATTTCTGGTGGCTCCCAAAACTTTTCTTGTTCCAATTTCTCCACCTCTCCCCATCGCTTGTGCTGTTGCCAAATTGGTATAATTTGCTCCAGCAATTAATAGAATTAAAATACCAATTATTCCAAATATGTAAATGTATTGGATATTGCCATTTGGTTCGAGTCCTTCTAGCTTTGAATGTAAGTGTACTTTATTAAATGGTTCCAATCGATAATGCAAGAAATTTGGATCCATTGATCCTGTTTGCTCGCGCACCAAATCAGAATCCATATAAGCATTGATTTGATTTTCGAATTGGTCAATATTTGTTTGATTATCTATAAGCAAATAAGTTACCCAATTTGCATTCCACCAAGTTTCCGTTTTATAGGCATTCCCCAAATTGCTGAAGCTAATTACAAAATCAAATTTAATTTGAGAATTTTGTGGCGGGTTTTCACAAATACCACTTACCTTATAATCGCTACCTCCATATCTCAAAATTTCACCTATAGCATTTTGTTGTGGAAATAATTTAGCTGCGCTACTTTGAGTCAAAACTATTTTATCAGGTGCATCAATTGCAGTTTTCGAATCACCTGCCAATAATTTAAATGAAAAAACACTAAAAAAAACAGAATCTGCAAACAGCATTTTATTTTCATCAAAAACCAACTCCCCTTTTTTAATGGAAGAGGTTGTCACATATGTCCTCACATATTCCATTACATTAGGGAAAGTCCTTTTGAATTCAGGGCCAACTTTAGAACCCGACACTGCTGCTTCATTGACAGGGCCAGCTGTACTGTACACCATGGAAGCACGATAAATATTATTTGAATTCAGATGAAATTGATCATAACTCAATTCATTGTGAATATACAAACCAATCAAAATACAAGCTGAGATTCCAATGCTTAAACCAATGATATTGATGGCAGAATACAACTTTGATTTTAGCAAATTCCGCCAAGCTATTTTAATGTAATTCTTTATCATAATTCAAAGATTTAATTAATTACCTTTCAAAACAATAGAAGGTTTCATTCTGTCCACCTGCCATAATTTTATCATCACTACAGTAAGAATCAGGGCACAAACGCCAATAAATGTTTTTAGTAAACTATCTGGATTAAAGCCTACATTGACTTTGAAAATTAAATCCATCAATACTTGTGTAAGAGCAGCTCCAGCGTACATGCCTAGCCCAGCAGCAACAATAAAAACCCAGAAATAACTCTTATTAATTACCAATAAAATATCTTTAAGTGAGGCACCTACTACCCTTCTTATGGCGATTTCTTTATTCTTTTTAAGAATGGTGAGTGAAATCAAAGCAAACATTCCTGTGAGGGTAAATAAAACAGAAATTATCCCAAACCAAAAAAAGATGGTTGTTACACTTTGGTTTACTCTTTGGGCTTGACTCGTTTCTTCGTTTTGAAAAAATCCATTGAATGGCTTTAATGGAAAAGTGTTGGCCCAACTCGCCTTTATTTGGTCATATACTGTCTTTAAGGAATTTCCATTGCTTTGAACAATCAGCAATCGACTGCTTGTATTGGCTACTTTTACCATTGCCAAGGGGTCTATATTATTGAAAAAACCGCCAACGTAAAGATCTTTTGTAACACCAATTACCGAATACAAAATCGTATCAACTGTCAATTGTTTTCCAAGTGCATTGTCTTTTGTCCACCCATATTCTGCACACAATTTTTCAGAAATAATCATGCTTTTATTTACATCTGAGTCATTGTCATGATTGAAATCCCTACCAGTAAGTAGTTTCACTCCCATTACATCTAAATAATGATCACCAGTTTGAATGAAATTAGTTTCCTTGATAATGCCACCTGCTTCCACCCCTAAATTTCGCCAGGAATAACCCAAATGTCCAACTGACCCTGCAGTTTTATCTACATCCGGTATTGCGGACACAGCATCTCTTATGGTTGAAAAATCACTTTCTGAGGTCCATAATCCTATGATATTATTTTGATTAAAACCTAAATTAAAATCTCTTTGAAATTCTGCATTTTTTGCAAAACCGAAACTTGCAGAAACGGTAATAAATGCAATTAAAATTTGCATACCCAGAAGCACTCGTGAAAAAAGATTTGATCCTCCGTAATTCACACCACCTCTGAAAATTTGACTCGCATTGAATCTTGCAATGTAAAGAGAAGGATAAAGTCCAGCCAATAGCGTTACAAATAATAGAAGAAAAACCATAAATTGGAATAATTGGAAATCTTCAAAATAATTTGCAGTAAGAAAAATACCATCAAACATCCTGTTGTACGTTGGTAGCCACCAAGCTGTGAAAATGGTGGATAAACAAATTGCAATGAATACTATGAGGCTACTTTCCAAAAGCTGCTGTATTATCAATTGGGATTTACTACCGCCCAATACTTTACGAACTCCCATTTCTTTCAACCTTTGATTTGAGCGTGCAACAGTTGTATTGGCAAAATTGAGACAAGCAGACAACAATATAAGAATAGCAAGTACCAGAGGGCCATATATTGCTGCATCACTGGGACGCGTATATAATGCATTGGTAGCCATATCATTCTGTTTGGAAATGCCTGATAGTGGATCTAATTGAAACTCAATAGGTTTTATATCTTTTCTAGCTTCAAAAGTAAGTGGTAAATACTTTTTAAAGCCTTCGGCTAGTTTGGAGGCCATTAGTGGGTTATCAACTTTTAAGAAAATTGCATCTGCGTAATAGGACCAATCATCCATTTCCAATAGTTGACCATTTGATTTTCTGAAATTTAAAAAATTTGAAATAATGTCAAATTGGATAGACGAATTTGATGGCAAATCTTTTAAAACACCTTTTACCACCAAAGGTAGTTGGTGAGATTCATTGACGTAAAACTGAATGGTTTTCCCAACGGCTGGCTCAATTCCAAATAGTTTTTTTGCCTCTGACTCTGTAATCCATACACCAGCATTATCTTGGAGATCATTGGTACCTGACACCAAAGGGAAATTAAAAAAATTGAAAAACTCAGGGTCTGTAAAATGTACGCTTGAATTAAAGGTTTCCCCTGCTTCTGGTCTAATGGTTAAAAATGCTCGCTCAAGTCTGACTGATCTTTCAACTTCAGGGAAATCCTGTTTCGCAAATGTAGCTATAGGCAATGGACAGTATCCATTCCATAAAGGTGAGCCTTCATTTTTGGTTATAATTCTAAATATTTGATCTCTATCGTTGTGAAAATTATCAAAACTATTGGCAAAACGATAATTTTGAAATGCCCAAACTATTGAAGTTATACCAATGGCAATACCCAATATATTGATTAGTGTATAAAATTTACCTTTCGTAAGATTTCGAAAAATTGCCTTGATATTTATTTGATTCATTTTATTTCAATTTATATTTCAAACTTTATTTTGACATTCCGTTCGGGAAAGGCACATGGGCCTTCCCCTACATGTTGTTCCAAATGAAATTTCACATTTTACATTTCACATCTCACACAATTCACAATTCACCTTATAACATTAACCAATTAAATCCCACTGTTTTGACATTCCGTTCAGGAAGGCACGAAGGCCTTCCCCTCCATGTCGTTCCAAATTGATTTCACATTTTACATTTCACACCTCACCATTCACCATTTACCATTAACCATTTACCATTAATAATTAACCATTTATTCCGCTCTCAAACTCTTTGTCACCTTAGCATTCGCAGTTTTAATTGCTTGAATTGCAACGGTAAATAATGAAACCATCACAACTGAAATGCCCACCAAAATGAAAAGCAATACCCAATTAATTTCCACTTTGAATTCGAAATTTTTCAGCCAATTAACCATCAAATAGAAAGCAACAGGTGCTGCAATGACCAAAGAAATAACTACAAGGATGACAAAATCTTTGCTCAACAAGGAAACAATGCCGCTCACACTAGCACCAAGCACTTTTCTAATACCAATTTCTTTGGTTCTTGTCTCCACAACAAAAGTCGCCAAGCCAAATAATCCCAAACAAGCAATAAAAATGGCCAATAAAGATGCAATGGTAAATATTTGACCATATTGCTCTTCCTCACTGTAAGCTCTTGCAAAAGCTTCATCGGTAAAGAAATATTCAAATGGATTTCCTGGAAAAACTGATTTGTATTCCCGCTCTAATGAAGACAACTTACATGACAAATTTTCTGGCGTCAATCTTACAGAGTAATATTGTCCATTTAATTGTGGATAGTAAATAATTGGATCAATTGCATTTTTTAAATTGGTGTGGTGATAATCTGCTGTCACTCCAATGATGTCTAGGTGCCTTTCATCCCATTGAATGCCCTTTTGCATGGCATCTTCAGCATTTGCAAACCCCATTGAACTCAAAGCCTGTTCATTGATCAGCACTTTAGAATTGTCGTTCCATTCTACGTCACATTCTTGATAGGTAAAATTTCTACCAGCTTTTATCTCAATTCCGTAGGCACTTAAAAATTGATCACTGATGATCAAAAAAGCATAACTTTTAAATTTATCATCTGGTTTGGACCCAGGTTGCGTAAATCCTGCTGTTCTGAAATTATAATACTTACCAGGTACAGAACCAGATGTTGCGTATTCTTTAACGAAACTTTGTTGTCCGAGGTAATTTAAAAATACTTTTTTCCTTGATTGATAAGTACTATCTAATCCTACTTGTGGACCTGAAACCACAACCATTTGGTCAGTATTGATACCTAGTTCACTATTTTTCATAAATTTCAACTGTAGGAAAATAACTGCCGTTGCTATGATGAGTAATATTGAAAATGAAAATTGACTCACTACCAATCCTTTTCTTACCCACTGACCACTTCCGCTGCCTTTGAGTTTCCCTTTTAATGTATCTACAGGTTTGAAATTGGACAAAACAAATGCTGTATAAAATCCTGCAAAAAAAGTGGCTAAAATCAAGGCAGAAAAAGCATAAATCCAGACATTGGATAATTGCAATGAATTAAGGCTCAATGCTTTTCCGGTCAATAAATTGAAATAAGGTTGAATCAATATAACCAATAAAAATGCTAATGAATAGGCTATTCCAGTTATCAAGCCAGTTTCTGCCAAAAACAAACTAATTAATTGCCCTTTGCTTGCACCTATGGTTTTTCTTATGCCCACCTCTTGTGATCTTTTCAATGATGCGGCAGTTGATAAATTGATGTAATTAAACCATGCAATTAATAGGATCAGGGCGGCTACTGCCGAAAGAATATAAATATACTTGAGGTTACCATAAGTTTGCAATTGGTCTCCAAGCGAAGTGCCCAAGTGCATATTTTTTAAAGACTGCAATCTGAAGGTTACACCATCATCCTCTTTACTGACTTCTGATCTGAGTTTATTGATGTCTTTTTCTAATATATTGATATTCGTATTTGGTGCTGTTGCAACGTATAAATTGATGAATTGAGAATCAAAATTATTGAGATCCGCCCAACCATTACCGTTTAAGAAGGCAGCACTTCTTAAGGTTTCTAGTGAAAAGACCATATCATATTGGATATCTGATTCTTGGCCAATATCAGCAAATATACCTTTTACAGAATAATTGACCTTTCCAAATTGATTGTTTAATGTCAGGCTTTTGCCAATTGCTGGTGATTCTCCAAAATATTTTTTAGAAGTAGTTTCTGATAAATAAACAGTTTGTGGTGTCTTTAAATCAGTTTTATTTCCTTCAATAATGTTGAAAGTAAAAAATTCAAAAAAGTTACCGCTCGCATATCCAATTCTATCTTCTTTAAAAGACAAATTTTTCTCTATATTCTGTACAATTCCTTGCCCAATTCCTTGTTCGGCCAAACAATATGATTCAATTGCTGACTGTTTGTCCTTAAATAATTGCGCCCATCCAGGTTCGACTTCTGACCAAGTCACTCCTTCTTTATCTTCATTCAACAATCTGTAAATGTTGTCAACATTGGAATGGAATTGATTCACTGATTTTTCTAATGAAATATATTCCATTATGAAAATAAATGTTGCCAATCCAATACCCAAACCCACAATGTTTATCAAACTTGAGGTTCTATTTTTTTGGAGATTTCTCCACGCTATTTTTAAATAATTCGTTATCATTTCATTTTATTGGAAATCGGAGATCGGAAATCGGAAATCGGCTCTTTTTTTTGGAGACCGGAAACCGGAGTACGGATACCGAATTTTTTATTTTGTTAAAAATATCAAGCTAATATTTATGTATTTCAAGCACTTTCATTACTGAAATCCTTGATTTAAATTTTATTTCAAAAATTTTCCTTTCTAGCAGATATTAATTTTGTTATCATTGCCGAAATCTTTCTTGATCTTTCCAACAGAGAATCTGCTATTAATTCATTTATAATTCCAATTTCTTTTGCGAGATATAATTGAGTTCTAACTTCAGAACAAGATCCTTTTGCAATAAATAAAAATTGGATATATTCCTTATTTGATTGTCTATCAAAACCTTCTGCAATATTGGACGGAATCGAAACTGAGGCTCGTCTAATTTGATCTCTAAACCCATAGTCATTACAATTTTGTAAAATTTTATAGATTTCAATACTTAGATCTAATCCTTCTTTCCAAACTAGTAGATCTTCAAATTTTGTTATTCTTCCCTTTTCCATTCCAATCCTGACTAAAATTTAATTAATTACCATTCCTCCCGTTTCCGGTTTCCGGTCCTCCGGTTTCCGCTTACAGCAAAATATTTTCCGTAACCGTCTTACCATCCAGCATCCTCACAATACGATGACTATACTTTGCATCGTGCTCACTGTGAGTCACCATGATGACCGTAGTACCTTGTTCGTTGAGGTCAGTTAGTAATTGCATAACTTCATTACCATTTGCAGAATCGAGATTACCCGTAGGCTCATCTGCGAGAATCAATTTGGGTTTATTTACAACGGCGCGACTGATGGCTACCCGTTGTTGCTGACCACCACTGAGCTGCTGTGGAAAGTGATTTTTGCGGTGCATGATTTGCATTTTCTCAAGCACTTCTTCTACCCTTTTCTTTCTATCAGCGGCATTAACTTTGGTATAAATCAACGGCAATTCGACATTTTCATAAACCGTTAATTCATCAATTAAATTAAAGCTTTGAAATACAAATCCGATATTGTGTTTACGCAATTCAGATCTTTTTCTTTCATTGAATTTTGCAACTTCAATTCCATTAAATAAATAACTTCCACCATCCAAATCATCGAGTAATCCAATGATATTTAATAGCGATGATTTACCACATCCTGAGGGTCCCATAATGGAAACGAATTCTCCTTCTTTTACTTCGAGATTCATTTTGTCGAGGGCAATTGTTTCGACTTCTTCGGTGCGGTAGCGTTTGTCTAAATTTGTTAATCTTATCATGATTCTAATTTGAATTGTCAGCTTTCTGCTCTCAGCTCTCAGTCATCAGCTCTCAGCTTTTTACGAGATTTCTGTTTCAGTAGTCTGGTTTATTTTTTAAATTTCGTTATTTTGTAATAATTTATTTTTATGAAAGACTATAGTAACTTGGAATTTTGGAAAAGAGCTCATTCGCTTGTTATTTTAATATATAAAATTTCTTACAACTTCCCAAAAGAAGAAATTTATAGCTTAACTTCCCAAATAAGAAGATCAGCGATCTCTGTTCCTTCAAATATTGCAGAAGGAAGTGGAAGAAACTCCAATCAACAACTGATAAATTTCTTACAAATAGCTTGTGGATCTTTATCTGAGTTACAATATCAAATATTATTAGCTTTTGAGTGAGGATATGTTCAGAGGATTGAATTCGAACACCTTGATTCAGAAATAATTGCGATCCGAAAAATGATTTATTCATATATTCAAAAACTTTAAACATACTTTTTATTCCTTTCTTAAAATTCCTAATAACTACTAATCTGAAAGCTGATTGCTGAAAACTGATTGCTCGAAGCTCGAAGCTCGCTGCTCGTCGCTCACTTCAAAACCAACTCATCCACATCACCAAAAGAATCATACGAACTCGTAATTACCTTATCACCCACACTCAAACCCTCCATCAATTCATAATTCTCAGGACTCTGCCTATTTAATTGAATATTTGTTTTATAAGCAATAGCACCATCATCACTCAATTTAAAAATCCAATTACCACCTGTTTTTTGGTAAAAACCACCTCGAGGTAATAACAAAGCCGTCGTTTCTTCACTCAAATTCATTCTGATTTGTAAAGACTGTCCACGGCGAATATTTTCTGGAGCAGCACCCTCAAAAACCATATCCACTTGAAATCTACCACTAACCACTTGAGTATAAACTTTTTTGATGGTCAGAATATAAGTCTTATCTTTTGTAACATATTCTGCTTTTTGACCTGGAAAAATTCTGGATATGTAATGTTCGTCAATATCGGCTCTTACTTTATAACCAGAAGTAATGTCCAATTGCCCTAAGCGATCACCTTTATTGATGGATTGACCAATTTCTGAATCCAGTGAAGTCAGCTGGCCATCAACCGGAGCCCGAACTATCAAATCACCTACCTTACGCTTCATCAATTGCAAAGTATTGGTCATCCGTCTATATGACTCGGTAGCTTGCTCAATTTGTTGTGACATTGAAGATTTATCTTGGTTTAAGATATCCTCTGCCAACTTTTTTCTTTTCTGCTGATATTCATACAAATTTTGACTACTCATATAATCTTGTTTGCCAATTGCACCTTCATCAAACAACTTTTTATTTAGGTTATTTACACGCTCAGCCTCAATCAAAGCGTTGTCAACATCTGCCATTTGATTCAAACGATTCATAGAATTCTGCTCAGCGATGTTTTTAGTGTATTGCATTTGCGTCAATACATTGAAAACAGCAACCTCTTGATTTGCAAGACTCAATTCCAAGTCCGTATTACTCAATTTGAGAATGGGTTGACCTTTCTTCATCATTGCACCATCCTCCACATACTTTTCTTCGACCCGGCCACCTTCTTGTGCATCCAAATAAATGGTTGATATCGGATAAACTATGCCATTTACAGGGATATTTTCTCTAAAAGCCCCTTTTGTCACTGTGCTCACAGTAATTCTCTCCGCGTCTACATTGAGCTTACTCGCGCCTCCTTGCAATTTAAACGTGTAAATACTGAATGCGATCAAGGCTAAAATACCCAGACCTATTAAAACCCTCGTTACTGTAAATCTTTTCTTTGGAATTGGAATGTCCATATTTTTTCTTTCAAATTTATACAATCTGTATGGTCAATAGCGTGCCAATTTTTAAATTATTGATTATCAATTATTTAAATTTTAATTCCAAAATAGCAGTGTTCGGTATTGGTACACATTGCGTGCTAAAGCGATACATCAGCTGACAGCTTTCAGTGGTCAGCTTTCAGTTTTCAGTTTTCAGTTTTCAGCTTTCAGTTTTCAGTTTTCAGTTTTCAGATGTCAGTTTTCAGATGTCAGTTTTCAGATGTCAGTTTTCAGATGTCAGTTTTCAGATGTCAGTTTTCAGATGTCAGTTTTATTTGAAAACTGAAAGGACTTTTTATTTCATCAAATTTGTTCTCATAATCTCTGGTAATTGCAGATTATTGCTGATTACTGAAAGTTCCTCAAAAGAGCTGATAACTGATGGCTGATTGCTGACAGCTGATCATTGATCACTGAGATGATCACCCTGAATTCAAGAATTGATTTCAACCTTCACAATTCAATTCAGCACAACGAAAAATTCCAACTGACCAATGAGATCAATGAGCTGCTCATTGATTGCTGAGTGCATGACCACTGATTGCTGAAAGCTGACAGCCGATTACTGATTACTGACAGCTATCCTCTGTTTACCAAGAATTCACGAATTGATTTCAGCCTTCGAACATCAATCCACCATCACTGAAAAATTACAACAGATCTATAAGAGCAATTGCTGAAGGCATGAGCGCTGCGAGCTGATTGCTGAGAGCTGATTGCTGAAAGCTGATTGCTGAAAGCTGATCGCTGGAACGTACGATTTCGATACAAAACCTGTTTCAAAACAATACAAAAAAACAAGCAGAAAATTCTTGCACAACGAATCGCTGTGAATTTCTTAGTTTTGCTGATAACCAAGAAGAAATTATGTCAATTAGTAATATTAGAATTCTTGCAATAGATGATGATGTCGATGTATTGACAGCACTCAGACTATTACTCAAAGGCAAAGTAAAGGAAATCATCACAGAAAAAAATCCCAACAACCTGCTCTCTCTCATCAAGTCAAGCAGTTTTGATTTGATCATCTTGGATATGAATTTCAATGGCATGATCAATACTGGAAATGAAGGCTTGTATTGGTTGAATAAAATAAAAGAAACAGATGCCAGCATTGATGTCATTTTGATCACCGCATACGGTGAGATTGAACTAGCTATCAAGTCTCTTAAAAATGGAGCGAGTGATTTTGTACTCAAGCCTTGGAGCAATCAAAAGCTGATAGATGCCGTCACACAAATTGAAAAGAAAAGACGCAAATCAAAAGAGAAAAAGGTAATCACCACTTCACAGGCTTCAATGATCGGCAAAAGTGATGTAATAGCGGCAGCTATGTATAGGATTGAAAAAATAGCTCCAACTGATGCTAATGTATTGCTGTTAGGTGAAAATGGCACAGGAAAAGACATTGCAGCAAGGATCATACACGACCTTTCTCATCGAAAAAACGGACCATTCATTAAAGTCGATGTAGGATCTTTGGCTTCTTCCTTATTTGAAAGTGAATTATTTGGTTATAAAAAAGGAGCTTTTACAGATGCAAGAGAAGATAGAAAAGGAAGATTTCAATCAGCTAATGGTGGAACTTTATTTTTGGATGAAATTGGTAACATCACCCTACAACAACAGGCTGTATTGCTTTCTGTTCTCCAAAATCGACAAGTTTTGCCTTTGGGAAGTTCACAACCCATCCCCGTTGATATCCGTTTAATTTGTGCAACGAATATTACCTTGAGAGATCTGGCAGATGAAAACAAATTCAGAAAAGATCTTATTTACCGCATCAATACTGTTGAAGTTGTTTTACCACCATTGAGAGAAAGAGAGGAAGATATTCTATTGCTGGCAGATTATTTTCTTGAAATGTATTGCCAAAAATATCAAAAAAATAAACTTGAATTTTCAAAAACATTTATTGATAAATTACTCTCATATCACTTTCCTGGAAATGTCAGAGAATTGCAATATGCACTTGAAAGGGCAGTAATTATGTCGGAAGATGACGTTCTGAAAAGTAGTGATCTGGTTTTCTCTCCTATTGAAAAATTCAATTCATTGGTAGAAGATGGTGATAATAAATTAGACAATATCGAAAAAAATACGATACTCAATGTAATTGAAAAAAACAATGGAAATATTTCTAAATCTGCAAAAGAATTAGGAATTACTAGGACTGCATTGTACCGCAGATTAAATAAATATGGATTATAATAAACATTACAACAGCATATTATTGCTTAGTGTGGTATTGATGGGCATCATGCTACTTGCTTCCTATTTCTTTATTCAAAAACAATTTCTTGAATCTTCAATCGCCATTTTAATTATTGTAATCATTGGCTATCAAGTAATTAAAAAGCTCACATCACAACATAAACTTGTTTCAGATTTTTTCGACTCTATTAAATATAGAGACTTTACAAGGTATTATGATAATCATACAGGTAATCCTGATGCAGATTATCTCCACCAGCGATTTAATGAAATTACTACCATCCTCCGGAATTTAAACACCGAAAAAGAAACCCATAATATTTATCTGGCCAAGATCCTGGCAATGATACAAACAGGTATTTTGGCTTTTGACGTAAAAACTGGCGACATTATATGGATCAATGAAACATTCAGCTCAATGCTTGGGATTCCTTCCATTAAAAACATTACTTTTTTAGATAAAAGAAGGCAAGATCTTTTCCAATTAATTACAGGTCAATTAAATCCAAGTGAAAGCAATATTCAATTAAATATCAATAATCAAAAACAAAACATGTTGTTTTCGTGCACCGATTTTGAAGCGGAACAAGCGTCTTTCAGATTGGTTGTTTTGCAAAATATTGATGATACCCACAATCAAATTGAATCGGAGGCTTGGAAAAAACTATTGAGTGTGATGACACATGAAATCATGAATTCAATTGCTCCTATTGCATCTCTGACGGAAACTTTGCAATCGCATATTAGGGCAAATATGTTGGAAAGCACCCCTATTGATATGACAGATATGGACGCAGGATTAGAGACTATCCATAGAAGAAGTGAAGGTTTGATGAAATTTGCCCAGACTTATCGCAGCTTGAGTAAAATCACTCACATAGATGCTTCCACCTTAAAACTCGCTGATATTTTTGAAGGACTCAAACAATTGATGCACACTGAAATAACCAACAAAGGAATTAATTTAATATTTCAAGTGGAACCGGCAGACCTTGACGTTGAAGTTGATACCTATTTAATAGAACAGGTATTGATCAACTTGATTT
The DNA here is from genome assembly GCA_029567325.1 of Bacteroidota bacterium. Lineage (GTDB taxonomy): Bacteria > Bacteroidota > Bacteroidia > Chitinophagales > Saprospiraceae > JADKBO01. The sequence continues at coordinate 14,223 of JAKQLF010000284.1, read as the reverse complement.
TAAATGCTGCTGATGCTGTTCTCGATCATGATAATCCGACTATTAAATGTTTTGCCTCCAGGAGTTTGGAAGGTGTGGTCACTATAAAAGTGAGTGACAATGGAAAAGGTATACCCGCAGAAGTTCTGGAAAATATTTTCATACCTTTTTTCACTACCAAGAAAAATGGCAGTGGCATTGGGCTCAGCCTCAGCAAACAAATTATGTTATTACATAAAGGGAAAATTTTGGTTAATAGTGTTTTGGATAAGGGCACCACGGTTTCTCTTGTTTTTCCAAATAATGCGTAATTATAATGGTGAATTGTTAATAGTGAATGGTGAATGGTGTGAGATGTAAGATGTGAAATGCGAAATGTAAGATGGAACCATATGTTGAGCCAAGGCACGCCTTGGTTTCTCAGGTTAAATGTGAAATGGAACCACCTGAAGAGAAAGGGCTTACCCCATTTCTGATGCTTGGGAAGTTGGGCTAAAGCCCTTGTTCACCACAGGCTAAAGCCGGTGGTAATTGATCCCTTGAAGAAGAAGGGACACATGGATTGTGATTTCTTCATTTCACATTTTCCGATCTCTGATTTCACGTTTTCCGTCTTCCGATTTCGGTATCCGGTTTCCAATAATTTAAGTTGCCACGAATTCACGAAAAATAACTCTATTTCACGAACTCCACATCAAACAGAATATGGAATAAAAGTTGTCAACCAAAATCATGAAACTTCACGTTTTCCGTCCTCCGTTTTCCGTTTTCCGATTTCCGTTTTCCGATTTCCGTTTTCCGACATCTGATTTCCGTCCTCAGATTTCCATTTTTTCCATTTCTCAAAACTGATCGCTGATCACTGAAAGCTGACCGATCAAAGCAATCAGTTGTCAGCTATCAGTTGTCAGCAAAATGCAATTATGGGAAAAGCTGCATTCTTTAATTTAAGGGTATTCAATTGTGATATTAGGAGAACCCGAATGGGTTCAATTTGAGTAACCCCGGGTGCAACTCGGGGTCAATAATACACTAGTTTACAACCCCGAAGTGGGTTGAATGATGCATGTATGTGTTTTTTGTACAAGTGGACTAATTGCACTATCTAGAATATTCGTTTTCCCTAAAAGATCTCCCTTTTTTCCATTTCACTAAAACTGATCGCTGATTGCTGAAAACTGACCACTCTTTCCATTTTCCCATTTCAAATAAAGGATATGTTAAAAAAAACAAAATTAAAAATTTAAATAACATCAAAAAAAATCTATATTTGGTTGACCAGATGATACCTATACTACCAAAACTAAAAATGTGAAACAAATAAAATAAAAATTTATAAAATTAAACATTCGCGGAATTTTATATAAACAAGCGAATGTGTTTATTAACCTAATCAAATTTTAATGGTATGCAACCAAACAAACACAAAACTTGCTATTTGCGCAAAGAGAGGCTATGTCTATTCCTTTTTTTCGCTTTTTTCTCAATCAGCGTAACTTTTGCGCAGACCGTCTCTGGAGTAATCAAGGGGGCAGATGGTGAAACAATTATTGGCGCTACTGTGCAGATAAAAGGGACAGACATCGGCACTGTTACGGATGTCAATGGCGTATATTCTATACAAGCCAACCCTGGACAAGAATTGATTTTTTCTATGATTGGTACAGAAACGCAAAATGTTACAGTGGGAACATCAAATACTATCGATGTTGTGTTACAAGGATCTGTATTGATTGATGAAGTTGTTATCATTGGGGCTTTGGGTATCGTCCAGGATAAAAGAAAGCTAGTCTATGGCGCTCAAGGAGTGAGTGGATTGGAATTAAAAAACACTCAGAGAGATAATGCTTTTCAATCTTTACAAGGTCGGATTTCGGGCATGACACTTACCCCCACCAGTGGTTTGGCGGGTGGCAGTGTGAGTATAAATCTACGAGGTGTAACTTCTATCGGAAATAGTAATCAACCATTGATTGTTATGGATGGTTTGCCGATTAATAGCGGTACATTCAACCAACATACACTCACTTCTGATGCCAATGCCGTAAATGCCAACATCAACAACAACAGAGATGATGTAGGAAGTAGATTGGCAGAAATAAATCCAAACGATATTGAAAGTATTACTGTGCTAAAAGGTCCAGAAGCCGCAGCGCTTTATGGTAATGAGGGTGCAAATGGTGTCATCATTATTACTACCAAGAAGGGTAAAGCAGGATCTGGCAAAGTAACTTATTCGAATAGATTTACCACATCTAATATCACCAGATTCCCTGAAGTTCAAACAACATATGGAAGAGGCGTTAATGGAGTAGCATCATTAAATGATGCGGATTATTTTGGACCAGCCTACCCTGCTGGGACTACCTTTTATGATAATTTGGGTAATTTCTTTCAAAGAGGCAACAATATGAGGCATGACCTTGCATTGGAAGGTGGTTCTGAAAGAATAACTTACAGACTGTCAGGTGCATATGTTGACAGTAAAGGAAATATCCCAACCAACACATACAATCAAACCAACTTATCGTTGTCATCTGATTTCAAAGTTACTTCTTGGTTGAAAGGAACCTCCAGATTTGCAACTACACAAAATAATAATGTGATTCCTCCAGGCGGCTCTCAAGGATATTTGACAGGTACTTTGAGATATCCAGCAAATTATGACATGCGTGAGTATGTTGATGAAGCCGGCATCCGCACCTTGACCTTGCCTTCTGCAAATTTTGGCAACGACAATGAAAATTCATTTTTTAATGTTTACAAAAATGCAAGGACTGAAAAAACCACAAGAAACACGGCAAATGTTACCTTGACAGCTGATATTGCCCCTTGGTGGAATATTACAGGTCGTTTTGGAGCAGACACATACAATACTGGTGCCAACAGATTTTTCCACCCAGAATCAAACATCGGTTTTGGTAGAGCAGGATGGATTGAAAATTACATTGATGTGGGTAAGATCTTGAACACTACCATTTTCACAACTTTAAATAAAAAGTTCGGCGATATTTCCACCAACTTCATTTTAGGAACCTCAGTTGATGATAGACGGAATGAAGTAAGCACAGATTATGGTGAGAGATTTTATCTGCCTGAATTCAACAGTATCAACAATACAGAGCCAACTACACAGAGGAATAGAACTACACTTACGAGAACAAGATTGGTGGGTATTTTCGCAAAAGCAGAATTTAACTACAAAGAATTTTTGATTTTGAGCCTCACAGGAAGGAATGACAACTCGAGTACCTTGCCAAAAGAAAATAATTCTTATTTCTACCCATCTGCCGGATTAGCCTTCAATTTTACAGAACTACCTGGATTGAAAGGAAAAACAGGTCCTTTGAGTTTTGGAAAACTCAGGGCATCATTTGCAAATGTTGGTAACCCAGCGCCGCCTTATAAAATAACATCCAGACTTGTATCTCAAACCAGTACTGGTGGTGGATTTTTATTTGACTTCTTTGGTGACAACCCAGCTTTGAAACCTGAGAGTGTGAAAAGTTTTGAAATTGGAACAGAATTGGGACTTTGGAATGACAGAGTAATGTTGGATCTTTCCTATTACAATAAGAGCATAACAGACCAAATTGTAACCCAAAGACTTAGCTATGGCACAGGTTTTATATTTGGTCTTTTAAATGGTGGTGACGTACAAACCAACGGAATTGATGGATCATTAGATATTAATATCGTGCAAAATTCAACTATACGATGGAACGTGATTACCAATTTCACAAAATACAAAACAGCGGTTGCCAATCTTCCTGCACAAGTGAGTGAATATTATGATTCAGATACTTGGGCCATTGGAAATGCCAGGGCAAGTGCTTTTGCACCGGCAGATGTATTGGCTTCCAGGTTTACATCAGCAACAAATTTGTTTTATGAGCCAATCAATGGCAGAGGAGCTGGGACAGCTACAGCAATCGGAGGTTGGAGTTATTTAAGAAATACAAAAGGAGATGTATTGATTGATCCATTAACTGGATTTCCTTTGCGTAATGCCAACTTTTTACCTATCGGGGATAGAAATCCTGATTTTGTGATCGGCTTGGTCAATGATTTTAAAATTAAGAACAACTTGAGTATTTCCTTCCTCTTAGACATTAGAAAAGGTGGAGATATTTTCAACGGCAATGAATTGTTTCTCTATCAAACAGGTCTGAGTAAACGAACACTCGATAGAGACGAACCATTGATCGTGCCAGGTGTATTGAAAGATGGTAAGGAAGAAAGTGAAACACCGACAGTTAATAATATATCATTCATACCAAGTGCAAATGAGTTATATTATTCAGTTTCTGTGCAACCCGAAGATTTTGTGGAAAGAGACATCAATTGGATGAGGTTGAGAGACCTTACCATTGGTTATACCATTCCCTCCAAAATATTAAGCAAACAAAACGCCATCAAAGAGGCAAGCGTATTTGTAAACGGAACTGATTTATTCCTCTTGACGAATTATTCTGGAGCGGATCCGTACGTTAGCACAACAAATCCTGCTACAGGTGGTGCTGGAGGATTCGGAATGGATTTTGGTAAAACTTCCCTTCCAAGGACGTTTTCCATGGGATTGAATGTTACCTTTTAACTTTTAAAAATTAGAAAAATGAAATCAAACATCATAAAAATAGGGATGCTTTGCACCATCTTGACTTTCGTAAGTTGCGAGGATTATTTGGACATCAATAAAGATCCGAGTTTTCCGCAAGCTGCCGATGGGTTTTCAGTACTACCTCCACTTTTCTCCCAAATGGCCAGAGGGGAAGTTTTTGATACTAGATATGTAGGCCAATACATTCAAAACTGGACTTGGATAACCGCCAACAATGTTTGGGACCAACAAGGCTATGCAGCAGGAAGTGACAACGGCGGAGAAAAATGGAGACAACACTATTGGGCTATTGGAAAAAATATAGACCTCATAGTTGATGCATCTACACTTCAGGAAAAATGGGATTATGTAGGCGTTGCAAAAGCCATCAGAGCGTGGAGCTGGCAATCATCCACCGATGTATACGGTGAAATGATATTGAAACAAGCCTGGGAACCAAACAGGTATGTCTTTGACTTTGATGCTCAAGATCTGATTTATGAAGAAGTGAAAAGACTTTCTGACGAAGCACTTGCTGATTTGGCCAGAACAGACGGCAAATCATCAGAAGCCAGTTTGGGAAGAGGTGATTTGGTTTACAAAGGCAAAACTGCACAATGGGTAAAATTTGTTTATGCCAACTTGGCTAGAAATGCCCACCACATTTCCAATAAATCAACCTACAACCCTGATAAAGTCATAGAATACGTAGACAAATCTTTTGCTTCTAATGCAGATAATTTTGCCATTCCGCACGCTGGCACCAACAGTAACGATGGCAATTTTTATGGTGCTACAAGAAATAACTTGAGGAGTTACAGGCAGTCCACATACATTTTGAGTTTGCTAGATGGAACGACTTTTAATGGTGTAAAGGACCCAAGGTTGCCATTGATGTTGAGTCCTTCACCAGATGGTGTCTACAGAGGAGTAGAACCTAACAAAGGAGATACCACCAATACTTTGAATAAACCAACTCGTATCCCATTGTTATGGGGAGTTTCGCCAACTGTGACTGTTGCTGCATCCATTCCTGGCAAGTACATATTTAAAGACAATGCACTTCATTACCTCATGACTTATTTTGAACTTCAATTTATGAAAGCAGAAGCAGCCTTTATTAAAGGTGATAAAGCAACTGCATTGGATGCTTTCAAAAAAGGTGTGATTGCACACATGGATTTCACTAGTGTTTCTACACCTGATAAAGATGCATACATGGCCAGTGCCGCTGTACCACAAACTGCAGATGCATTGACCTTGAGCGACATCATGTTGCAAAAGTACATTGCGCTTTGGGTACACGGTGCTTTGGAGACCTGGGTAGATATGAGGAGATATCAATATAGCCCATCAGTGTATAAAGGATTTACTTTGCCTTCAAAACTCTTTTCAGATAATTCTGGAAAAACTGTGCAAAGATTCAGACCTAGATACAACTCAGAGTATGTTTGGAATCTTGAGTCTCTAAGAACATTTGGAGGTGATCTAGCGGATTACCATACACAGGAGTTGTGGTTTACCAAAAAATAGGCGCAAATATTGTCTGTAATAAATTTGAGGAGGTCAGTTTTACTGGTCTCCTTTTTTTTTATTTTTGAAATTCCGTCATGGTGCGTAGGAATTACTTGTGATGTGACATTGCTGAATTTCTAAGCAATAATTTCCTTGGATAAACTTCCCAAATATTGCTAATTTAAATATAATCCTTACTTTTATCACTCTTGAATGCTAAATACTGGTATAAACACCAAACAGGTTAAACAAATAAATATATGAATTCGATCAAGTTCACATTTATTAGAATTGGAATATTATCTCTGTCAATAGTTGGTTGTATTTCGCTAATGGGTCAAAAAGCAGTGACAAAAGTGGTGGAAGACGGTGGCACAGGTCCACACAAAGCACTCATGATTGCTGAGCCCTCCCTACAGACCCACACGGTGTTCAGACCTGAAGATTTGAGTAAATTTGGAAAAGATCATAAACTTCCTATCATTGCCTGGGGAAATGGGGCTTGTGCCAATTCTCCCTGGGAGCACGTCAATTTTCTTTCTGAAGTGGCATCTTATGGATATCTGGTCATTGCTATCGGCCCTATGCCTGTAGAGGGTGTAAAACCTGAGGGTCGTACACAGTCCAAGCAACTCACGGATGCAATTGACTGGGCTATTGCCGAGAATAGTAATAAAACAAGTCCTCTTTTTGGAAAAGTTGCTACAGATAAAGTTTCTGTCAGTGGCATGTCTTGTGGTGGATTGCAAACCATCGAAATGGCTCCTGATCCGAGGGTAACCACTGCAGTTGTTTACAACAGCGGAGTACTTGGAAATGGTGGTGGAATGCCTGGCATGCCTCCTTTGAAAAAAGAAGATTTACTAAAAATCCACTCTCCCGTTTTATACATGTTGGGCGGACCATCAGACATTGCCTACAACAATGGCATGGACGACTACAAACGAATAGAACACGTTCCTGCCTTCGCTGCAAACCTGGAAGTAGGACATGGTGGCACTTACAGACAGCCTCACGGTGGTGAATTTGCAATTGTAGCAACAGCATGGTACAATTGGCAACTCAAGGGTGATAAAAACGCCAGTAAAATGTTTGTGGGAGAAAACTGCGGTTTGTGCAAATCGGATAAATGGACATTTGAAAGTAAAAATTTGAAATAGAGGTTGCTTACTTATTATTGAAAATTTTCAATATTAAATATAGGTCTATTTTACAAGAGTTCGGAAGATGAAGGATGAGAGATGAGAGACGAAAGTAAATTGTCTTCATAGGAGATCGGGTAGTCAGCGCATCTTCGCTGATTTTTCTTTCTGCTTTCATTTTAGCAGTCTGCGTGACACTTTTTCCCGCTGATTTCGCAGATCTTCGCTGAGTTTTATTCTTGAGGGATATTTTTCTTTCTGCGTTCATCTGCGCAGTCTGCGGGACACTTTTTCCCGCTGATCTTGCGGATCTTCGCTGATTTTGTTTCCCGCTGATTTCGCAGATCTTCGCTGAGTTTTATTCTTGGGGGATATTTTTCTTTCTGCGTTCATCTGCGCAATCTGCGGGACACCCTTCCAGCTGATCTTTACTGAGTTCTGAGTTTGCTTTCTGGTTCATCTGCGCAATCTGCAGGACACGTTTTCCTGCTCTTGCGGATAGATCAGAACCCAGAAAAGGTTCAATTTGATTAGCCCCGTGCGAAGCTCGGTGAATCAAAACCCCAATTTATTACAACCCTGAATTGGCCCGAATGGGGTTGAATTAGTAACAATGTTGTTGCGAGTAAAGAAATCATTGTAGTGTAAAGTTTATGTCAGTAATGATACACCGCAACATTAATCTTCGCTAAATCTCTCCCCTACTCTCAAGCCTTCCTCACTTACATTAAAATAGACCCTTTCTCTTTTTGTTTTATAAACATCTTGCCTCACATCGCCGTAATTGATCACTGAAGTAATGGTGATGATGTTATTTTTTACAAATAAATGCATGCTTTCAATTTCTGAAAAGTTGGTAGAACCTCCTGGTAAGGTAGGACAAGAATCTGAGGAAAGAACGTTGAGCGAGGCGGTATCACTGTCAAACCACTCACGCAGAAAACCCAAATGAGTATCAGAACACTGGTAACCTAAATCCAATGCGTCTAGAACGGTACATACCAAATTACTTCGGTCTTCTTTATAGGCACCGTCCCAATCGCACTCATTTCCTACAAAAGTGGCAACAAAACCTATGGCCGCTTTTTCTTCCTCTGAAATGGTATCCAAGAATGCTTCATTGATCATCAATCTGGTCATAGAATCTTGTAATTCAGCATCATATACAACTTCAGACCACACAAAGTTTAATTCTTTTTCAGAGACAATGTTTTTCTTTTCAGCCACATTTGATGGTGACGAAACTGCTACCTGCTCTTCCTTGCAAGCAATCAAAAACAAAAAAGCCAGTGAGAGAAAATAAAATTGCTTCATTATAGATATTGGAAATGTTTTACAAATAATTGAATGCAAAGTATGCATTAATTTGAAGTATGATTGTGAAAATGATACTATGGCTTTATAAATATCAGTTATGAGTAAAAAGAATACAAATTAATTTTAACCAATTTAAATCCCTATTGCTGAAAAAGACTTCCTAGAGCCAATCGAATAGAATGCCCTGTAATTTATCATTGAAATAAGTCTCTAGGATAGAATTAAAATAATGTAATTACATTCTTGAACATAAAAATGATTGGGCAAGAAATCACTTCTTATCCATACTCCTTATAAATGCAATGGCCGACTCAAGACTCTCAGATCTACCTTGCAAAACATCACCCTTATCATTTACAACCATAAGTCGAGGTACGGTTTGCAATGCGACATCTATACTTAAACTATCCTTTTTAGCTCCATTTGGAATCAGGTAATGGGCGTAACTGAATTGTTTTTTATTCAAAAACCCTTTCCAATCCTGTTCTTCTTCGTCAATGCTTAAAGCAATTACTTTAAAATTTAAATCTTCATTTTGCTTTAAGATGTTTTCATAGTTGGCCATCGCTTTGATACATGGTCCACACCATGAAGCCTAGAAGTCAATAACGGTATAGTGTGCCGAAGTAAATTCCAAATCCATAATTTGATCTTCCTGATTTTTGACTACAATTTCAGGAAAATGTTTGATTGGATATCTGAGCCCTTTCATTTGCCTGCCATAATAAAATTGTGTGAAACACCTTTCTTCCAATGTATTTATCAGTGTTTGGAATGTTTGTTCCGAAAAACGAGTCGACCCAATAAATTTTAGCGCAAAAACCCCGAATGCATTGTTGTTGTTTTTGATAATTGACTGCTCAATAGCTAATGTATCAAAAATATTTTGATTGGCATTTACATAAAAGTTTGCAATTTCTTCATTTGTAAGACTGTTTGTATCGTATTTATCTTGCCCCTTATACAAGGTAAAATTGATTGGACCTTTTTCTGCCATCACAGAACAATAATAATTATGTTTACGATTTTCATCATCTGGTTTCTTATCAGAAATAAAGAATAACTCATTGATTTCTTGAGTTTCCCAATGAAACTTACCATCCGAAGCGATGGTAATCGTATCAATACATTCTTCCAGATTAAATGTCCTGAAAACATACAATTGGTTGAATGTCGGATCATCCAGTTGTATTTCAATCATAGAGCTTGCGGCCACTTCCTTACAGTTTATAAAGCCAAGGAGAGCAAAGAATGCTATTTTAACCAAATGAACTTTCATGATCTGTTTTTTAGAGGTAAATGAAAAAATCCCACTAGAGTATTATAAAAGTATTTCCGTCATGAATAGAAACAGTATTCTATAATTCATTGCCAAAGACAGTTGTCACTTCTAAAATGCTCTGTGTCATAAAATTAAGCATTTTTAATAATTTACCTAACATATTGACGTATTTATTTTAGAGCGAAATTGCAAATCCTAATAAATTACTTTTTAACTAGATCACTCGGTATCAATAAATGTGATAAAATTATTTACCGAATTATTGAAAAAAATATTTTTTCAATAATTCACATATACTAGACGCATCAGAATTTCGTACTTAACATGGATGATTTACAACCTTAGGATATTGCTTTTTGTCTATTGTTACAATTGAGTTTTTTACATGAGCAATAAACCCAATGTTACTTTTTTGCTGACAGATATTTTTTCTTATATAAGTAAATGAATAAATTTAAAATTAATATTGCCCCAACAAATAAAATTTCTTCGCCCACAAGTATCCTTGTATAAAAGTCAAACTGCTCATAATCAATAAATCTAACTAACCTACCATTTGAAATAATTGAATAAATACCATCTTCCACACTTAAATTTCCTCCAATTACTTCTATATCATACATGATAAAAGCCCATTTAAATACTAAAATTGTGATAAAAACAATTGAAGTAAATCTTGGAACATATAACTTATTAAGTGATATATTGTGTTTATGGTTATTTGTTAGAACAAATCTGTTTATAACAATGTATAAAAAAGTCAAGATAAATAAAATGACCCCAATCACATCAAGTAAGTATTGGATAGAAAATACAGTTGAAATTGGAAATTTATAAATCACCAAGTAACAGCTTGTCAATATGGATAACATTATAATAAACAAAAAAATAATTTCTAAGTATTTTTGCATTGTTTACCTTAAGTTTCTATCTGTAACAAAATAAGTTATTCTTCCATATTCTTTTCTAATCACTGCACCCCAATTTAGCAAAGATTGGCGCTAGCATACAAATAGAATTTCGCACATTCTATGAATTCTTCAAACTCACTAAAAGCCAAATATACCAAACAGGGAATAAAAATGATAAGACCATTATCAATATTCCACAAATTCTAAAATATTTTATATGGCTTTGTTTGATATTTTCTATCTAATGTATAGTCTATTCTATAATTCCCTAGATTAAAATTCTTGTACCAAAACAGCATAGTAGCATCAGAGTCATTACAATTCCACCAACGCTTAGTTCATTTGACTGCTGGGTGTAAACAATGATTAAATTAAATTACCCAGCAGGTTTTGTAAGTGATAAAAAATAAATGCTAGTAATAACATTAATAGCTAAAGCCAAAATTATAAATATGGTGAGGAATAAAGATTGTTTCCTACCTTTTTTATCCATATTTTTAAAATAGCTAACATGTCTTTTCCATATATCACCTCTTTCATATAAATAATAGATTTTTGTGACTTCAATCATAAAAAATAAAGTGAAAAAATACTTCAAAAACGATTGCGAAAATTCTATGTTATAAAATATGTAATGTAATAAAAAATCGAAAAAATAGTCCATGCTTCAATAATAGTCTGGAACATATATGCTTTCCATTCACTGGCCCATTTGGAAATGGCGTTTTCACCTAATTCAAATAACCAATAAAAAACACCAATATAGATTTCTTTTATCTTATTCATTTTTAAAAATTTGGATGATGTCTATATTTTGGGCTAATTTTGATGTTACATTCCTGGATTTGACTATTTTCTGTTATTGGCCTTTGCACATTCGTTCATTATATCACTAGTTATATTATAATTGTTTTTCATTTTTAAGTTATACTCTACGCCTTCGCCTATTCTCTAACAAAAGAAATAGGAATTTTCTTTAACAAAATAAAAAATAGATTTACGTAACTAGTTTTTACTGATTCTTAAAAATATGCAAGGTTTTTAATTGATCCAGTACATAAAGGGTCCCTGATCCATATTCAATTTTACTAATATTTCTGGCTTGCCCATTATCTTGTTCTAATCGCGTTGCCCATGTTACAGTTTTGGTGAGTCTATTAAAAACGCCTAAATTATTGAATTCTGTAAAATTGCGACCAAAATAAATCTCATTTTCGCACCAAGTCCATTCATAGCCATTTGCCATATCAGCTTCAATTTTAAATTGCAAAAACGAGTCAGAAGCATCGTAAATAACGTATCTATTTGCAGGATCAGTCAAATCAATTTCGAAATAATAATAATTTCTCAACCCAAACAATACCCCATTCTTTTCATCAAGTTGAGTGTACTGTAAAAGATACAATGACCAATCTTTTGAAGCTACAACTTCAGGATCATAATGAGAAAATAATGGCTTTTTACCGATATATCTATTAATTTCTAGAGTATCAAATTTAATGCTTCCTTGAGTCATTTCTATGCCAAGTAACCTACCACTATTAAGTGTTATCCAAACTATATTTTTGTAAACACCAATGATTCGCTTTATTTCTGCTTGATGGTCCATTAACTCATTTTTGTAGTTGAAAGCTGACCAATTATATTTAGAATTAGGCATTAAGAATTCCAATTCAAGATTATTATAGGTTGAGCTATAAACTTTAAAACCATTAGAATTTAAACTAAATAATAAATTTTTATCAAATCTTAAATTTGGTGAATTAATTTCCCATAATAATTTTGAATTGACTATGTCATATAAATAATTCCTGATGAGAACTGGTTCATAAGAAATCCATTTAGTAGATACAGCGATACCACTAACTTCACAAATTGAGTCTAATGAAAAGTCTTCAATTTTCTCAATTTTTTCAGCTAATAATTTATAACCAGTATTTGATTGATCTGTAACAATAATCAAGTTTTTTACCTTAAAAATTTTGTTTATTTTAAAGTCGGTAAAAACGACCTCAACAAATTCATTATCATTATCAAATTTGTATAATTTAAATAAATTATTATTTACAAAATAAAGATTATCATCTAATATTCTAATCGTATTTATATTCTCGATATTTGTTAAATTTATCATCTTACAAAATTGAATAATGTTGATTTTTCAAAAGATGGACTATTGCATAGATTTTCAAGTTGTTCCCAGGTCGTAATATTGATTTTCATTCCTGTTTCTAGATTAATGTTATTAAAAATACCATTTAAATCTCCAGATTTAAATAGTTGTTCTGCATTTTCCAAAAACACTTTTCTCATAAACTCTTTTGGATTAACCAATTTTGAACTATTAAACACGTAGCTGAGATCATCAAGATTTTCAATGTTTTCTAGATAAGCCTTTAACTGCCCTACATTAAAAGAAATTTTATCTTTTACTAAATATTCCTTTATACTTTTAAACTCAATAAATCTTGGAGGTCCCGAAACTAATTCCACATCAAAACATCGCCCATTTTTCCCATCGCAAGGTAAGGAATTTCCGAGATCATCAACTTCAAATGAGAGATCAACATTTTTTACGTTCGATGGGGAGATAGACTCCATTTCTTTCAAAGAAAACCATAATCCATCTTGGACAGCAGTATTTTTGTTTTTTAAATTTTTAAGAACACTGTCATCAAAACCTGCCTTCCCTTGAAACTTACTTATACTGGAATTTAATTGGGATAAAGCTTCTTCAAACTTTATTTTTCCAAACCAACCACTTTTTTCAAAAATATTTGCTAAATCAATAATCGAGTTTGCTAATTTTGCTTCAGTGCCGAACATTGCTATAGCCTTCTTGTTATTTCTTAATTTTTCAAAATTAAGTAAAACTTCAGGAACAATCCTATACCTTGTATTTTTTAGAAATCTCCAAGGCTTTAAAAGCCCTAAATCATTCTTAAATATACCAACCAAATCAAATTTTCCCTCAAAATCTTCTAATAATTTTGCAATTTCATCTCCGCTTAGACCAGCTTTACTCAAATCTGTGAACCAACCTGAATCAAATATTTCTGTTTCTAGGGCACCATTTCTTTGGATTATCTTAGCAATTTTATCTGCTGCAACATCGTCCGTGATGTCCAAAAGAATTTTAACATTTGATGTGGATATTGGTCCATGAATAGATTTGAAAAAGGAATAAATTTTAGTTTTCGGTAAAGACAGTCCTGGGAATCCAGCAATATGTACCTCGGCCAAATTTGCATTCCTTAAAAGATGTTTCAACAAAACCTTTTTTGGAACTTTTGATGCTAGATACTTAAATGCTGGTCCACCTTTTTGTAAAATTAATTCGAGGCCAACTGTTTCCAACAACGCAATTCCGCAAGCTTGGTTATTAAATATCTCACCGTTTTCAGCTTTTGTAGCACCTGCATACAAACATTGAATTGCCGATTTGATTGCTATTTCACAGCTCTTGCAATCAAGCTC
>JAKQLF010000243.1 GCA_029567325.1 Bacteroidota bacterium | reverse complement strand
GGTATGCGAGCAGTTGTATATACAGAAACTTTTCAAACCATTATTTTGATTGTAGGTTCTTTAATCATTATGATTTTAGGTTTGCAAGCTGTTGGAGGTTTTGCAGAACTCAAGGCCACCGTTGGATCAGAACACTTCAATATGTGGAGACCATCCACAGATAAGGAATATCCTTGGACAGGAATGGTATTTGGTGGAGCTATTGTAGGGATATGGTATTGGTGTACGGATCAATACATTGTACAAAGAACTTTGGCTGCACACAACATTCAAATTGGTAGAAGGGGCGCGATATTTGGCGCATACCTCAAGATTTTGCCAATTTTTATATTCTTATTGCCTGGTATCATTGCCTTTGGTTTAAAGCAAAAAGGTTTGTTGGAATATGACAGATCAGACGAAGTGTTTCCTGCATTGGTACAATCTTTACTACCTTCTGGTTTGAAAGGTCTCGTTGCAGGTGGATTGATGGCGGCTTTGATGTCCTCACTTGCATCTGTGTTTAATTCAGCATCTACACTATTTACCGTAGATATTTTTAAGAAATTAAATCCAAATACACCTGAAAAGCGGTTGGTCAATATTGGAAAATTTGCAACGGGAATCATCGTAATTCTTGGAATGTTGTGGATTCCAATCATGCAAAAGATTGGTGGCGGTGTACTCTACAACTATTTGCAGAGCGTACAATCTTATATTGCACCACCGATCACTTGTGTGTTTCTTTTAGGAATTCTCTGGAAACGGATCAATGCTCAAGGTGCGATTGCGACTTTGTTTTTTGGATTATTGATGGGCACCTTGAGAATCATAGCAGAGCTTACCATCCAAGAGGGTGGAAGCGGCTTTATGTACAGTTTTGCAACCATCAATTTTGCGCACATGGCAATCTTTATGTTTTTGGCTTGTACCGTAGTTTGTATAGTAGTGAGTCTACTTACCAGCCCACCTTCAGAAGCACAAATCGCAGGGCTTACTTTTGGAACATTGACTGCTGAACAAAAAGCAGAAGCCCGAAGCAGCTACTCTACCTCTGATTTAGTTGTGTCAGTTGTTTTAGTTATAGTAATCATCAGCATATTGTCCTATTTCGTAGGATAGCATTTAAAGATATATTCATTAAAAAAGGTGGTTGACTACATAGTTAACCACCTTTTTTAGTTAATATACTCTTGTACGACCAAGATGTTTCTAAAAGTTCTACAGCTTTTTGACAGAAAACTAAATTATCCTATGTTTGATTTTAAAGGCTTCATCTGTTTTATTTTCCTATCAGTCGATCCTCTTTGCACAACATAAGTGTCTAAAGTTGTGGTCGCAATTTTATAATCTTTCTCCAATGCAAGTAGGACTTGTGCGACTGCGTATTCACCCAATTTTTCAGCAGGATGGTGGATTGTTGAAAGCGTAGGGTTGATCAATTGACAAATAGGATCATCATTAAAGCCAATGATGGCAATGTCTTCAGGAACATTGTATCCTTGTGATATTAGATATTTCATAGCACTTATGGCAACGGTATCATTGGCACAGAAAATACCATCAGGAATGATGTCTAATGTCAACAATTGCTCGGCAAGTCTTTTTCCTTCATCGGCGCTCAATTGATTTGCATAGATGATCAATTCTTCACCCTCATAAAGATTATTCTTCTTTAAAGCAGCCTTATAACCAAAACACCTGTCTTCATAAAGAGTCTGATGAGGAAGACCTCCAAAATGGGCAATTCTTTTGCAACCCTGATCTATCAAATGTTGAGTGGCATCAAATCCAGCATTGAAATTATTGATATTGACCATCGAGACATTGCTTTTTTTCGGAATCCTATCCGCAAAAATGACAGGAATACCATTGTCCAAAAACAAATCGAAGTGGCTGTAATCATTGGTCTCCATAGCCAAAGAGACTATCAGTGCCGACACTCTGATGCCATAAAGCATTTTGAGATTTGCTTTTTCCATCTCGATGTCATCATGGGTTTGGGTAATGATCACTTGGTATCCAGCTTCTTTCGCAGCTTTTTCTGCCCCTGCAATGAGAGAGGAAATAAAGGGCCTGTTGATCCATGTGACCATAATACCAATAGTACTTGATTTATTGGTTCTGAGGGAAGAAGCAATGACATTGGTCCTATATCCTTTTTCCTTGGCAAGTTTCCTGACTGCTTTCTTAGTTTCAGCACCGATGCTGAAATGATCATTCAATGCTCTTGAAACCGTGGATGCAGAAATTTTTAGCTCACTTGCCAGGTCGTAAATGGTGATATCTTTCTTTTTGTCCTCCTGAGACATAAAATAGGTGCTTTATAATGAAGTTGTTATTATCAAATATTTTCCAAAAATAATTGAATACAATGTAATGAAAGGTATATTGTGTTGATAATAATATAAAAATTTAACATAAATAATCAACAAATCATAAATTCCACATTGAATTGATTCTAAAAAATATTTTTGAGAAATTCGTGAAACGATTAATCGAAGTTTTAGGTAAGAGTTGGGCTGCATTACAAGGATTTTTGATCGAATAATTTCTTAGTAATCGGCTAATTTGAGTTAATTTTTAGAATAATTTGGATGCCAAATAGAGAATGTTATTTTTGTAATTTTAAAATTTAAATCGATTGCGTAAACCTATTCTTCTCTGCACAAGAAATCACATATGAGAGTTTTTTAACTTTATTATTTTAGAAAAGAAAAGGATAATTTCTTTCGTTTGACATTTAATAGGATATAATATGGCAAAATTTACAAGGATTCAAGTTTACCAAGGTATGTACGAAACGGGCATGGTCCCCGTATTTTATCACCAAAAGCCGGAAACTGCAAAAGAAGTGCTCAAAGCCTGCTACGATGGTGGTGCCAGATGTTTTGAATTCACCAATCGAGGCGATAAAGCGCATGAAGTTTTTGCAGTGTTGATCGACTGGGTAAGAAAAGAATTGCCTGAAATGATGATGGGGGTGGGTTCCATTGTGGATGCTCCGACCGCGGCCATCTATATGCAGCTAGGTGCAGATTTTATTGTTTGCCCTATTCTGGTTGACGAAGTCATAAAAGTCTGTAACATTCGCAAAGTGGCCGTTTCGCCAGGTTGTGGATCATTGACTGAAATAGCTCGAGCTCATGAACTGGGTGTAGAGGTAGTGAAAATATTTCCCGCTCTTCAAGTAGGAGGGCCTGAGTTTATAAAAGCTGTAAGTGGTCCAATGCCTTACGTCTCAATCATGCCAACAGGAGGTGTAAGCCCTGATGAAGACAATATCAAACAATGGATTTCAGCTGGCGCGTTTTGTGTAGGAATGGGCTCAAACCTGATGGTCAAAAATGCGGAAGGTGGATTTGATTTAGAGAAAATTTCAGAGCTGACACATAATTGTCTACTCACTATCAAAAAATATAGAAAGTAGTGCAAACTTCTAAATATCGTTACCGCATTCTAGCCTTACTTTTTGTTGCAACTACCATCAACTACATGGATAGGAGCATCATCGGTGTTTTAGGACCAACTCTTCAATACAAGGTCTTCAATTGGTCCGACGTAGATTATGCCAATATCAATATTTCTTTTAAAGTAGCTTACGCTTTAGGCATGCTTTCAATGGGAGCAGTCATTGATAAACTTGGTTCAAGAATAGGTTATGCAGTTTCGATCATCATTTGGAGTGTGTTTGGAATGCTTCATGCAGTCATCCAACCAGCATTTGGATTGATTGGTTTTATATTAGCGAGATTTGGTTTGGGGTTGGGGGAGGCTGGAAATTTTCCTGCAGCTATTAAAACAGTCGCAGAATGGTTTCCTAAAAATGATCGCGCTTTTGCGACTGGAATATTCAATGCTGGATCCAATGTAGGTGCTGTTCTTGCGCCATTGGCTATTCCTTTGGTTGTGGCAAGCAATGGAGATAACTGGCAATATGCATTTTTACTTACTGGCGTATTTAGTTTCATTTGGGTGATTTTATGGCTGCGTTTTTATAAAAGTCCGGAATTACACCCCAAAGTCAGCGCAGATGAATTAAAATACATTCAATCAGGTCAAAACCAAGACACTAGTTTAGAACTAGAAAAACTGAGTTGGAAAAAAGTATTGCCACTCAGAGAAACTTGGGCTTTTGCCATTGGCAAAATAACGGATGCAGCTTGGTGGTTTTACCTGTTTTGGGGAGGTAAATTTCTATTTGACCAATTTGGCCTCAACATCAAAAAGCTCGCACTGCCCCTGATGGTCATTTATTTGATTGCAGATGTAGGGAGCATAGCTGGCGGCTGGGTTTCCAAATATTTCATTGATAAAGGGTGGTCAATCAACAAAGCCAGGAAAACAACTTTGTTTTTATGCACGCTTTTTATCCTTCCCGTCATGTTTACTACCCAAATTAAAACTTCGTTTGTAGTAGATGACCAACTATTGGCAAAGATGGCTACTGCTACCATCACAGAATCAGTCAATGATCAAGACGTTGAAGTAGTTGTTCCTGCTGAAGTATTAACAAATCTTGAAGTATTGAAAGGCAAAACTTACGACAATGCAAGATCTTTCAATTCTGCCATCAAATCGGCATTGGGAGAAGAATATGCTATAAAGATGGAAAGTAATTTGATGGATGGGGCCCGCTCTAATAATTGGTATTGGTTGGCAGTGCTCATCATTGCCTTTGCAGCTGGCGGACATCAGGCTTTTTCCGCAAATTTACTTACTATTCCCTCCGACCTATTTCCAAAAAGAGCTGTTGCTTCAGTAGTAGGAATTGGTGGAATGATTGGCGCATTATCAGGACTTGTAGCTGATTTTAGTTTAGGACAAATTCTGCAAGCAAGCGGCACTGCAGGATATTTCTTCGCATTTCTGGGTGCTGGATTGGTTTACCTTATATGTTTGGCAATCATTCACTTTTTGACTCCCAATATGACACCGCTCAATAATAATTTGAAAAAACAGATATGAATTTAAGAAAAGTATTGTTCGGTTTAGTTTGCTTACTGACCTTTTCACTTCAGGCCGAAGACGGTTATAGATTGTGGTTGAGACATGATTTGATTCAGAACAAAACCATCAGAAACGGTTATGCGCTAGCCATTTCAAAAATAAACTGTCAGGTGAAGGATACGATCGCCTCAACAGCAGTAAAGGAGTTGACAGGCGGACTCAGTAAAATGCTTGGCAAAACCATTGGCCTTGGGAAAGTAAACAATATGGCAGGTAATATAAACCTCTATCTTACAAATGAATCGGTTGCCAATTTGCTTGCAAAAAAAGGTTTTAAACCTATTCAAGACGAGGGGTACGTCATCTTTACAGATAAAAATCAAATTCACATCGTTGCAAAGGATTCTAAAGGTTTATTGTATGGAGCATACAATCTTTTGAGCATCATTCAGCAGGAAAAGGATATCAAAAAATTAAACATTCAAGAAAATCCACAACTCCAATTGAGAATGCTCAATCACTGGGACAACCTTGATCGCACAGTTGAAAGAGGCTATGCTGGTTTTTCTATTTGGAATTGGCACGAGTTACCCGATTTTCTGGATCCCAGATATGTAGAATATGCAAGAGCAAATGCATCCATCGGAATCAACGCCACGGCCTTGACTAATGTAAATGCCAATCATTTGATTTTTAGACAAGATTACATTGAGAAAGCAGCGGCTCTTGCAAACATATTGAGACCATACGGTATAAAAGTTTACCTCACAGCAAGATTCAGTTCGCCCAAGGAATTGGGAGGTTTGCCGACTGCTGACCCCAAAGATCCTGCCGTCAAAGAATGGTGGGCGCAGAAAGCAAAGGAAATCTACCAAGCAATTCCAGATTTTGGCGGTTTTTTGGTAAAAGCAAACTCAGAGGGTCAACCTGGTCCACAGGAATATGGCCGTACTCATGCAGATGGAGCAAACGTTTTGGCAGATGCAGTAGCGCCATTTGGTGGTAATGTCATCTGGCGTGCTTTTGTTTATAGCAATGAAGAACCTGTTGATAGAGCCAAACAAGCTTATAATGAATTTGTCCCTCTCGATGGGCAGTTTAGGAAAAATGTCATGGTTCAGGTAAAGAATGGTCCCGTTGATTTTCAGCCAAGAGAACCAATTCACCCACTATTTGGAGCCTTACCAAAGACTCCGATCATGATGGAATTTCAAATAACAAAGGAATACCTAGGACAAGGAACACATACCGTGGGTCTTTCCAATCTTTTTGAAGAAGTCTTAAAGACAGATACTTATGCCAAAGGAAAGGGTTCTTTGGTGGCAAAAGTCATTGACGGAACGCTAGATGGACATCAATTGACAGGAATGGCTGGTGTTTCTAATATTGGTACCGCCAGAAACTGGACTGGAAACTTATTTGGTCAAGCAGATTGGTATGCTTATGGCAAACTTGCTTGGAATCCATATGCCAATTCCGATGATATTTTTGATGAATGGTCAAATCTTACTTTTGGAACCAGTAAAAAAGTCAAATCTGTTGTAACCAATATTTTGGATAAATCACATGAATATTGTGTCCAATACATGACACCTCTTGGCTTGCACCACATCATGGCGGCAAACCATCACTATGGTCCTGGACCTTGGGTAAGCAATATGTCAAGAGCTGACTGGACAAGTGTTTATTATCACAAAGCTGATGAAAAAGGAATTGGATTTAATAGAACAGCAAGTGGAACCAATGCCTTGGAACAATATTACCCGGGATTAGCAGATCAATACAAGGACATGGATAGCATAGACCTCAAATTTTTGCTTTGGTTTCATCATGTACCTTGGGACCACAAATTGTCAACTGGGAAGACACTTTGGGATGAAATGTGTTATCAATATCAGCAAGGTGTTGATGGGATCAATGAATTGGCAAATCAATGGCAAACATTAAAAGGCCAAATTGACGAGGAAAGATTTAATCAAGTGACCATGCATTTCAACATTCAAAAGAAAGAAGCAAAATGGTGGCGTGATTCCGGCCTAGCATACTTCCAGACGTTTTCAAAAATGGAAATTCCAAGTGATTTACCCAAGTTAGACCACGATTTAAATTATTATAAAAACATAAACCACCCGATGGCTCCAGGAATAAGGCCAAGGTGGTAAAAAACAAATAACATTTAATATTAGATTATGAATCAATCAAAAGTTGTGCTTATTACTGGTGGGTCGTCTGGTATCGGCCTGGCAATAGCACAGAGATTTTCTCATGAAGGGTATACAACCATCATCACAGGTAGAAATCTAGACAAATTGAATGATGCTGCGGCCGTCATTGCAGGCAAGGTAGTTATCAAACAATTTGACATGGATTGGATAGACCAAATTCCCGAATTTGTACAATCTATATATCAAGAATATGGCTCTATTGATGTGCTTATTAACAATGCTGGCATCAATCAGAAAAAACCATTTGTTGAGGTGACCAACGAGGATTTTGAAAGCATCATCAAAACCAACACCACAGCTATTTTTGCATTGTCACGTGAAGTGGTAAAAGTAATGTTACAGCAAGAAAGTCGTGGAAATATCGTGCACATCAGTTCGATGGCCGCAAAATATGGCATTCCAAAAGTGATTTCATACAGTGCAGCTAAAACAGCCCTAGAAGGAATGACCAGAGCCATGGCAGTAGAATTGTCTCCAATGGGTATAAGAGTCAATGCTGTTGCTCCGGGATTTATACGAACACCCATGTCTGCCAAAGCCCTGGATAGCGATCCTGAGCGAAAAAACAAAGCCCTTTCTCGCACACCAATGGAAAAATTGGGAGAAACCATCGATGTGGCTAATGCAGTTTATTTTCTTGCATCAGATCAGGCATCTTATATAACGGGCGTTTCTTTGAGAGTAGATGGCGGTAATGCCATTGGATTTTGATAAAGCGCTTGCCCTTAGGTGATTGGATATTTAATCATTGGCTAATTACCTGAGCAATTTTTTTGAATATTAAAAGTATACAAGACATGTCAGCAAAATATAAAATGGAACAACTCATGAGGTGGTATGGCCCCAATGATGCTGTGAAACTGGAACACATTCTTCAAGCTGGTTGCACTGGGGTTGTTACAGCCCTCCACGCTATACCAGTTGGAGAAATATGGAGTGCAGAAGCCATTAAAAATCATCTTGACATCATTGCGGCAAAAGGATTGACTTGGACAGTTGTAGAGTCTTTACCTGTTCACGAAGAAATAAAAACGGGCAAAGGAAATTGTGCCCAGTGGATAGAAAATTACAAAGTGAGTTTAAGAAACCTCGGGGATCTTGGCATAAAAGTAGTTACCTATAATTTTATGCCAGTGTTGGATTGGGTGAGAACCAATGTAGAACATGTGTTGGAAGATGGATCCGAAGCCTTGTTTTTCAATAAAGATGAATACGACCTCTTTGATCTGTTTATCCTTAAACGACCAGGTGCCATGGAAGAACATAGCCCGGAAAGAATTGCCCTTTTGAAAGAAAAAATGTCCAATATGTCTGCTGAAGATTTAGCAAGATTGAGACGCACTGTCTTACTCGGTTTGCCTGGCAGCGATATTCCATTTACAGAGGAAGAAGTTTTGGCTCTACTAGAAACCTATAAGGATACTGATCGGGCAGCATTAAAAGCAAATCTGGCTCATTTTTTGACAGAAGTTTGTCCCGTTGCGGAGGAAGTAGGCATTAAAATGGCTATTCACCCAGATGATCCGCCATACTCGGTTTTAGGATTATCCAGAATCATGAGTTGTGCAGCAGATGTAGATGATTTAATGAATGCAGTACCCAATGCTGCCAATGGACTTTGTTTTTGTACAGGCTCTTTTGGTGCAAGACCAGACAATGATTTACCAGCAATGATCAAAAAGTGGGGCTCAAGGGTCAACTTTTTACACCTGAGAAATACTAAGCGCGATCCAAATGGCAACTTTTTTGAAGCCAATCACCTCGAAGGTGACACGGACATGTATCAAGTGATTGATGAGGTGGTGGCTTTGATGCAAAAGGAAGGAAGATCTATTCCGATGCGGCCCGATCATGGTCATAAAATGCTCGATGATTTAGGCAAAAAAACGTATCCTGGCTATTCTGCGATTGGTAGATTGCGTGGACTTGCAGAATTGCGCGGAGTAGAATATGCAATTGCAAGAAAGTATTGAACAAAGAGGAAACCAAGATTGAAGGCAAAATCTCTTTTAAACCTCTTTTAATCGTTGGATATTTTTCAAAATTTGCTTTTGATCTGCACTAGATTTGGTCAATTCTAAAGCTTGGTGATAATGTTTTAGGGCTATATCCTGATTAGAATCTTCATACAACTTTCCTAGAAGCATATGATATAAATGATGGTCTTTTAGATTGAGCTTTTCTGCTTCTGTAATGGCAATGTTATTTCCACGAGCTTTCGCTAATGCATAAGTTCTATTCAATGCTGCCATCGGTGAGTATTCCACAATGAGCAATTTGTTGTATAAGGTCAAAATATTTTCCCACTTTTGGTCAGAATCTTCTTTGATTGTATGCCAACAAGCGATGGCAGCTTCAAGATAATATTTCGAAAAATCTGGACCTCCACTGGCTTGTTTTAAATAATATACACCTCTTCCGATCAGTTCTTTGTCCCAAAGACTGTCATCTTGGTCGCCATATAGTATAACCTCTCCATTTTCGTTGACGCGAGCATCAAATCTGGAAGATTGGAAACACATCAATGACAAAAGCGCATTTGTTTGACTGGTATTGGTAAGGTCATTTTCGACCAAAAGTAGGCAGAGGCGCATGGCTTCTATACACAAATCTTTCCTGAGACTCTTGTCTTGAGCGGCAGAATAATAACCTTCGTTATACAAAAGATAAAGGGTTAGAAATACTGCCGGTAGGCGATCTTCTATTTCAGATAACGTAGGCTGTTTGATTTCAATTTGAGCATTTTTTAGGTTGGTTTTACCGCGCTGCAGTCTTTTGTAAATGACCTCTCTGTTTGTCAAAAATGCACTTGCAATTTCATTTGCTCCAAAACCACACAGCAGATTGAGCGCCAATGCAATTTGAGTTTCTGGAGTATTACATGGGTGGCAGGCAACAAAAATCATAGCAAGTTGGCTGTCATGTATGTTTTTTTCAGATAAGTCGAGCTCAAAATCCTCTCCTTCAAAAGTATTTCTCTTTAAATCATCACTGATGGTTGATTTAAATAAATTTGATTTCCTGAAGTGGTCCCGGGCATTATTTCTGGCCACGGTATAAAGCCAGCCAACAGGATTTTCAGGGACCCCTTTTGTCTTCCATACTTCCGAAGCTTTCAAAAAAGCATCACTGACCAGATCTTCGACAATTTCAAAATGTTCGATTCCAAATGAACGGTACAGCACAGCACACATTTTACTGTATTCTGTTCTGAAAAGATGCGGGATGACGGAGGTGTTTGACATTTTAGAGTTAGAATTTTAAGGAGGCTTGGCCCACCTTTTTATTGGCGGGTCCAAGCCTTTTTATTTACATTCCAACAATTTCTCGTACTTCAACATTTCCACCAACTGCAAATATTGGGCAGCCATTAGCAAGGCTTACAGCCTCATCCAATGATTCCGCTTTCACAATGCTATATCCACCAATCGTTTCTTTAATTTCTGTGTAAGGTCCATCCGTAACCATTCCACTTGCTTGTAAAACTTTGCCATGAGGTAACAATGCATTTCCTGCACTGGTCAGATGATTTTGAGCAGCAATATTGCCCAACCAATCCATCCACTTTTGCATACTGGCTTGCATTTCTTCTGGTGAGGGCATAGGACCTGTGCGTTTTTCTGATCTGAATACAAATAAAAAATCTTTCATTTTCTTTTAATTTATTTAGTTTTAAAAACCTATGACGAATGGGTTTTTAAGATTGGACAAGGAAAATATTTTTTTTGAAAAATTTATTTTCTATCCCATAAGATTCATTTCATTCAACACATCGAATACAATGGATCAAAATACCCATTGATTGCAATCACTTGATT
Organism: Bacteroidota bacterium; assembly: GCA_029567325.1. Lineage (GTDB taxonomy): Bacteria > Bacteroidota > Bacteroidia > Chitinophagales > Saprospiraceae > JADKBO01. The sequence goes on along the minus strand of JAKQLF010000243.1, from coordinate 60,845 downwards.
TAAAGAAAAAGTAAAGCCATTGTCCATTTTTATAAGCACATTGGACTTATCTTCCTCAATTACAGATATCAATCCTTGTATTTTTTCTAATCCATTGATATCTAGAATGAGTGACGCCTTGGACTGTTGCTCAAAACAGGTTTTAATTAATTCAAGAAATTTGACTTGAGCTTCTGTCATCATTGATTTTAGTTTTGGAATGCACGACTTTCTTATTTACTTAATTGATTGGCCGAATTATAGCGAGATGTTTCTTTCCATAAGCGCCAAAGACAATTGCTGCGGTGATTGAAAATGAATACTATCGATTCCCAGTGCTAGAGCTGCTTGAATATTTCTAAAATTATCATCAATGAAAATGGCCTCTCGTGGATCTACCCCATATCGATCGAGTAAAATCTGGTAAAATTCGGGAAATGGCTTCCTGGTCTTCTCAACTCCACTTACTACGCGACCATCAAACCAATGGAGAAAATCGTATCGACACAAAGCTATATCAAACAATCCTGCTTGCCAATTTGTCAAAGCATAAGTGCGATATTTTCCAGTATTCTTTATCGATTTTAGAATTTCAACAGTATCCAAAATTGGACCACCCAACATTTCCACCCAGCGACCATAGAAATCTCTGATTGGTCCTTCCCATTCAGGATGTTGTGCAACTAATAATTGAGTGGCATCGACAATTGATCTCCCGGCATCTTGCTCCTCGTTCCAATCCGGAGTGCAGATATGGTCGAAAAAGTAATTTCTTTTTTCTTCGCTTTCAAAATAATTTTCATCGAAAAGGTATTTCGGATTCCAGTCGACAAGTACGCCTCCCAGATCAAAAATGATGGTATTTATGTCATTCTTTTGCATAAAATAATTAAATTTTTTAAGATGATTTTCAGCTACATTTTGAAGCTAATGTAATAATTAAATGTTCCATGATTTACTTTAGAACGAAGCTTAATAAACGTATAATATCTAGTTTTGGAATTACCGCAGAAACTAATTAGATTTATATATCACATATTTTTTACATTTGTTCCAAATATCAAGTATGAGCAACAAAACGACGGTGGGACTTTTATTTGGTGGTAAATCACCAGAACACAATATATCCATTCTTTCAGCTAAAAATATTTTTAGTGCCATAGATAAAGATCGATTTGATGTCTTTCTCATCTACATCAATAGGGCAGGAGTTTGGCATTTTTGCAAGGATGGCATGCTTTTGGAAAATGGAGATGATCCAAAAACGGTCAACTATATTGGCGAAAAGACCCAAGTGTCGCTTTCTCAAAATGCTGATGATCGTCGATTGATAGACACTGGAAGTGGTGAAGTAATTGCCAAAATTGATGTTTTATATCCGGTGTTACATGGCAATTTTGGTGAAGATGGCTCTATACAAGGGTTTGCAAAATTGGCAAATATTGCTTGTGTAGGATGTGGCATCCTAGGTTCATCAGTCGGTATGGATAAGGACATCGTAAAACGCATTTTGAGAGATGCTGGCATTGGGGTTGCTGATTTTGTGACTTTGCGCAAAGCCTACAATGAGGACATGAATTATGAAGAGGTAAGCGCTAAGTTGGGAAAAGAATTGTTTGTCAAACCTGCCAATCTTGGAAGTTCTGTTGGGGTATCTTTTGTTGCGGATGAAAATGCTTATAATCAAGCGGTTGAGGTTGGCTTCAGCTATGACACCAAAGTTTTGGTAGAGGAAAAAGTCACAGGCAGGGAAATAGAATGCGCAGTGATGGGAAATGAAATCATTGAGGCATCTGTCATTGGCGAAATCCTTCCCAAATCTGCTTGGTATTCCTTTGAAAATAAATACGTGGATGAAGATGGCGCCAAATTGGCCATTCCTGCTCAGCTTACTCCGGCTCAAACAGAGAAAGCCAGAAATACCGCTATAGAAACTTACAGACTGCTCGAGTGCCGCGGACTGACAAGAGTAGATATGTTTTTATTGTCTAATGATCACATCATCGTCAATGAAGTCAATACCCTGCCTGGTTTTACCAAAGTCAGTATGTATCCCAAAATGTGGGAAGCTGCTGGACTACCTTATCAACAGTTGGTTACCAAACTCATAGAGCTAGCAATCGCAGAGCACCAAAAAATGAATGCTTTGATGTTGATTTAGCCTTTCTGAATTTATTTGCTCATTTTTCCTGCTTATCAGAAAGAGATAAATTCAATTAATTTACACTGTTGTCCTAAAAATGGCTATTTTTGAAGAACAACTGTGTGTCAAGGCAGGTTTTACAATATATATGAAGCAATTTCTTACACTTGGTTTGCTCGTTTACACCATAGCCACTTTTGCGCAACAAGGGCCACAAACTTCTTTGGCCATTTTCAACCCGTATATCGAACATGCTGCAATGGGTGGAATGGAAAGAAGATTGTCTATTGTTGGTCAGGTGAGAAGTCAGTGGACAGGGATTGGACAAGGTCCTTCTACCCAATACATCGGTGCAAATATGCCCATGTATGCCTGGACAGGAGCAATAGGTGCAGATCTTTTCACACATCGGGCAGGTAATTTACGCATCAACCAACTCAGAGCATCTTACAATTATGTCACTCCTGGTTTTGGTGGTCTTTTGTCTGTAGGAGGAAGACTTGGATTCAATCAGATTTCTTTAGATGGGTCTCGCATCATTACCCCGGATGGCAATTATGATGATGGCGCCATCAATCACAATGACCCAACATTAGAAAATACAATCGTAAATAGTTTTGGAGTCAATTGGGAAGTAAGCGCCGCGTTTACCAATAATGTAATTACGGCTGCGCTCTCGTTTTCTGATTTGGTTAGCCCTCAACAAAGCTTGGCTAAAGGTAAATTTCAATTTGACAGAACGGTCAATGGTTTGGTAAGATATGATTATCAGCTGAATGAAGACATCGTGCTCATGCCCAATTTGGGTTTTAGAACCAATTTGCGTGTGCTACAAACCGATGTAGGAGTGATGGCTAAATACAAAGCCAGAACTTTTGGCGGATTGTTACTCCGTGGATATAATTCTACAACCATCGACGCCCTTGCTTTTACAATGGGTTATCACCTCACCGAAAAGTTTAGCTTATACTACAGTTATGAAACTGGTTTGTCTGCGCTCAAAACGGTGAATGAAGGAACGCATGATTTCATGATGAAAATCAGACTCGAGCCACTTTTTGGCAAAAACCTGCCTCCAAAAATTATTTATAATCCTAGGTTTCTGTAGTCAAAACAGTCAACTTTTTTCAAATTCTACTCAAAGAGTGCATCCATGGTGATGTCATTCTGGACCAGTACATCTGAGTAATTGTTGCGATTGACCCCATAGGTGGTAATCATAGTAAAGAAAACAGCTTTTTTTGTTTTTGTAACCTCTTTGAAGGTTGTTATTTTGGATTTGATTTTTTCTGAATATTCCTTAGTGATGGTATAATTTCCCAATGAAAACTTGCATTCGCAAAGATTGATTACTTGATCTTTTCTGTCTATCAATAAATCAATTTGTGCCGATCTATCATCAGATTTACCCCTCCAAGACGCTTCATAAGTTTGTATACCACTAATGCCCAAGGCTACTTTGATTTGCGATACATGATCCAGACAGACTTGCTCAAAGGTGAATCCTTGCCATGCTCTGACTTCAGGGCTATCGGCCATGTTAATCCAAAAATTTTCGCTTTGAGCGCTATTTTTTTTGAGGAATTTGAAATAGAAAAAGGTGTAATAGTCAGACAATCGGTAGATCATATCTTTTTGATTTCCGCTGTATGCAGGATATGAACTGATGAATCCGCTTTCCTCTAAATCGCCTAGAATTTTTGTAAGTGTACCACCCGATTTCATTTTTGAAATGGAAATAATTTCTCTACGATTTAAGCCCGTTATTTTTGTGGAAAGTGCTTCAACCAATTGCTCATAAAGTTCATGTTTTTTGAATAATGAACGATAAAGATTGCCAAACTCGTTGCGCAATAAACCTGATTTGTCAAAGCACAATTCTTGGATGTTTTGAGTCGCACTCAAACCAGGTCTCACGGCCTCCAAATAATATGGTATGCCTCCTAATGCCATATACAACTTCAATATTTGATATCGATCAAATGCTTCGTTTTTTGCTTTCAGCATTTCCTCGGCTTCTTTTAAAGTAAATGCTTGAATTTTCATTTTTTGAGTCACTCGATTGTGTAAGCCACCCGTATTGTTGATCAGTTCATTGATCATCCAAGAGGCAGCTGACCCACATACGATCAATACGATGTCTCTTCTATTGGTTGCCCACCCATTCCAAAAATGCTCTAAAGCCATCATAAAGTCCGAAGCTCGAGTGTCAAACCATGGCAACTCGTCAATGAATATTATTTTCTTTCCAGCTTCCTTTTTTAATTCAAGATGTTCTATCAACCTTTGAAATGCAATCAACCAGTTTTCAGAGGGTTCATTAAAGACCAAATTGGATTGCGTATTGATGGTTGTATCAAAGTTGAATAGCTGTTGACCGGTGTCTGCATTTGCCAAGCCAGTAATGTGGAAATCAAATGTGTAATCAAAATACTCTTTGATGAGAAACGTTTTGCCTACCCGTCTTCTGCCATATATAGCAACGAATTCAGATTTTTCACTTTTGACAATCTCTTCCAGTTTCGAAATTTCTCTTTGTCGCCCGTAAACCAATCTTTTACTTTTCATCACAGCCAATTTAATGCAAAAGTATATGTTTTGGCTGATAAAAGCAATATTTGCAGCCAAAACCAATCAATTAGTTATAGTTTTGGCTATATAAATATATTTTTACAGCCAAAATTGACAGTATTTTAATAGTTTTGGCTGCTAAATGTAATATATGCAGCCAAAATTGACATTTATTTGATAGTTTTGGCTGGGAATGATAAAATTGGCACCCCTTACATTACTTTCCATACAATTTCAATCCATCCATAGACCATGATGCTACTGCCACCGTATCTGGACCTGTAAGTTCAACACGAAGCATTTTTGTTTTGATTGGATCAAACTGCATGACAGTAGGAGACCGTTCAGACTTGCTCTTCAAAACATCTTTCCAAACTTTGCCATCGACAGAAGATTTTAGCACATATTGATATGGTTGTGCAGGGATATATTTGGTATCTCTTCCTTTACCCACTGGAAAAGCTTGCGAATTGAATTCAATCTGAGATATTGTTTCTTGTTTTGGTAAATCTATTTGAAACCACATGCCTTTGGTTTGCCCAGTTCCGCTGGTCCATCCTTCAAAATTAAAAGCCCCCTCTGCCATCGCATTGCTACCTGGTCTCGTTGGTGCACTATGACTGGCACTGGCCTTCCAAGATTTTTCATAAGGAATAATTTTAGGAGTTGTGGCATACAACTCTTTGAATGTGTACGGTTTAGTTTGCGAAGCAGTTTCTTTTCTCAACTTTGCCACATAATCGGGACTTACCAAAGAAGCTTCATTATCAAAATTTGCTCTAATGTAAGATGACACAGCGGCTATCCATTCATCATTGTTATCCGCCATCGGTACCATGACGATTCCAGCATATTTTTCACCTTGTAATTCACCACTCAGTCCGCGTAAAATGGTTTTTACCACATAATCAGGATGCCACTTTATCCTCGTGGATGATACAAATGAAGGCGCCATCAGAACCCCATCACTTGCAGGATTTCCCTTCCCATTTTTGCCGTGGCAAGTAGCACACAATTCTTGATAAATTTTGGCACCCTTTGCTATGAGGATAGAATCTTGTGGGGCGTATCTTTTTCCTTGTCTCCCAAAAAAAGCGGTAACAACAGGAGGGTTGAGCACTTGACTACCGACCAGTTGAATACCCGCAGATTTTGATTTTGACATAGCCATTTTTACAGATGCTTCCTTACCCGTTATTTCCAATACTCTAGCCGTCATCATTGCCCGCATTACCACTTCTTCATTTTGATCTTGTGTCAATTTCAAAAAGTCGGCACCTAGGCTGATGTCTCCTTTTTTATATACCGATTCACCAGCATACATGGCCATGATTTTCATACGAGGGTTGGGGTCTTTCAATAGTTTGCGTACGATTTCTGAGCGCAAACTGCCAATACCCTCCAAACACCACAAAGCATGAAACCTGGCATTGATGTTACCGCTTCCAAGGCTTATTTGCTCCAATGTTTTTGCAACAGACTGATCTCCTCTTTGTACGATGACTTGCTGTGCCATATCCCTCCACCAACCATTTGGGTGAGATAGATAAGGAATCAAATCCTTGGTTTTTTGACTATACATCCTAGGCACAGTTTGATCTCTGGCAATGGTTTTGTGCTTCAACCGCCAAATTCTACCTAGCCTGATCACCTTATCTAGTTGATATTGTTGAATTTTAGTACGCAGATAAGAGCCATCTTTTGTCCATTGTCCCTCTTGGATGATGCCGTGATACATGTCACAAATGTACATCGTGCCGTCTGGAGCAGTTGCCATATCTACAGGTCTGAAAAGAGGATCGGTAGATTTCAAAAACTCAGATTTCTGTGATTGGTATACATTTTGTAAAGTGGTAAGCCCCTCTTTGACGACTGGATTTACTTGTCTCACAATTCTTGCCACAGGTTCCCCGTAAAAGTATTGACCATATAATGTTTTCGGCAAACGATCACCTCGGTAAATGTCATTTCCAGAAGCGCCAGTTACTTTGTTGAGAGAACCATCGGGTTGTCTGATTTGCCCCATTCCACCCTGCATGTCAGCAATCAAAATTGGAGCGCCCCAAGGAACATCAAAACCTTCTTCAAATTGATCTTTAACTTCATAATCTCCATAATGTATCGGAAACTGGAAGTAAGAAGGTACGCCATTGGACCCACCTTGGAACCACAACTTTCCATCATCATCATGCGTAATTCCCCACTGCGCCATATTGGATCCCGTAGGTTCTCTTACTACTCCTTTTTTGGTTTCTCTTATTCTGAATGGATTGACCGTACTATACAACCAATTGTCCATGCCCCAATAAAGAAATGCCTGCTGATGCTCCACATTTCCGGATCTACCAAAATCATCCGTAAAAAATTCTCTTTTGTCGGCCTTTCCATCATTGTTGGTATCGATGTACTTGTAAACAACGTCTTGATTTGACTCCATTGTGAGGACAGCATTTTCTCCATAAGGTAAAACAAACCTTGGGAAGATGAGGCCAGATACAAAATCAGTACCTTTTTCATAAACTCCGTCCTTGTCCAAATCCTCCCATCTTGAAATAACACTTTTGGGTGTAAGTGTGCTGTCAGAATCGACGGTAAGCATATAAGTTCGCAATTCCAAAACGTACATCCTTCCGTTTCCATCAAAGATAACTTGGGCTGGTTGCTCAATTTGGGGCTCTGTGAGAACAGCTTCCATCTCATAACCTTCAGGAAGTATGAATCGTTTTTGTTCTTCTGCAACAGGCAAGGGTAATACAGGAGGTTTTGGAAGTAAGTCTATGCCTTTCCAATAGTCTTTGGTTGTGTCTGCATCGGCAGGAAGTGCGATTTTGGGATAAAATTCAGGTCGTGTCTCTGAACCTACATCCAGTGGATTTCTTTCAGGAATTTCTTCCTTGCACGACGAAATGAATAGAAGTAAGATCATGAGGTGTGGCAGAAATGATCTGAAGACTTGCATTGACTTATTGTTTGAATCTTTTTCGTTGATGTTGACCAACAATGCTAATGTGGTAAAATAAACTTTAACGGTAACATCGATTGAATATTTATCAATCGCTGCGCCAATTATACGAAAAAATTGAAATATCTTTGTTAATCAGTATTTTATAAATTCTTCCAAATAACCAACACAATTTTTCACCAACAACCTTTAATCAGACATTTGAAATTGTTTGGATAATCTATGTCAGAAGCAAAACCAAAAAGCGACGTTGAAGTTATTTCCATGATAAAAGGAAGTGAAAAGGATCGCCGAGAAGCTCTTCAATACTTTTTTAAAAATCCAAAACTGAGGCTCAGTGTACATAAATACGTATTGATGCATGGAGGAGATGAATCAGATGGAAAAGACGTTTTTACAGAATCTTTCATCGTTTTTGAAAGACAAATCAGAACAGAAAAATTCAGGGGTGAAAGTTCATTGGAAACATATTTTCATGCGATAGCGAAATGGCAATGGCTGGCGATTCAAAGGAAAATGAAGAAAATGGTCCAGATTGAAGATATAAATGAAGGTTTTTCCGACAGCAGCCCAGAGCAAATATTTATTTCTGAAGAAAGAAAGGTTATACTTCAACAAATGGTCTCACTAATAGGAGAAAGATGCCAAAACCTGCTCGGATGGTTTCAATTAAACTATACGATGAGGGAAATTAAAGATAAAATGGGGTATTCCAGTGATCAAGTTGCTGCAAATCAAGTTCACGATTGTCGTGAAAAACTGAAAAAAGTAATTGAACAACATCCGGAGCACCTCAAGGCCTTGAAATATGGAATTAATTAATGAGTAACGAAAGAGATATTTTGATTGAAGCCTATGTCCAAGGTAAATTGGCAGGTGAAGAATTGGTCCAATTTGAGCAAATGATTGGCCAAGATGCAGCGTTGAAGGAATTGGTTGCGGTGAAATTTGCTGAAAGAGATGTCTTAGAAACGATGGCAGCTAACTTATTGAGGCAGCAAATTTTGGAAGAATATAAGCATATTGAGCCCTCACCTGTGCGTAAAAAAAATGCATATTTGAGTTATGTTTTATTGGGTATTTTGCTTTTGGCGTCTTTGATATATTATAAAGTAAATATAGAAAAAGAAGAATTGACGACAGGTTATGCTCAGGAAAAGGAGGACAATGCAGATCAAGCTAATGACCTTCCATTGGTGAAAACACCAGAAATAATTGAAGACCAACCTTCTAAGGGAGTAGATTTACCCAAAGTTAAAATTCCTGATGTAACACTACCCATTAAAATTGATTTTAAAAAAGTGATCAGAGCAGCGTATTCAATTCCTGTGGCTTTATTACAAACTAGAGGAGATTCAGATGAGGGTGCTTATAATACGGCAATCAAGGCATTTGAGCAAAAAAACTACAGCAAGGTACTAGAATTGCTAAAGTCTCTTCCAGAGGAGGAGGAGCAAGAAGCACTATCTTTAAGAGCACATGCATATTTCAATCTTGGAAAATACAAGGAAGCATTATCTGATTTCAGAAGTCTCCAAGAAGGGGGTATCTATAAAAGGGAAGGGGAGTGGTATGGCCTGCTAGCTGCCATTGCAATCAATGGGGAAAAAGACCCGTCATGGCAAAAAGACTTGGATCTCATCTTGAAAAATGTAAATCACCCATTTTATAAAGAAGCACTCCAGTTATCAAAAGCAATCAAATAATCTCATAATTGCTTTTCTAATTTTTAAAGTGATGTGGTAAAACTATCTTAATAGCACAAACCCTGCCCAGAAATAAGGATGTTCATATTTTGTTTTTATTGCCTGTTGAGCCTTTGAGAAAGCTTCTGGAATTGCCATTTTTTCTTGTAGCCAGTGCGTGTAAAATGCAGCCATTAATTCACTCGTTTGTCCATCCGGAACTTGCCACAACGACATAATTAAATGATTAACTCCGGCTAACTTGAATGCACGTTGTAGTCCATAAACGCCTTCGTCACCTTTTATTTCTCCCAGTCCCGTCTCACAGGCAGATAAAACCACCAACTCTGTATCAGATAAATCAAGCTGACTTATCTCCCTGGCAGTCAGTATGCCATCTTCTGTTTCTCCAGGATAAATTTTTCCGGTCTTCCAAGTATAATTTCCTCCAGATAAAATAAGTCCAGAACGCATCATAGGATCATTACTTGCTTTGAAAACTGGGTCAGATTCCAAAGCCTTTTTTTCGTCATTTTCAGGAAAAAAGAAGCCATGAGTAGCGATGTGAATGATGCTAGGCGAAGCTTGGACCCCCAATCCTTTAAACTCTTTTTCAGTAGCTTGTTTTCCTTTGAAAACCATACTTTTTCTACCTGATTTTTGAGCAATCTGATTTAATTTGGAGATTTCCATTTCAGTTCCTTTCAAATAGGACCAGCTTCCTCCTCTGTTCACGGAACTTGTGAGGTCTAAAGGAATTTCATCAAATAAACCTCTTGTTGCAACATCGGCCCCAACAATGTCAGCATTCATGACAGTAGTATCCATTTCATAATCAATCCCACCCATCAAAACCAATTGATTGTTTGTCGATGACGTATTTTTTTGATCTAAAATTTTACGGGTGCTGCTCATTTCTACCAATTGAATTTGATCACCCAAATACTGTTTTTCTGAGATTGGAATCGCATGAAGATTTATTCTGTGCATTATACCAGAAGGTGCAAAATACATTTTGGTATAATTGCCATTATTGAAGTAAGATTTCAAAGGTTGGTACAAAAGTTTGTTCAACTGATTTTCCCCTTGCTTATAGTCGTATAACTGATTGACATATTGGGATTTTCTTGTTCCGGTAGTGTTGAGTTTGTCTGCAATCATTTTTTCTTCAAAAAGAGAGACCAATTTTGGTGATTCGGCACCGCTTTCGATTACCAAAGCAGCATAAAATATACTGTCTGTTGCTTCTGGTTTGAAATAGTTATTATGAATAAACTCAATTGCGACTTCCTTTGGTTTTAACTGTCGACTTACCTCCTGCCAAGAAGGCAATGAAATACTGAGATCAAAATCATTCAGAGTTTTGACCAAAACTTTTTCCAAAATTTCAGCCTTAGATTCTAGGTCTCCAGTGGGTTTCTGATCAGCGACAGGCTTGGAATATTCTGCAGCAAGATCTTTTTGAATATCTAACCATTCTTGATAAGTTGCTTTGGTTTGAATGTCGGCACCATTAATAGCTTTGGTAATGTCTTTTTTATTTTCCAATAGATAACCATTCAACAGTAAAGCATTGTCATAGATCGCTCCCAACATTTTAGGACTTGGATGGTCAAACGCGAAGGAATTAAATCCAGCCATTTTTGTCTCAAAAGAATTTAAAAATGCCATCATTTGATTTTCAGAAGAATAGGAAGAAGCTTTTAGAATTTGTCGTTTACTTTGATCATTTAACTCCAACCAATAGGTTTCTGCTTTCTGAACATCTCCTGATTTATGATACAATTTAGCAAGTGATTCGAGACTTCTGCTGTAATCATTGTGGTAAACACCAACCGTTCTCCTCCTGATTTCAATGGCTTTCAGATAATAATTTTCTGCATTTGTAAAGTCGTTGGTGAGGAAATGAACATTACCTATTTTATCCGTCACCTCTGCAAAGTCGATGTTGTCTTCACCAAATAATTTTTTTCGTACTTCTGCTGCAACTTCAAAATTCTCTCTGGCAGCTTCATATTGTTTTCTTCCCATCAATGATTCGCCATGGACTATATACATAAAGGCAGTAGTAATATTATCCTGGCCATATGCTTTCAAACAGATTTCTTTTGCTTGGATTGCCAATGGTTCTGATTCTTCATATCTACCTAGAATATTGTACAATAAACCTAAATTACCCAAGCCTAAAGCATAAGATGGGTGCTGATTACCCAAAATTTTCAAAAATATCTCATTATGCTGTACATACATGGGCTCAGCTTTTTCATAATAACCATTTTGCATGTATAAGTTTGCAAGATTATTGATGGTAAACGCATAACTTGTATTTTCTTTACCTACCGTATTTGCAGTAATTTTAATTGCTTCGATCAGCATTGGTTCAGCCTTTGCATAATCATTGAGAATACAATACAAAATGGCTTCAGTTCCCAGGTATTTTGCATATTCTTCATGATTGTCTCCGTAAATGTTTTTTACAATGTCAGACGCTTCGGTAAATAATGGTTTTGCCTGATCGTATTTACCTTGGTTCTGAAACAATAAACCCAAATTTGAAATAGACCTTGCATAATCAGCGCTTTTTCTTCCAGCACTGCTGGCCTTTAACTCAATAGCTTCGTTTAACAATAACTCAGCTTTATCGTATTTACCCAATTCTGCGTATAAGTTTGCCAAATTATTGACAACTATGGTGTAGTAATTATGACTTTTATGATTGCCTTCAGCTAAATTATTCTTCGCAACAATGGTATATTGTTCTGCCTTTTCGTACTGACCCATTGCCCTATAAAGTACCCCTAAGCTATTATTGCTGATTGCTGTCTCAGGATTCGTGGGTCCGAGCACTTTTTCTCTGACTGTCAAACCATCTAGGCAGTATTGTTCTGCTGTGGAAAATTTTTGAATGCGATGATAATAGGTACATAAACCATAAGAAAAAAATCCATACTCTTCGGTTTCTTTGAGATTGAGGGAATCAAGCAATTTTCTGCCGTCGAGCATTGCCATTTCAGCATTTTGCATGTCGCCTTTGCCCATATAAATCCGAGCTCTGCCTAATAATGATTTAGCAAATTCGATTGATCCAGCACCAAAATTTTCTGTGGCTATTTTCTCAACATCCTCAACCAAAGCAGTTGCTTCGTCAAATTTTCTAGTCGCGGCCAATTGCCTACTAGTCTGTATTAAGCTGTCAATTTGCTTATTAATGGTAATTTTTGCTTCTTTCTGTCCATTGGAAATTAGATAGTTGAAACATAATACAACCGTGAGTATGGAGATTTTTACTGGATACATCATTTAGAATTATTTTCAAATATACTTTTTTTTGATTTCGTCATAACAAGTATTTATACTTGAAATATATTCTTGGCAAAACCCGATTCAGAATTAAATGCTTTATAGTTTCTATATATTCAAATTGTAAAATAAAAAAGCCAGTAAATAACACGATCAATGTCATTTACTGGCTTTATTGCTTTTGCCCTTTTTGGCTTTAAGAAATAGGCTTTTGTTTTTTAAGGCTATTTCACCGTACTAAATTTATATACGGTTGTTGTCTTGTAGGTTTCCCCTGGTTTCAAGGAAGTAGAAGGAAATGCTGGTTGGTTTGGTGCATCGGGATAGTGCTCAGATTCTAGGCACAAACCTGATCTTTTTACATATTTAACGCCATTCTTTCCTGTCAATTTACCATCCAAGAAGTTGCCACTATAGAATTGTATAGCCGGTTCTGTTGTGAAAACTTCCATTTTTCTGCCGCTAGATGGGGCAACTACTGTAGCTGCAAGGTTGAGCTTACCATCACCTTTCAAAATAAAAGCATGGTCATAACCACCTCCAAAAACAATTTGCTGATCAGTTGTATCATTGATTCTTGCTCCTACAGCATAAGGAGTTGTAAAGTCAAATGCTGTGTTTGCCACTGGACGGAGTTCGCCAGTAGGTATCAGTGTTCTTGAAACTGGCAAATATTTATCTGAGTTTAGAGTCACCATGTGGTCAAGAATGGTACCTTGATTTGCATTGAGGTTAAAATAAGAGTGATTGGTAAGGTTGACAATAGTCTCCTTATCTGTGGTTGCACTGTAATCAATTTTCACGCTATTGTCTGCTGTCAATGTATAAATAACTGTACAGTTTAGATTTCCAGGATATCCCTCTTCCATATCTTTACTCAAGTAGGTAAGTTTGAGCGCTGGTTCTTCGCCTTCCATAGGTTCGGCTTTCCAGACAACTTTGTCAAAACCCTTTATACCACCATGTAAATGGTTGCCCATGTTATTACCAGCCAAAGTATATTGCTCACCATTGATTGCAAATTTTCCTTTGGCAATCCTATTACCAAATCTGCCGATCAATGCACCAAAGTAAGGGCTACCTCTCATATATCCTGGAAGGGAGTCAAATCCCAATACGATGTCTTCGTATTTTCCATTTTTGTCAGGAGCTGTCCAATTGGTAATGATGCCACCATAGGTAATGATTTTTACTTCCATGCCATTTGCATTTTTGAGGGTATACATATCCACTGCAATGCTGTCACGAGTTTGGCCGAAACTTGATTTTGTAATGGAAGAAGGTGGTTTTACAATAGTTTCTTCTACATTTTTGCTACCCTTACATGCAAATACAAACATGGGTAAACAAGCGAGCATTAATATAATTTTTTTCATGTGCCTTTTATTTGTGATTTATTTAGATGATTTATTTTAATGAATTTGGATTGTCTGTACGAATTTATTTTTGGCCATAGTAGGCATTTTTCCCATGTTTTCGCTCATAATGTTTGTTGCGCAAAGTTTCTTTGATGCGCTCTACACTAGGATTGATTTGTTTGGTGAGATAAGCCATTCTGGCTACTTCCTCTAAAACTGCTGCATTGTAGACTGATTTTTGAGCAGTTTTGCCCCAGGTGAAAGGCCCATGGTTTTGCAACAACACCATTTCCATTTCAGTGTATTTTAAATTTTGAGCTGTAAAAACATCAAAAATCTGATTTCCAGTTTCATATTCATAATCACCTTGGATCATCTTATCTGTCAATACAGGTGCACATGGGATATCTTGGTGGCAATGATCAGCGTGGGTTGTACCTAGGATCGGAATGTCCATGCCTGCTTGTGCCCATGCAACAGCATAGGTGCTGTGTGTGTGGGTAATTCCTCCAATCTCACTCCACGTTTTATACAATAATGCATGTGTTTTAGTGTCTGAAGATGCTCTTTTATTTCCTTCCACTACATTCGCATCATAATCTAGAATAACGATGTCCTCAACTTTCAAAGTTTCATATGGGACACCACTAGGTTTGATGGCGAAAACAGCATTTGCTCTGTCAACTGCGCTCACGTTGCCAAATGTAAAGAGAACCAAACCCAATTTTGGTAATTGCAAATTAGCTTCGTAACATTCTTCTTTCAGATATTGATATTTGCTCATTAAAACTGGCTGATTATTTATAAATAAAATCGTTTGTTCTTAACTGTTGCTTTAAATCTCGAATATTGGTACTGCCATCTATGATGACCAATTCCAAATCCAGCATTTCTGCAAAGTCTTCAATATGGGCTGTTGTCAAATTTTGACTATACACTGTGTGGTGTGCACCTCCTGCCAACAACCATGCCTGTAACCCAATTTCCATAGTTGGTTTTGGCTGCCACAAGGCTCTTGCGGTTGGTAGTTTTGGAAATGATTCTGTTACTTCAACAGCATCCACTTCATTGACAAGCAATCTAAATCGATCTCCCATGTCTATGAGTGATACATTGATTGCTGGTCCAGCAGATCCATTAAATACCAATCTTACAGGATCTTCTTTTCCGCCGATTCCGAGGGGATGTATTTCACAAGTAGGCGTTGATGCAGCAATACTTGGACAAATCTCCAACATGTGCGATCCCAAAACCATCTGACGGCTAGGATCAAAATGGTAAGTATAATCTTCCATAAAAGTATTACCACCTGCTAATCCTGAAGCCATGGATTTCATGACGTGTAATAAGGCTGAAGTTTTCCAGTCTCCTTCACCACCAAAGCCATAACCTGCTGCCATGAGCCTTTGAGAAGCAATACCAGGAAGTTGCCTCATGCCATGTAAGTCTTCGAAAGTGTCGGTATATGCTCCATAACCACCATCTTCCAGGAACGTTTTGATACCCAATTCAATTCTTGCTGCTTCGATGAGTGATGATCTCATGGCTCCACCTTGTAATAAGCTAGGCATCAGCACATAACTCGCTTCATATTCTTCGATAAGTGCGTTGATTTGATTTTCAGGGATATCATTGATAACCTTGACCAAATCACCAACACCATGGGTGTTTACAGAGAAACCAAACTTTATTTCAGCACTCACTTTATCTCCATCTGTGACACCTACATATCGCATATTGTCCCCAAATCGTACAACTTTCATTGTTTTCATGACATGTTTTCCAGCTGCAACTCTTGACCAAGCACTTATTTGTGCAATAACAGAGGGAGCTTGCCAGTGGCCAACAACTACTTTGCGGGGCATTCGCATCCTACTCAACATAAAACCCATTTCTCTGTCGCCGTGTGCTGACTGGTTGAGGTTCATGAAATCCATGTCAATATCTGCAAATGGAATGTCTCTGTTGAACTGGGTGTGTAAATGTAACAAAGGTACTTGCAAAATTTTCAGACCGCCAATCCACATTTTGGAGGGTGAAAAGGTATGCATCCAAATGACAACACCTATGCAATTGGTAGTATGATTTGCTTCTTTGCAAATGTTCAATATTTCTTCAGTGGACTTTAAAACTGGTTTGAAAACAACCTTCACAGGCATGTCTGGATGTGAGTCAAGGTGTTGGGCGATGATTACCGAGTCCGCGTCTACTTGTTTTAATGTTTCCGGTCCATATAAATGTTGACTACCGGTAAGAAACCATATCTCAAATGATTTTAAGTTATGCATTTTGTTCTGTAAATTTTCCGAGTGATTGGTAATGTTTATAAAGTTGTTGGTATGTTTCTGATTGTGCTGGTCTTGGCGTGTATGAGGCGTCAAAACCTGAACCCATGGCTGTTTGTGCAAGGTTAATATTTGGATGAATTCCTGCTGCGACGGCTGCATTCATTGCCGCTCCTAGTGCGCAAGCCTGTTCTGCTTTTGCAACTTTGATTGGCATGTTGAGTACATCCGCCAAAACTTGCATCACAAAAGATGATTTATTGGCAACCCCACCAATTGCGATGACCTGTTTGATTGGAATACCTTCTTCTATGAATCTATCTACAATTGCTTTAGAACCAAAAGCCGTTGCTTCCACGATGGCTTTGAAAATTTTTACTGCATCAGTACCGATGTGTAACCCTCGAATGCTTGCCTTCACTTCGTGATTGGCATCAGGAGTTCTTCTTCCATTGATCCAATCTGTGGCTATGATGTCATCCAAAGTCACCGGAAGTTTTGCAGCCTCTTCAGCCAAATGTGGAATCAATGCCGCAGCCATTTTATCTGCTGCTTCTTCGCCCAAAATTGCTCGTATAGGCTCAGTTATTATTTTTTGAAACCACGCATAATAGTCACCATAAGCTGACTGCCCAGCTTCCAGGCCTAGCATGCCAGGTACAATAGAACCATCTACCTGGCCACAAATACCTTTTACGAGCACGTCACCATATTCCTCATTGGGAACAATGATCATGTCACAGGTAGAAGTTCCCATCACACGTACAAAGTCAAAGGGTTGAATTTCAGCACCTACTGCTCCCATATGACAATCAAATGCTCCTACGCCAATTGTGACATTGGTTGGTAAGCCTAGTTTCTCTGCCCAT
Source organism: Bacteroidota bacterium (assembly GCA_029567325.1). GTDB lineage: Bacteria > Bacteroidota > Bacteroidia > Chitinophagales > Saprospiraceae > JADKBO01. The sequence goes on along the minus strand of JAKQLF010000243.1, from coordinate 43,693 downwards.
TCGGCAGAAATAGTGCCCATCGGTAGGTCTGAAGTTCTGGTCTCATTAAATAAATTATCTCTTAGTCCCGCCAACAATGGATCCATTGTGGTGAAAAATTCTTCTGAAGGCAAACCGTCATAACTACCGTGCCACATTGCTTTGTGACCTGCTGCACATCTTGATCGATGCATGGTATGCGGGTCAGTATTGCCAGTGAGTAAGGCTGAAATATAATCACAATGTTCTACCCATGAATAAGTTGCATTTCTCACTGTTTCATCAACGCGCAGAATGTGTAAGATTTTTGCCCAAAACCATTCGGACGAGTAAATTCCACCGACATATTGGGTATAATCTATTTCCCATTTTCTTGCAAGTTCATTGATTTGTTGAGCTTCTTTATTTGCAGTATGGTCCTTCCACAATATAAACATTGCATTGGGATTATCTTGAAATGCAGGCAATAAAGCCAGTGGAGTTCCATTTTTGTCTACAGCAACGGGTGTAGATCCTGTAGTATCAACAGATATGCCCAATACGTTTTGTCTGGTTTCCGCGGGTAAATCTGCCAAAGCTCCTTTTATTGCTGCCTCAATTCCTTCAATATAATCTAAGGGATGTTGTCTGAATTGGGATAGCCCAGGATTGCAATAAAGTCCTTGTTTCCAGCGAGAGTAATAATGAACTGAGGTTCCTAATGTCTCACCATTTGAAGTATCTACAACCAGAGCCCTGACAGAGTCTGTCCCAAAATCTACTCCAATTGTAAGTTTGTTATTTGTTGTCATGTATACTTAAAAACATATTTGTAAATTCTTATGCGCTTGTGCCAAATCCTGAAATAAAGTAGTGAAACGCATTGAATTGTTTTTGATATTTATGCTTGTCGAGTGCGTATAATATTGCTTTTTTTGTTTGTCCTCCTTCATTTTTCTGACCAGTATCGATCAATAAATGAGTAGAGATGATTTTGCGGCTGAAATTTCTTCTATCTAATTTTTCATTATAAATAGCCTCATACAATTTTTGCAATTGTGGTAATGTGAATTGAGGTGGTAATAATTCAAAACCAATAGGATGTAATGCTGCCTTATATCTCAACTTTTGAAGGGCCAAATCTACCATTTCCCGGTGATCAAAGATCAAATCGGGTAAAGATTGCAAGGTGTACCAATATGCATTTTTTGATTTTACCGCATCAGGATTATGAGCATGGATGTTGATTAAAGCAAAGTGGCAAACAGAAATTGTTCTTTCTACTTTGTCACGATTGACTCCACTAAACGTTTTCAATTCCTCAAAATAAATGTTTTTGAGACCTGTAAGTTCGTAAAGGATTCTATTTCCAGCATCATTCATATCCTCATCATGATCTAGAAATCCACCCAACAGAGACCATTTTCCTTTCTCAGGTGCAAAGTTTCTTTTGATGAGCAACACTTTGAGTTGGCTACCATCAAATCCAAAAACAATACAATCTAAGGCAACAAGTATTCTGGAAGTATGCGGATATCTTTTCATAATGTTGGTGAAAAATCAACCTTATTTTTTGAGATTCACTACAACCACAGAAAAGGGAGGTAACTTCAACTTCAATTTGCCATTCACAAAAGTGATGTCTTTGTAAGGAACATTTTTGACCATATTTGGTGATTCAAATGTATTGTGATCAGTAATTTTTGCCGAAGTAAGAATTTGAGCGGAAGCTTTGCTAAGAGTTTCACCTCTCAAATCAATTTCTACTTCATGAGTTTTGCTGTAATCTATATTTGTAAGAGATACATTGACATCACCGCTCGCCGCTTTTGAGGCAGACACTGAAACTGCTTTCATTTTTTTATTTTCGAAAACATAATCAGGAGATTGGAATTGAAGGGGTATCAACTTTGCATCTTGGTGTACATTGTACATTTTCATCACATGGTAAGTTGGCGTAAGAATCATTTTTTCTTCGTTAGTCAAAATCACAGCTTGAAGTACATTGACGATTTGTGCCAAATTTGCCCCTCTTACTCTATCTGCATGATTGTTAAAGATGTTAAGCGTTAAGCCAGCAATCATGGCATCTCTCATCGTGTTTTGCTGGTACAAAAATCCAGGATTGGTTCCTTTTTCAACATCATACCATCCGCCCCATTCGTCAACAAAAAGTGCAATTTTTTTCTCAGGATCGTATTTATCCATAATGGTTGAGTGACGAGTTACCATTTCTTCCATTTTTGAAGCTTCAAACATGGTGGAAGCATACAAACCTTGGTCAAAGTTTGTTGCAGGTCCTTTGTTTGTCCAGCTAATGACAGAATAATGGTGTAATGCCAAGGCATGAACTTGTTTGCCCGGGATATTTTTCAATAAAGTTTCTGTCCAATCGTAACTGTCGTCCGTTGCACCAGAAGCAATTTTAAAAATTTTGGCAGAATCACTATAGTCATTCATGAAAGTAGCATATTGCTTATAAACATTGGAGTAATATTCGGCAGTCATATTTCCACCGCATCCCCAAGCTTCGTTACCAACTCCCCATAATTTGATATTCCAAGGTTTTTCTCTGCCGTTTTTCTTTCTTAACTCAGACATTGGGCTACCTCCAGGGTGATTTACATAGGTAATCCAGTCGCTCATGTCTTGCACTGTACCACTTCCCACATTGGCAGCCATGTAGGGTTCAGCACCTATTTTTTCACAAAGGTCGAGGAATTCATGTGTACCAAAACTGTTGTCTTCAGTCACACCGCCCCACCAAGAATTGATCATACTTGGTCTTGATTCCTTCGGACCAATACCGTTTTTCCATTGATAGGTATCAGCAAAACAACCACCCGGCCATCTCAAATTTGCCACTTTCAATTCTTTCAAAGCAGCTACAACATCATTTCTGATTCCATCTGTGTGAGGAATCTTTTTATTGTCTTCTCCAACATAAATACCACCATATATACATCTTCCCAAATGCTCAGCAAAATGACCATAAATGTTTTTATCGATCGTAGTATTCGCCAGATCTACATTGCCCACTACTTTGATTGTTTGGGCTGCGCATGTTGCAGAAATTAGTAAAATCACAAATGCAAGTGATCTTGAAATTTTAATAAAATGCATAGTTTTAAAAATTATGTGTTCAACGAATTTGAATAAAATTGTGTCAGTTTGACACATTTTGTAATTAAAAAAAAGCAGAAAATTTCCGCCCACTCAAAAACAAGTCCTAAAGATATATTAAAATCATTATTCAGCGATTAATTCAACTAAAATTATAGCTAATCCTTGCGGAATGTAGATCAAAACATTAGGTTTATTAAATACTTCCGTTTGAACTCTGCTCGATATCAAACAGTCATTTCAAGTAAAAAAATGGACAAGTCCTTTCCTTACATAAAAACGGAGACTTAGGTAAACATGGTATGTTTTAGGGCGATTAAGTTATTTTCAATTGCCGCAAGTATTGCAGAACTGGATTGTTCCAATCAAATAAAAAACGGCTCAGAAATCAAGCAAGCTATTTGCAAGCGTATTCTTTTTTAATTAACCACATTTTACCCCATCTTACCCATAAAATTCAACCAATATCATAGACATAAAAGCACAGTCGTATATAATATTACCTACTTTATCGATAAATACTTCTCATTTTTGACAAACAACTTAGATTTGTAGACATTATATAAAGCAATGATTGTATTTCTTAAAGTTTTAAATGAGGCACTTAGGCAAGCAATGGATTCTTTGTTTGCTAACAAACTGCGTACTTTTCTGTCCTTACTAGGGATTACCATAGGTATATTTTGCATCATTGCTGTAAAATCGGCAGTAGATTCTCTGGAGCAAAACATCAAGGATGGATTCAATGAGTTGGGTAGTGATGTGATATATTTGGATAAAATGCCATGGAACGAAGATCCCGATCAAAATTATTGGAAGTATGAATTGAGGCCTGATCCGTCCATGAAGGATTACGAAGCCATCATGCGCAGATCAAACCTAGCCTCCAATGCGGCCTACACCATTTTTACTGGAGGGCGCACCATCAAATACAAGTCTAGTGCAGTCAATAATGCTTTTATAATGGGCAGTACTTATGACTATCAGGAGATCCAGAATTTGGAATTTGCAAAGGGCAGGTATTTCAGCCAAATCGAGTATAATAATGGCCAGAATAAAGTTATACTTGGTGCGAAAGTAGCCGAATCGCTTTTTGGAGCGGTAGAACCACTTGGCAGGGATGTGAGTTTGTTTGGTCAGCAATATCAGATCATAGGAGTGTTGGAGGCGGAAGGAGAGAATATTTTCAATTTCATCAATTTTGACGAAGTCATTTGGATTGGTTTCAATAATTTAAAACGTTTTATTAATACCTCTGATGAAAGTTCCGCTGGTCGAATGCTAAATATCAAAGCAAAAGATGGTGTTGAACTTGAAGAACTCAAAGGCGAAGTTACAGGAATCATCCGGGCAAACCGTAGATTGTCTCCGCGTGCCGAAGACAATTTCTCCATTAATGAATTATCCATGCTTTCTCAAGTGCTGGATAGTGTTTTCGGCATCATCAATTTAGCTGGCGTTATGATTGGAATTTTTGCCTTAATCATTGGTATGTTTAGCGTTGCAAATATCATGTTTGTATCTGTAAAGGAACGGACAGGAATCATAGGCATTAAAAAAGCCATAGGTGCTAAATCTTCTGTAGTCTTATTGGAATTTTTGATAGAAGCGATCATTCTCTGTTTGATTGGAGGTGTCATGGGTATCGTAATGGTTTTTGTTTCCCTTAAAGTTATCAGCAATTTTATACCATTTGCAATGGGCTTGGATTTTACCAATGTCCTTGTAGGCGTGATCATTTCTGTCATTGTCGGCATTTTAGCTGGAGTGATACCTGCATACAGAGCCAGCAATCTCAGCCCAGTAGAAGCCATAAGAGGATAAAAATTGATTGGCAGTGAACCTTTTTATTCCTTTACCAATTATAAAGGATGTAAAGAGCATGTGAAATTTTGAAAGATTAATCTTTTCCCACATGAAAAGTCGTATAAATGGTAGTTTATCTAAATCTATAAATTCAAATGAGGTGGAAATGAGCCCTTTATTTGTGCATTTTTGAGCGTTTTCAGGGAAAATCAAACAAATTTGTATCTAGAAAAATAAAATTTGGCCAATAGGACAATTCTATCTAGGGTATCAGTATTTAATGTTTCAAGTTTTGCTATTTTTGCGCGCTTTAAGTTTTTCACATACAGATAAATTACATAAATGAGGACAAAACTGTCTAATTTTAATTTTGACCTACCAGATTCATTAATTGCCCAATACCCTTCTGATGAGAGGGATCAATCTCGCCTCATGGTCTTACACAAAGACACTGGTAAAATCGAGCACAGATTATTTAAAGATGTTCTTGAATATTTTGATGAAGGCGACACTTTTATATTCAACAATACAAAAGTATTTCCTGCAAGACTTTATGGAAATAAAGAAAAAACAGGTGCCAAAATCGAAGTTTTCTTGTTGCGTGAACTCAATAGTACTTCCAAACTTTGGGATGTGTTGGTTGACCCTGCAAGGAAAATAAGGGTTGGTAACAAGCTTTATTTTGAAGACGAAAATGGAAATGACCTCCTTGTTGCTGAAGTTGTAGACAATACCACTTCCAGAGGAAGGACCATCAGATTTTTCTTTGAGGGAGATGATAATGAATTCAAAGAAGCACTTAAAATTTTGGGAAATATGCCTTTACCAAAATATATCAACAGAGAACCTGAGGCATTGGATTTGGACCGTTATCAGACAATATACGCCAAAGAAATGGGTGCTGTTGCCGCTCCAACTGCTGGTTTACATTTCTCTAGAGAATTGATGAAGCGCATGGAGATCAAAGGCATCAACTTTGCTGAAGTTACCCTACACATAGGTTTGGGAACATTCCGTAGCATTGATGTTGAAGATTTGTCAAAGCATAAAATGGACGCTGAATATTTCAAAATTGATGACCGATCTGCAGAATTGGTCAATGCCTCTAAGGCAGCCAACAAGAGAAGGTGTGCAGTTGGTACAACTTCTATGAGGACCATTGAAAGTGCAGTATCAGCAACGGGCATGTTGAAGGGATCTGAAGGGTGGACAAACTTGTTTGTTTATCCTCCATATGAATTCTCAATTGCCAATTCCATGATAACCAATTTCCATTTGCCAAAGTCATCAGTGCTGATAATGGTTTCCGCTTTTGGTGGTTCTGATTTGATCATGCAAGCTTATGAAGAAGCAGTAAAAGAAAAATATAGATTCTTTAGTTATGGCGATGCCATGCTGATCATTTGATGTAAAGCATCAGTATTTTTCAAAAAATAACATATGGGGCATTGAAACTTTGGTTTTTAATGCCCCTTTTCTTTAGGCGTATCTCTGGAAAATGTCATCAATGACTTCAGCAAGTTTGGTATCTTTTGCAGTTATTTTATTTCCTGCAGAATGCGTAGACAGTTTAATCCAAACTTTATTATAAACATTGCCCCAATATGGATGGTGATCCATTTTTTCAGCTTCAAGGGCAACTGCGGTCATGAATGAAAAGGCTTCATTAAAATCCTTAAACATGAATTCAGCAATCAGTTGATCATTTTCTTCTTTCCAGTTTTTTGAGTGTTTCATACTTTTATTTGTTCTGTGTTTAAGGTTTTACCTTCCATATATCTGGCAGATTTCTACCTTGGTCATTATAATCAAGGCCAAAACCTATGACAAATTCATCGGGGATTTCAAATCCAAGATATGCAATGTCAATGGGTGATAAATGTGCGCTTGGTTTTGATAACAGGGAACATATCTTAATTGTTTTTGGGCTTTTGGTAGCCAGCACTTCTTTTATTTTGGTTATTGTTCTTCCCGTGTCTACAATGTCTTCCAAAATGATGACGTTGCGGTCTTCCAAATTTTCCAACCTATCTGACTCTATCTGAAAGTGACCTGTAGATTGCATGCCTGCATATGACTTCACCCTGATAAACCTCACTTCGCAAGTAAAATTCAAAAGGCGTAGTAAATCAGCTGCAAAAACATATGCACCAGTCATGATGACCAAAAAAACTGGCTTTTTATCAAATTCTGCGTTTGTCATTTCTGCAGCAATGTCACGCGCACGTTCACTGATCTGCTTTCTATCAATATAGGGCTCAAAAATATAATCGTCGATTTTTAATGTTGTCATTGAAGTCCGTATTTGTCGATCATGTAAACCAAACTCGTCATGGCAGCAGCGCCTAATTCCAATTCTCGTTTATGGACGGTCGAAAAAAGATCATTTGTCGTGTGATGGTGATCAAAATACCGTTGTGAATCTGGTCTGAGGCCTATGAGTAAAGTTTTTTGTGGTTTCAGTGGGCTAATATCTGCTCCAGAACCTTCAGTTTTATATTGCAGACCATAAGATTCAAATAATGGCAGCCAAGCATTGACTTTTTTGAGATAAGTTTTAAAAACAGAGGTGTCTGCATCAAAGCTAAAATCGCGGGGGACAAATCCTCCGGAATCAGACTCAAGTGCCGCAATATGTTTTTCAGATTTTCCCGTGGTCGCTGCGGCATAAGCTCTACCGCCAGCAAGACCATTTTCTTCATTTGCAAACATGACACACCTGATGGTTCTTTTTGGCTTGTAATTTAAAGCATTGAGGGTTTGCAGAACTTGGGCAGCATGCACGCAACCTGCACCATCATCATGTGCTCCCTCTCCCACATCCCATGAATCTAAGTGACCACCAACCACTATTACCTCATCAGGGAATTCACTTCCCTTGATTTCTCCTATTACTGAGTAATTGGTTTTGGTGCCTTCAAAATGACAAGTATTTCTCATGAAAATGGAAAGCTCTTTCTGTTCTTTCAAAATATTCGAAATTTTATTAGCATCGTTGGTACTGATGGCCATTGCCGGTACTTGTTTTGCCCCTTCAATACTTTGGATAGAGCCAGTGTGCGGAAAATCATCATTTGCCAAAGCCATGGACCTCACCAAAACTGCCACAGCACCCTTTTTGGCGGCACTATATAATCCACTTCCCCTTTGGTCTACAGCACCTCCATAAGCATTGAAAGTTCTTAACTGCGTTGCATCCATTGGTCTATTGAAGAAAACTATTTTGCCTGCCAAGGACTCAGCGGACATGTTGTCTACTTCAGCAAGACTTTTTACTTCTACTACATTTCCAGTGATTCCTCCGATACCAGTTCCAATCGTATTGCCAAGGGAGAGGACATTGAGATACTGTTTTTTACCTGCTGCATCTATATAATAAGCAACCTCCTTAACACCTCTCTTCCAAACTTTTACTTCACACGGTTGTAAGGAAATATTTACAGCCCCAGCTTCTTGAAGGATATCCCGACCGACTGAAACAGCCACGTCATATGCTTCTGAACCAGCTAATCTAGGTCCTGCTTCTTTGCATAAGCGCTCCAACCAGCCGTAACACTTGCTTTCAGTCAGTGATTGGTTATGAATACTTTTTAAGAATAATACATCTGTGTCAGTTTGTGCAAAAGCATGTAGAGAGACAATGGTGATGATGAGCAAAATAAACAATCCTTTTTGCATACTTGATTTTTTCAATGGAATAAAAGGTGAATATAAGCGCTAATTGATGTGACCAAAAGTCAAATCGGGCATATTTTTTTGCAAATATTCCAACGTCAAATTGATAATATCTATTGAAAGGGATCATATATTAGTTAAAATCTTGTAAAACTAGGTGTAATAATGTGAAAAAATTTGATTTTATGGCCAATTGTTGGATTATTTAAAAACAAATGTTGCCCTCATTGAAAATATTCAATACATTTGCTTTGCATATCAACAATTTGGTTTCATTTGGTTAGGGTTGAGGTAGTGTGAAAGAACATTACCTCTTTTTTTTTGCCCAAAATTGAGTTTTACAACTATTTGTTTTATTACTTCAGCTTTAGAGGATATAAAAGCAGGCAAACTACTACAACTATGGTAGTAAAGAAAAGGTTATGAAAATATAGAATTTTCTAAATAGCAATTAAATGGTCAAAGAAGTTAATTTTAAATTGCTTGGGCACTATTCACAGTGCTTGTTTCCTGAGCTCCTCAATCAGTTTTGTATCGGCCTTATTTTTTTTAGCTACCGAACTTCAAAAATGCGTTAAGTGCAAAAAACTGTTCGAACTATAAGTGACCTTAAATCAATGAATCGGTGCAGATGCAGCAAAAAACAATGAATAAAAGCCAAAAGTGAGTTTTTTTTGCATAGTATTTTTGGAGCGAGGGAGCGTTAAGAAAAAAAATTCAGCCTTGATTTTTTTTGCTACTTTTTGTCCCTATACTGTGTTGGGACAAAAAAGAGAAGAAATCTAGTTTCTTGCTCTAATTTTTGTTATCAACACATATACTAATTTTAGATGTGTCCTAACCTCAGCCAATACTCACAAGCTTGAATTTTGCTTAATTTGTTTATAATTTGTAATAAGCAAAGTCATTTTTTCACAGCCCTTTGGATTTTGCTTCATTCCATAGATTGTCCATGGCCTCAAGACCCATTTCATTCAAAGGTTTTATGGCATGATCCTCGATGTACTCAAATCTGCGTTTAAATTTTTTGTTGATCTTTTCCAGAGCAGTTTCAGGGTCTACTTTGATAAAACGAGCATAATTGATCAAAGCAAAAAGCACATCGCCATATTCTTCTTCGATTTTATTTTGATCCTGAAGTTCAATAGCTTCTTTAAGTTCACCCAACTCTTCTTCAACTTTATCCCAGACTTGGTTTATTTCATCCCATTCAAAACCTACTTTGGCTGTTTTTTCCTGCATTCTGTATGCTTTTACCATGGCGGGTAAAGATTGAGGAACTCCGCCTAAGACAGACTTTTTGCCTTCTTTCAACTTGAGCATTTCCCAGTTGCGTTTTACTTCCTCTTCATCTTTAACAATGGTGTCGCCATAAATGTGAGGGTGGCGGGATATTAATTTTTCATTTACAGCGTACAAAGCATCAGCAATTTCAAAAGCGCCTTGTTCAGATGCAATTTTAGCATAAAAAACCATGTGCAACATCACATCACCAATTTCTTCCTTGATTCCTTGCATGTCATTATTGAGAATGGCATCACCCAATTCATAAACTTCTTCTATGGTAAGATTCCTCAAACTTTCTGTCGTTTGTTTCATGTCCCATGGGCACTTGGCCCTCAAATCATCCATGATTTTCAACAATCTTTCAAACTCAACTAAACTTTTATTGCTCATAAATTGTATTAAACATATACTTTTGTGAAGAATTTTAAAGGTAAGGTTTCTGTGTGAATCTTATTAAACAGAATAGCATATAATGGGCGAATTTTTTAAAATACTTCTGATCATATTTACGGTATTCGGTGTCTCATTTCTATTGATGAATATCAGACACATTTTCACGGGCAAGGAGTTTAGAGGTTCTTGTGCATCAAACAACCCTTTGGTCAAAAACGAATTTGGTGAATGTACAGTCTGCGGGAAAAAACCGGAAGAAGATTGTAAATTACCTGCGGTTGAAGGTAAGTAGATTTCTACCTTGAAATTACCAACTATTTTGTTGTGAGCTTATCAAACATTCACAATCAACTACTAAAGTACATATTGGTATCTAGGAGAAAAATGATCTATCAAAAAAGATCATTGAAACAATAAAAGGGGGGATACTTTTTTAAGTCGGAGTTTGGTCTAGGTATATACTATTTGAATATGTTCATTTTCCTAAGATTAAAGAAAATCATACTGGCCAAAAACAAAACCGCCGCTACAATCAAAATCAACATCTGTGTCAAGTTAATATTTCGTTAAAAAATTCAATGCAAATATCACATTTATTCAAATAATAAAGAAATTTAATTTCGATTTTTTCAAAAACCCTTTCTTTTATTTTATAATTTTTAAATTAAATAAAAATATAATATAAAAAGCATTGATTGTTAATTGTTGACAAATTTAGGTAAGACATATAAATATTTTTCATGGTTAACCCTGAAATATTTAAATTGATTTATTTTGTCCATTCTTCCTTTCAAAGGCTATTTTTAAAGCAATATCAATGATGCTGTTGCAAATTTGATCCAAAATTCTATATTTACTCTTATGAAATGGTTTTCAAATAAACGTATCATTTTCTTTGGTTGCATCATGTCATCATTCCTTATGATCATGGCTTTTGTTGCTTCACCAAATTGGGGTTTTTATGGTCACCGTACCATCAATAAAATGGCGGTTTTTACACTGCCTCAAAAAATGCTCAAGTTATATAAAGCCAATATCAATTACGTTTCTGATCATGCTGTAGACCCTGACATGCGCAGATATGCAACCAAGTTTGAGGCAATCAGACATTATATAGACATTGATCAGTGGGATACCATACCTTTTTCCAAACTGCCGAGAGATTTCAATGCGGCTTTGCTCAAATATGGTAAGTTGGTTTTGGTAAATGGTACAGATTCTTCAGAAGTGAGAATGACTTGGGATACAGACACAACAGTCACATTAAAAGTACAAAGAAGTGATGTTGTGGTCAAACAAAGAGATTTACTCAATTACATGCGCCAAGAATTATGGCCTTTGTATTATGAAGAGGAGATGAAAACCGATGTTGTAGTTGCAGAGTATTGGCTCAAAAAGAGCATCAATGCTGGTAAGTACACTCAGATTGTTTTTATCGATCAGTTTTCTCAACATGGGATTTTGCCTTATTATTTAGAAATGGCTACCAACAAACTGACCAACGCATTCAAATCAAAAAACAAAGCAGATATACTCAAAAACAGTGCGGACATTGGCCATTACATAGCTGACGCACATGTGCCACTTCATACGACCACCAATTATAACGGTCAATTGACTGATCAGGTTGGAATTCACGCATTTTGGGAAAGCCGCCTTCCAGAGCTCTTTGCCGAGAAGGAATATGATTATTTTGTTGGAAAGGCAGAATATGTGGCTGATTTGCAAAAATACTTTTGGTCTATCATAACGGATTCGCATGCATATTTGGATGATGTTTTAGATATAGAAAAAAGTCTCAGCAGAACTTATCCAAGTGATCAGCAATTTTGTTTTGAAGAGAGATTGGGCATGAATACAAGGGTACAGTGTAAGGAATATGCTGCCGCCTACCATGAAGCTATGCAGGGAATGGTAGAAGAAAGGATGACTGCCAGTATAAAAGCGGTTGGGGATATTTGGTTTACAGCTTGGATCAATGCTGGTTCGCCCGATCTTTCAGATTTGGATACAGCTCCTGTAGAAGTGGAAAAAATCATCATTAATACCAATATCAAAACCAGAGAGCACGAAAATTAAATCTTGTCAAAGCATAATTTCTAAAAGGAGTTATTGTACATTTCCATTTGACGCTACTCACATCTAGAAAAGTTTATATTTGCCTCCACAAAAAGGTAAATTAAATATGATGCAGAAAAATTTCTTGCTGCTTAATGCAATGAAGGGTGTTGCAATGGGAATTGCAGAGGTCATTCCAGGAGTTTCAGGTGGAACCATAGCTTTTATCACAGGCATCTATGAGCGTCTGCTCAAAAGCATTAAGTCAATCCATCCAAATTTGATTATCACATGGAAAAATGAAGGCTTCGCTGCCTTTTGGAAAGCATTGGATGGAAGTTTTCTTATTTCTCTCCTGGGCGGAATGGCTGCTGGCCTGATTTTTGGAATTTTCACCATTACCCACTTATTAGAAACACATCCTGAGCCTCTTTGGGGATTTTTCTTTGGCCTCATTGTAGCCTCTATTTTTGTAATGTCTAAGGAAATTACTAAATGGGATGTAAAATTAATGATATCGCTTTTGATTGGAGCACTGGTAGCCTATGTGATCACGATCATCTCACCAACAGAGGGTAGTACAAACTTGTTGTATGTTTATTTAGCGGGCACTTTGGCGATTTGTGCGCTGATGTTGCCAGGAATCAGTGGCAGTTTTATCCTTTTGCTGATGGGTATGTATACCATCATCATTCCACTTGTGAAGGGATTGTTGATTTCTCCAAGTTTATCCTCTTTATTGATTATTGGAGTATTTGCTTTGGGGTGCCTCACAGGTTTGACTGGATTCTCAAGAATATTGACTTGGTTATTTACAAAGTACAAAGCTGTTACTTTTGCTAGCATGATTGGTTTTCTCATTGGCTCACTCAATAAAATATGGCCATGGAGAAATGTAACAGCCATTGCAAATAAGGAAAGTGGGAATGTGCAAAGTATTAGTGATTATGGCCTGCTAAAATCCTTAGATAAGGAAACATACAAGATATTATCAGAACAAAATGTTTTACCTTCCAATTATTTGATGGATGAAGCTAAGGTAGGATTGACAATTTTTTCGTTAATTGCAGGGCTTATAATCGTTTTGCTCATTTCCTATCTCAATAACAATAAAGTAAATGAATAGCGAATTACTTATTGAAAGGATTGATGATCATTTTGTATCCATAATCATCAATCGTCCAGCTGCTTTAAATGCCATCAATCGACCTGTGATGGAAGGATTGCTTACCTTTTTTACAGAGAATAGAGGTCAAAACGACATTCATGGGGTTGTCATTTCTGGAGCAGGTGAAAAAGCATTTGCCGCAGGTGCAGATATTACCCAATTTACTGAAGTTGACGAAAAAGAAGGAGCAAGTTTATCAGCCTTAGGCCATGAAGCATTTAATGCGATAGAGTCTTTCCATGTCCCTGTCATCGCCGCTGTCAATGGATTCGCACTTGGAGGTGGATGTGAGTTGGCTATGGCATGTCATATGAGAGTTGTAACTAAAAAGGCCAAATTTGGACAACCAGAGGTAAATTTGGGATTAGTACCCGGATATGGAGGTACACAACGACTACCACAGTTGATTGGAAAGGGTAGGGCATTGGAATTGCTGCTTACTGCAGATATGATTGATGCTCAAAAAGCTTTGGAATGGGGCTTGGCAAATGAGGTAGTAGAACCAAGCGAGGAGTTGTCTAAAGCGTTGGAAATTCTGAAGAAAATTGCCACGAAGGGACCTCAAGCCATTTCTCAAATCATTGAATTGGTCAACAGTCATTATCACGATCCCAAGAGTTTTACCAAAGAAATTCACACTTTTGGAAAGCTTCTGACAACGGACGAGTGTATTGAAGGCGTCGAGGCTTTTCTGGAAAAACGCAAAGCAAACTTCAGAAAATAAAGAGATTTGCAGCAGATTAAATAAAGTGACATTTTACCTGCAATTTACAATATCCAAAATTGGAGGTGATTTAAAGCAAACCAATCCTTTTTAGTAAAAATTAGCTTTCAGAAATTTAAGAATTGGCATCTTTGGCCCATGAATACATTTTTGATTAAACTCGCCTTAATGCCACTGGTTGTTGCTGGTATTACGTTGATCAGTAGAAAGTGGGGAAATACCATTGGCGGAATAGTTGCAAGTCTTCCATGGGTAGCCGGACCGATTATCTTTTTCATCGCAGTGGAACAAGGTCCCATCTTTGCTTCTCAAACCATCTCTGGCGTAATGATCGGTTTGATAGGTTGGCTCACATTTTGTCTTGCTTTTGCAAAAATAGGCCAACACTATAATGCTTTGGTAAGTCTTTTAGGCGGTTACCTGACATACATGTTGACGGGTTTATTGCTCAACAATTTTATTAATCATTTGAATTTATTTGGATGGACGATAACGACATTGGTATTAATGGTGTTCACATATTTAATATTTCCAAAGCCCAAATTGAAAGGGGGACTTGTTTTGAAAACGCTAAGATTTGACATTCCATTGCGAATGTTGATGATGACTAGTTTTGTAGTCGCCATCACCTATTTTGCCCAAACACTTGGTCCTGCATGGAGCGGCATTTTGACTCCATTTCCCATCATGACAGCAGTTTTGGCCGTTTTTACCCACTATAGTCAAGGCATCGAAGCCACTATTTTGATTTTGAAAGGTCTTTTGATTGGCATCATTGGATTTATGGCATTTATGTATTTATTGGCTATACTTTTACCAACGACAAATATTGCAACGGCATTTTTATTTGCGATCAGTGTAAATTTAGCTATTACTTTTGCCATGAAGCTTTTTGTTGATAAGTGGAAGATTTGACGATTGATTCCATAGTTTTTATCTTCCTTTTTTAGTTTCTTTTAATTTAACAATGCTATATTTATCTTTTAATAAAAATTATTTTTCATATGAAGCTACATTTTATCGCCACTATATGCGTGGCATCTATATTATTTATAGCATGCAATACCACAAAAAAGACCACCGCTGAAGTTGAGCCAACAAAACCAGAAGCAACTGAATTCTGGACTCCAGTTCCAAATGTTGTAAAACCAGGAAACACTTACGGTCAAGCTCCAGCTGATGCAATCGTTCTTTTTGATGGCAAAAATTTTGGTGAATGGGAACATTTAGATGGTAGTGCGGTGAAATGGACGCTCAGTGATGGCGCTGCAACGGTTCAACCAAAGGCAGGTGACATAAGGACCAAAAGAAGTTTTGGTAGCTGCCAATTGCATATTGAATGGCGCACACCTTCTGTAGTCAAAGGCACGAGTCAAGGTAGAGGTAATAGTGGAATTTTCTTTCAAGAAAGATATGAGTTGCAGGTATTGGACAATTACGACAATCCTACGTACACCAACGGTCAAGCGAGCTCTATTTATAAACAAACCAGACCATTGGTCAACGCGTGTAAAGGTCCAGGAGAATGGCAAACTTATGATGCCATTTATACCGCTCCTGTCTTCGATGCTCAAGGTAAAAAAATCAAATCTGGGATGATTACTGTTTTACACAATGGAGTTTTGACTCAATTAAATACAGAAATCCAAGGGACCACAGAATATATTGGTTGGCCCAAAAATGTAGCCCATGGAGAAGCACCATTTAAATTGCAAGACCATGGTGATCTGGTAAGCTATCGAAATATTTGGGTAAGAAGATTGTAAAGTCAAAAAGTAATTATTTAGGTGTGTGCTTTCTTTTCAAAAAAATCAGGCAATTTTTCGTCAATCGAGACTCGTTTGAGAAGTAATAGCAGCGCTTATGCTACAAAAACAGCCGAAGAGTCACGAGAAATCGGCATTTTTTGAATGAAATTGACTCCACCTAAATAGCCTAATTAAAAAATAAAAAAAGTGCTTTTTTATACAAGAAAAAGGCACTTTTTTATTTTAGTTTTTGATCAGCTTGGTCGCTTTGTTATCCTACTCTAAGTTTAAGAATAGAAGAATGAATGCTATTTATTTAAACAAAGACTCTACAAAAGCCTTTTTATTAAAGATCTGGAGTTGTTCAACGCCTTCACCTACCCCAATGTATTTGATAGGAATTTTGAATTGATCAGAAATACCAAGAACCACACCACCTTTTGCTGTCCCATCCAATTTTGTCAGAGCAATGGCAGTTACATCAGTCGCTTCTGTAAAACGTTTTGCTTGTTCGATGGCGTTTTGGCCTGTAGTTGCGTCAAGGACCAATAAAACTTCATGCGGTGCTCCAGGATATTTCTTATCGATAGATTTTTTGATTTTGGTCAGCTCATCCATGAGGTATTTCTTGGTGTGCAAACGTCCGGCTGTATCTATGATGACCAAGTCTAGGGACATATTTTGAGCAAATTGCACTGACTCATAAGCCACTGCAGCGGGATCAGTATTCATGCCTTTTGAGAAAAAATAAGTGCCGGCCCTTTCTGACCATATTTTTAGTTGGTCTACAGCCGCTGCGCGGAAAGTATCAGCGGCTCCAAGGACTACACTCGCGCCATTATTTTTATATTGATAAGCCAGTTTGCCGATGGTAGTTGTTTTGCCAACTCCATTGACACCCACGACAAGAATAACGTAAGGTTTATGTTCTGAGGGCAATTCATAGTCCTCCAGATCTTTGGTGTTGTTTTCATCCAGAATTTCTACAATGACATTCTTGAGAATAGAATTCAACTCAGAGACGTTCAGATATTTGACTTCAGCAACCTTAGCTTCCAAACGATCGATGATTTTTACAGTTGTTTCCAATCCAACATCAGAAGAAATGAGAATTTGCTCAAGTTGGTCAAGGAATTCCTCATCAACTTCAGATTTTCCAGCTATCGCTTTACCTATTTGAGCAAAAAAAGATTGCTTTGTTTTTTCCAGACCTTTTTCTAGGTCTGCCTCTTTTTCTTTGGTGAAAAACTTTTTAAAGAAACTCATTGATTATTGGTAATGTTGAATGGTAAAAATACAAATGTTAGAGGGTATAAATGCAAAAAAGGGCTCTTCTATGAGAAAAGCCCTTTGATTTTTTTTGAAAGTCATATAGATAATGAAATCTATTTGTTTGAAGCCAAGAATTCTTGAACCTTATCTTTGTGAACCATCATCTCTTTGTAAGCGTATTTTCCAGTTGTTGGATTTTTTACACTTCTTACAACCTTAACAAAGTCCCTTCCGGATCCAGCATTAGCGGCCCTTTGTGCAACTTTCGCGTTTTTAGATACCTTTGCCATGACTTATTATTTTATTTCTTTGTGAATAGTATACTTTCTCATGATTGGATTGAATTTTTTCAATTCCATTCTGTCTGGTGTATTTTTTCTGTTCTTTTGAGTCACATATCTTGAGGTGCCTGGAAGACCTGAAGTTTTATGCTCAGTACATTCTAATATCACCTGGATTCTATTGCCTCTTGACTTCTTTGCCATCGCCTACAATATTTATTTCTTAATAATTAACTTAACACCAGTCTCAACACCTTCTTTCTCCAACTTTCTCAAGTAAGCATATAAGCCCAACTTGTTTACAGTACGCAAAGCATGTGCAGATATTTTAATTGAAACCCACTGGTCAGTTTCTGGTATGTAAAAACGTTTTACAAAAAGATTTGGTAAAAATCTTCTTTTTGTTTTAACGTTGGAGTGAGAAACCTTGTTACCTACGATAGGTCTCTTTCCTGATAGTTGACAAATCTTTGACATCTTCTACTTTTTTATAATCTACCTCTTATATTCTCAAGTGACTCCGGAAGGATTCGAACCTTCAACCTCCTGATCCGTAGTCAGGGACTCTATCCAATTAAGCTACGGAGCCGTATCCTTTTTTGGTCCCTTCTTAAAAAGAGAGTGCAAAGATAATACTTTTTTGTATATTCAAAAACATTTATTCTTGTTTGTAAATAAAATTTTGAGCTCGCTTACCTTATTTACCTAAACATTTGGTCAGTTCTCCATTATTTTAGATATAGCTTTTCGGCATTAAGCCTATCTTACATACTCAACTAACTCCTTTTTAAAAATGCTAACTATTAAAATCATCTTATTAAGTTAACAAATAAAAAAGAGGATGATTTTTGATACCATCCTCTTTTTGATATTTCAGACCAAGTTATTTTGGCTTATTCTTTTATTTTTTCAACGTAAGTGGTAAAAGATTTCTCTTGTTCGATCATGTCTTTCATAATCACCATGGTTTCATAAAGATAAATATCCTTTTTCAAACCATTGATCCATTCATCATTTCTACTTTTCTTACCTTCATCAACTTTCAACAATTCTTTGTCAACAGCCAAATTACGAACTGTGAAGTCAGCAATATCGTCTTTTGCAATGTTATCAAATTTTTTATCCTCTTGCTCCCTGTCTTTCATCATTTGACTGAAGCTTTTCAAATCAATAGGATATTTAGTGATGTCTTTGTTCTTTTTAAAACGTTGTGCATTTTCTTCAATCAACTGGAAAGATTTATTTGCTTTCACCCTTGCATCACTCATCATTTTCAATTTATCCATGTGTTCTATTGAAACAATATCTTGAGTAAATTTCTGAGCGGGGATTTCAGTATAGTCTAGCGCATAGTCATATTCCTTTTCTCCATATCCCATGTATTTATAGGAATCTGGCAATTCGATATCAGGAATGACACCTTTGTGTTGTGTACTGCCACCATTTATTCTAAAGAATTTTTGCATGGTCATTTTTACACTTCCAAGGGGCTTGAGTTCTTCATTTCCTCTGATTACTTTGTCAAGATCATAAAACCTTTGCACCGTACCTTTTCCGAAAGTTGGACTTCCCACAATGATTGCTCGACCATAATCCTGCATTGCTGCTGCCAAAATCTCAGAAGCCGATGCACTAAAGTGGTTTACCATAACAATGAGCGGTCCTGTATAACTTACTGAAGGATCTTTGTCAGAATATACATAAGGTGATCCTTCTCTACTTTTTACTTGTACGATCGGTCCTTTCTCTATAAAGAGTCCCGACATGTCAACCACATCACTCAATGAACCACCTGAGTTATTACGCAGGTCAAGGATGATACCATTTACGTTTTCAGCTTTGAGTTTTTCTATTTCCTTTGCAACATCAACTGCGCAACTATTGCCGCCTTCTGCCTCAAATGAAGAGTAGAATTTTGGCAAATAAATATATCCGATTTTATTGATTTGGCCTGGAATATCGATCACAGAAGATTTTGCAAAGCTTTCGTCAATTATGACTTCTTCGCGCACAATTTCTATTTTTTCTAAGCTACCATCTTTCTTTTTTACATCAAGGATAACCGTTGTTCCAACTTTACCACGTATCTTTTGTACCACATCGTCCAGTCTCATACCGGTGATGTCTAGAGGTTTCTCACCTTTTTGAGTTACAGCTCTGATCAAGTCATCTACATCGAGTTCTTTACCTTTCCAAGCTGGGCCACCTACAATGATTTCAGAAACCCTGACGTAATCGCCATCTTGAGACAACCTTGCTCCAATACCTTGCAGTTTACCACCCATATTGATGTCAAAATCTTCCTTTTCTTTAGGGTTGAAGTACTCAGAATGTGGGTCAAAATAATTGGTGATAGAGCTCAAGAAAGTCTCAAATCTATCTGACCTTCTCACTTTATCCATCCTCACAAACCAATCACCAAAAGTTTTCTGTAAGTCTGCTCTTGACTCCTCTATCAGTTCTTTATCGGATTTTTTTGTTCCATCAAAATCTGCTTTATTTTGGTCGTAAAGTTTCCTTTCAAATCTGGAAAGGATTTCATACTTCATGAATTTTGACCAACGCTCTTTGAGTTCTTTATCATTTTTGGCATAAGGTAGTTTTTCGCCATCTAGTTCGATAAAGTCTTTTCTTTCAAAATTGTATTCTTCTTTGACCAATTCATCATAGTAAGTGCGTGTTTGCAACATTCTTTTGGTAATGATTTCATTGGCTTTGTTGAAGAATTCTAGTTTTGAAGCCTGAATTTCGTCGTCAATTTTAGTTTCGTATGTGGCCAAAACCTTGATATCTTCTTCCGTAAGATAACGTTTATTGGGATCTAGCCTTTCCATGAAGGTTTTATAAACAGCCTTTGAAAAGTTATCATCGACTGGTTTTGGCTGGTAATGGACTTGATTCAAAAATGACATTACACCATAAACAATCAAGCTTTCTTTATCGTCGGCTATCGGTTTTGGTGCAAATGATCTCAAAGCGAGAAAACCAAGAAGGAGCACTACAATGATCGAACTTCTGTATGTCATAATCTTCATTATATTTTTTAGTAACTGAAGTAATATTTTATCTAAGTAAAGGTTTTTATTGTATTTAGTTTGAAAAAATATACAAAAATGAAATTTTTCCAGACCAAAATTAAAACTTTGAAAAACCGACGGTCAACAGTTCATTCATAAACTACGAGTGACCCTCAGATTTCAAAATTTCATTTCAATATAACTCTGTTATAACGCAAATATCATGACAGAATTTCTTATTTAACTAAAGGATAACTAATAGACAAGCGAACGGCCTTATAAATTGAGTAGAGAAAGATCAAAGGAACAAAGCCACAAAGCCCATAAAACATAGAAAAAGTTACCTTATTGAAGAATGTCGGGAGTTTATTTGCCTTATCAAATATTTTGAAGTCTAAAATGAGGTTTTAGCAATAAATTTTTCTGTAAAGCTGTGATGTATACAATATGAAAAATAATTATATCTTTGGGCCTTATGAGTAGTTTGGAATCAAGGCTGGAAAATATAAAAAAGGCTGTTGAGCGGCTCATGGTATTGAATATTACTATAAATAAGGAAAATTTAGAGCTCAAGGAGGCTTTGAATAAAATGCAACAAACACAACCTGTTGTAAAAAAACAGGCAGATATCTCAGCTGAAGCGAATGAGAAAAATATAAAAATAAGGCAAGAAGTTGATGCAGCACTACGTGAAGTAGAACAATGTATCGACTTAGTAAAATCAATGGACTAGGGGCATTATGGAAGAAACAGAAAAAACGACCATATCAATTGCAGGCAGAGCTTATCCTTTGATTTTAAGCAAAAAAGAGGTGGTAATGGCCCGCATGGTTGAGGCCAGAATAAATGAAACATTCAATAAACTCCAGATCGACTACAAGATCACGGATAAATTGGATTGCCTTGCACTGACTTTAGTAACATTACAACTGGAGGCAGAGACAGAGGATAGAAAAAACATACACCACGAAGAAAACATTCAGCTAGAAAAAAGTGTATCTGAAATCGAGGCTATATTAAAGTTGTAAAGATCAACTTTCCTCGGTTCTTATTGTTTATCAGCATTTTATTTGACCTACATGGAGTATCTAAAAATGGTTTAACATTTTTATAAAAATACGAAATGGAAATAGGATTGCTCATCGGAGCATTAATTGTTGTAAGCGGGGTTATCTACTTCGTTTTGAATTCCCGAATGCAGAAAAAGATTCAAGAATCTAATGATAAAGCAGATTTCACCATCAAAGAAGCTGAGCTTGTCGCTAAACGTAAAATAGACGAAGCAGAAACTAAGGCTGAGAAAATCATGTCTCAGGCCCAGCAAAGCAATGAGCAAGTCAAATTGCAGAAAATCCAAGAGGCTCGTGAGAAGTATAGCCAAATGAAGGTAGAATTTGAAAACTACAAGGCTGAGCACAAGGTGGAGATGAAAGAGCGGGAACTTGCTGCGATCTCAGCTGAAAAAGACCTTCAAAGCAAAACCAAAGAACTTGATGCACGTGCAGAATCTCTGGAGATGAAAGAAGCTGATCTCAATGTCTTAAGAGAAAATCTAGAGGTTCAACTCAAAATTGTTGCAAAGAAAAAAGAGGAGCTTGATCAAGCTAATGAAATAAGAATTAAAGAATTGGAAAGCGTTGCCAGGCTCACTGAACAAGAAGCCAAAGACCTTTTGATGGATGCTATCAGGGCAAAAAGTGAATCAGAAGCCCTTTCTATCGAAAAGGAAGCCATCTCCAACGCCAAACTGAATGGCAATAAAGAGGCTAAAAAGATCATCATACAAACCATACAACGTATGGCGGCAGAATACACTATTGAAAATACTGTATCTGTCTTTACCCTTGACTCTGACGACATCAAAGGACAGATTATTGGTAGAGAAGGAAGGAATATCCGGGCTTTGGAAGCTGCTACCGGAGCAGAGATTGTAGTAGATGATACTCCAGAATCTATTGTCATATCTAGTTTTGACCCAATAAGAAGGGAAGTTGCCAGATTGGCCCTCAAAAGATTGGTTACAGATGGTAGAATTCACCCAGCCAAAATTGAGGAAGTTGTGGCAAAAGTGAAAAAGCAACTCGATGAGCAAATCATTGAAATAGGTGAGAAAACAGTAATCGAACTAAACATCCATGGCTTGGATGCTTATTTGATCAAAATGGTTGGTAGAATGAGATTCAGATCATCTTACGGTCAGAATCTACTCAAACACTCCATGGAAACTGCAAACCTTTGTGCGGTCATGGCGGCAGAACTTGGCTTGAATAGCAAACAAATAAAAATGGCTAAAAGGGCAGGTTTACTCCACGATATAGGTAAAGTTGCAGAGGAAGAGTCAGAATTGTCTCACGCATTGTTGGGTATGCAAATTTGTGAAAAATACAATGAGCATCCAGTCATCATCAACGCTGTAGGAGCTCACCACGATGAAATAGAAATGAACAACATCATTTCTCCTATTGTACAAGCATGTGATGCTATCTCTGGCGCAAGACCAGGTGCAAGAAGGGAAATCATGGAATCTTACCTGAAGAGAATCGGGGAATTGGAGGAATTAGCAATGTCTTATGAAGGTGTGCAAAAAGCATTTGCTATGCAAGCAGGTCGAGAGTTGAGGGTGATTGTAGAAAGTGATAAAGTAACTGACCAAGTGGCAGATGATTTAGCTTTCATGATCTCTCAGAAAATCCAAGATGAGATGCAATATCCAGGTCAAGTAAAAGTTACCGTGATCAGAGAAAAAAGATCTGTTGCATTTGCCAGATAGGTTGTGGCACAGCAATGATAACTTGAATAAAAATGGCTTTCTAAAATTGGAAGCCATTTTTGTTTACAAATAGTTTGTTGATAACTAAAATCTATATTTGTTGTTTGAAAGAAGCGACATCGTGCCTTTCGAAATTAAATTGATAAAAAAAATAGAATGAGGAATATTCAATGGTTTAAATTTTTGGTCTTGAGCTCAATGCTTTTTGTTGTTGCTTCTTGCAGTAAATCCACTACTAAAGCAATATCTGGCGAGCCTAAATTGCAGGATGCATTGCTTTGGGAGATCACAGGGCCTGGAATCACCAAACCATCCTTTTTGTATGGTACTATTCACTTGATAGGAGGAAATGATTACTTTTTACCTAAAGGAACACTTGGTGCTATAGAAAATAGTGAAGCCATGTTTTTTGAAATAGATATGAAGGAGATGACTGACATGGGAGCAATGGTAGGCCTCATGGATAAGTTATTTATGAAGGATGATATTAGTTTGAAAGACTTACTGAAAGAAGAAGATTACAAAATGGTTACCAATTTTTTTGCTGATAAAGGTTTGCCTTTGTTTTTCCTTGAGCGCATTAAACCATTATTTCTCAGTGCTATGACATACGGTGATTTTTCACCAGAATCTTTTAGTTCTGGAGAAATGAAATCGTATGAAATAGAATTCAACAAACTAGCCGAAGATAGAAAAATGAAGACGGGAGGATTAGAAACTGTAGAGTTTCAAATAAGCGTTTTTGATCAAATTCCCTATGAAGCTCAGGCAAAAATGTTGGTAGAAACCATCCAATCAGCTGATGCAGGAAAAGATGAGATGGAGGTAATGACCAAAATGTATAAAGAACAAAAAATCAGTCAAATGGCCAGTTCTGCACTTGGAGAAGATGAAGGTGGCTTACAGGATTATGAATCTATTTTGTTATCTAATAGAAATAAAGCGTGGATCCCTCAAATTTTGGTGCAATCCAAAAAACAACCCACTTTTTATGCTGTTGGTGCTGGTCACTTAGGTGGCAAAATGGGAGTCATCAACTTATTGAGAGAAGCAGGTTTGACATTGAAGCCATTGAGTAATAAATAGTTAATTTCTTAATCAAATAGTCAGTTTTAATAGGGTTGAATTTTCAATACTCTAAAGAGCATCTGAAATTGAACTTAAAATTTAATTAATAATATTGAACCATTAGAGTTGAAAATTTTTTTACTTCATCTTTATCCTCAGAATATTTAAACTAAAATTTAAAAATTATGAAGAGTTGGGCATGTCTAATAATTATTTTTTGTGGGTTTGTGAACGGAAAAGGCCAAGACACGATAAAGTACTTTGTAAACAAAATCCCATTGGATTCAATAAAAGTTGAATATGTCCAAATAGTTGGAAGAGCAAAATTTTTAAGTACTAAACCAATTATAGAATTAGATTTTGGACAATATAACGATTTATTTCTATCTGCGGATACTCAAATAGTTGATGGCATGGGTAAGCGGATAAATTTAAATAGTATGATTGAGGCATTAAATTTCATGGTAAAGAATGGATACGAATATGTAAACTCATATGTAGTCAGCGAAGAAAATCAAAATGTATATCATTATTTATTGCGACGAATAAAAAGTGATTAGGCCTGTAAAAGTATTACTATTTAGATGTATCAAATTTCAAAAGGATAATATAGGATAAATAAAAAAGGCCAATAAAATTAATTATTGACCTTTTTTCTTAGTAGCGGGGGCAGGACTTGAACCTACGGCCTTCGGGTTATGAGCCCGACGAGCTACCAACTGCTCCACCCCGCGATGTTAATTGTGGCGCAAAGATAGGGATATTTTTGAGAATCCCAAAGTTTAGCCAAGTTTTTCAAAAGATATAGTAATTGCAGCCTTATTTGACCACCGTAATATTTCCTGTAAGCGTCTTTTTATTTTGATTGATCATCGTAGCTTGAAGTATAAAAGGGTATACTCCTTGTTCCACCATTTTATTATCACCTGTAGTCCCATCCCACAAAATGGTGTCCTCATCCAAAATAAGTTGGGTGGCTTGATGAATTAAATTGCCCCATCGGTCATAAATGTTGAATGTGTTGAGTTCTGCAATGCCCTCGAGGCCGTTTTTCAGAGTGATAAAACTGTTTTCACTGTCTTTAGCTAAGCTGATGATGTTTGGCAAAGTGACTTTTAATTCTTCATTTACCAATATATTGATGGTATCGCTGGCTAGACATCCTTTCGCCGAAGTTGCCAAAACACTTAATGTTACACTGGAAAGAGGTTTAAAATTATAGGGAAGACAGTTTTGAATACAGTCTATGATATTAATAGGATCCCATCCAAATATCGAGACCAAATCTGAAATCTGTCCAGTTAGAGTAACCGTTTCGCCCAAATTGACCATACGATCAGGGCCCAAATCGACGGTAAAAAGTGGGACAGATTCCACAGTAACAGTATCAGTTTTGAAACAACCAAATCTATCTGTAATGGTATACTCATATGTGTTTGATGGTAGATCAATAAATGAAGGAAACGAATTTCCTCCCATGTCTACCAATGAAATTATAGCTGGAGGATTGTCTATTTGTATTATATCAAAATCAATTGCCCCGTCATTTTTACCCAAACAAGAAATCGCAGTGGCTACAACATCTTCTTCTATTTTTCCTTGAGGTACAACAGTGAGATCCAATGTAATGATGCTGTCACAACCAAATACAGAAATCAGTTGGTCCACAAAAACCCCAGTGGTTGTATAATTTTTACCAGCCTGATTATATGAAAGTCCTTGACAAATGGTGTCTCTCACGAAATAATTCTTGGGAACTACATTGACGATTTTTACTGGGCTGATCGTTCTGCATTTTGTATTCAACAAAGCAGACTTGGAACCAGCAGCTAGAATCCGATAATAATAAGTGCCAGCCGTTTTGATATTATGTAAATATACTTTATCATTCTGTCCTGGGATATCATTCCAAGTCAAACCCATGTCATCACTGCGTTGCCATTGTACTTCAACCGTTTCTCCACTGCCGACATTTGCAATTGCAGTAATAGCAATCGGAGCGCCATCTTCACAAATATTTTCAACTTTGTCTGGAGTGATTTCCAGTGCCGGACCACAAGCCCTGAACGCTATGTTATCAATGGCTAAGTCATTTCCTAAACCTCCAGGTGCATTATTGATCAATGAAAGTTCGAGTGTAGTTTGGTTTGAGTCTGTCGCAAATGTAAAATCATAGGTTTTCCAAATTTGATCATTTCTCACATTCCCTGTAGAATATTTGACAACTCCGTTTATGGCAAATGATACATTAGGTTGTATTCTATTTTGCAGACCAATGCGATCCAAATTGAGCACATCAGCTGAGAAAACATATTTTGTATTTTCGCATAAACCCGTGATGGTTTGTTTGTAAAATAGACCTGGTGTAACACTGGCATTTACAACCATCATATAACCCGTTGGATCTGGGCTATTATCTTTTGGCATAAACCAATCCATAAAAGAATTTGACCATTTTGCTAGGTCATTGGTAATGGTATAAAAGCCATCATATGGTGGGGGATTGGTTGTGTACGTATAACCGGGCGCTATGAGTGGATCTTTTTGTAAGACAGTTTCTGTACCTCTACCAAAATCTCCATCTGTAAAAATGTTCTCTCCCAATGTTCCATTACAAGCAGAACCGCCATTTTGCTGAGCATTTAATGAGACAATTAAAAGATTTGCCCAACAAAAAAATAATAACCTCCAAGCAATTATTGAATTGCTAGAGCAACCCTTAATTCGTTTCTCCATCACAAATTTTAAAATCTTCTATGGTAAAGTTTCTATCAGGGCTCTCAATATACATCAGAGGCACTTCGCCCATGTAACTAGCCCAGGCAGTAAACGTACTTGGCGGTCCAATTAAAAAATCACATTTTGACATCATATAATGGTCTTCAACAGCATTAAATTTTGAGAAGAAAACCTGCTTTTCTTCCGACAACGAAAGGTATCTTTTTGTGTCTAATTCATCATCATTTGTAAATACAATAATTTTTAATTTTTTTTGAACCAAAGATCCAAATTTCACCACCACCGAACCATACACTTCATCATCATAAAAATACTTACCGTCATACCAAGTCTTGTAATCACCCCTTCTCACGTGTAAACCTAAAATTATTTGATCTTCCTTTCGATTTAAGAATGGAGTAAATTTCTCTGCATCTATGTGTTTTGGCGTGAACATTTTTTGATAGAGGGCCCGATCTTTTTTAGTAGTTTCTATGGATCTGAAACCAAAATCAGAAGCATATAAAATCCAATTATGATCAATTTTTTTCCTGAATTCTGCGTTGTTGCCACCAAGATGAAACTTATAACTTAAATATTTCCCAATCCGCAAATCATTCAATAATTTAAAAAATACATATCCAAACTTTGATAAGTGAGTTTCAGCACCTTGAAGCAAATAATCATTTTTCATACTGTATAAAAAGTAATTTTTATATGATAGTCCATTCTTTCTACAGTATGAATCAAGATGAATGTGTTGGAAAAGCTGATTGCTTCGCTGACCATAAGGCCTGGATAAAAATAACATTTATTATTATTTATATATGATGTCGTAAATTTACATATTTTACATTTTAAACATACTTTTGCCAAACTAAACTACTGGTATCATGAATATTAAGAAAGGAGAGATTATACAACATGTATTATGTATTGCTGTCATTATACTTGTCAATACAATATTCTTTCTGCCACAATTCAGTGGGAAATTGATCAATCAATCAGATATGACTCAAGCGGCTGGTGCGGCTCAAGAGTTGCATGAATATAATAAATCTCATGACGATGCCGCTTTGTGGTCTTCCATGTTTAGCGGTATGCCAGCTTACCAGATTTATGCTGAAAATAATAAGGATTTGTGGCCAACTGTAAGGAGTTTATTTAGTCTTTATATATCAGACCCAGCAGGTAGTTTTATCATGGGCATGTTGATGTTTTATTTTTGCATGGTCTTAATGGGATTTCATCCTATTCTTGGGCTGATGGCCAGCATTGGTTTTGGCTTTGGTACAAACAACATTATTCTGTATGAGGCAGGACACATGACTAAGGTATGGACAATTATGACCATGCCATTTTTAATAGGGGGTACTTATTTAATTACCAAACACAAGTATTTAATTGGTGCAGCTTTGTTTACTTTTGGTTTGGCCCTCAATGTAAACTCAGGTCACCCACAAATGACTTACTACCTGGCTTTGACCTTTATCCCGATGATTATTTTGGAGATTTATAATGCTATCAAGGGAGGTGATTTTGCACATTTAGCCAAATCTGCGGCAATCTTGGTTGTTGGAGTAGCATTGGCCGTAGGAGCAAATGCAACAAACCTTTTTACAACTTACGAATATGCCAAAGATACTATGAGAGGTGCGCCTATTTTGGAGGCTGCAAATGCTTCAGAAGTATCCACCTCTAAAAAAGAAGGAGATGGCTTGGAATGGGAGTATGCGATGCAATGGAGCAATGGTGTGAAGGATGTTTTTTCAGGATTAATTCCTGATTTTGTGGGAGGTGGAAGTGGAAGATGGGTTGCCAAGGACTCTTATCTCGCCCAAAAAGTAGGTATGAGAAAAGAGATGCAAGCACCAACTTATTGGGGAGACTTACCTTTTACAAGCGGGCCTATTTATTTGGGTGCAACTTTGCTTTTTCTATTTTTGTTTTCAGCACTGATTGTGAAGGGTAGTACTAAATGGTGGTTAGTAAGTGCTTTTTTGATAACCGTATTTTTATCCATGGGTAAAAATTTCGAATTATTCAATAGAATTTTATTCAATTATTTTCCGATGTTTAATAAGTTCAGAACTCCAAATTCGGTCTTATCTATCTCCATTTTATTTTTACCTTTTTTAGCCGCTTTTGGATTGAAAGCCATTGAAGATGCTGGAAATGAAAAAACTAAATTTATCAAACCACTTTTGATTTCTGCTGGTATTTTGGGTGGATTTTGTCTATTGATGGCCATGATCGGCACCTCATTGTTTAGTTTTTCTGGAAATGCTGACGCCAATTACCAACAAATCATTGACATTTTGGAAGAACAGAGGAGAATCCTTTTCCGTAATTCATCATTCAGAAGTTTCTTGTTTATCGCATTGGTTGCAGGCATTCTCTGGCTCTATTTAAAATCTAAACTCAAAAAAGAGTATGTTTTTATTTTATTGACATTGGTGGTATTGGCAGACTTGTTTGGTGTAGGAAAGACTTATATGCCAGAAGCCGTGTTTGTAAAAAAATCTGAGAGAATGGCCTTTACCAAACCTAGGCCAGTAGATGAGCAAATATTACAAGATAAAAGTTTAGGTTATAGGGTTTATGATGGAATCTCAGACCCATTTCAATCAACGATAGCTTCTTATTTCCATCGATCAATAGGTGGATATCATGCTGCCAAGCTTCAACGTTATCAGGATATGATTGTAAATCACTTGTCCAAAGGCAATCAAAAAGCGTTTGACATGCTCAATACCAAGTACTTCATCAGTATGGGGCCAAATGAACAGCCAATTGTTCAAGTAAATCCTGGAGCTTTGGGTACTGCGTGGTATGTGAAATCAGTGAAAATGGTGGACACCAATAATGAAGAAATTGACGCGCTCAGTGTGATAAGTCCTGCAAATACCGCGGTTGTACATAAAGAATTTGCAAGTTTAGTTTCTAATACTTTGGACACAACTGTGCAAGGTAGCGTGAAAATGACTGCCTTCAGTCCCAATAAAATCGAATATGAATCAACCTCGGATAAAGATGGAATGGTTGTCTTTTCTGAAATTTGGTATGGACCGGATAAAGGTTGGCAAGCCTATGTTGACGGAAAAGCTGTGCCACATTTCAGGGCTAATTATATTTTAAGGGCGATGAATGTACCAGCAGGATCACATAAAATCATGTTTGAGTTTAAACCAAAAGCTTATTTTGCTGGCCAAAATATTGCCTTGATTTGTACATTGCTCATCATTCTTTCCTTTGTAGGTGTGATCGGAAAGGCAAAGTGGGATTACTTTGTGAAAGGCAAAGAAAGCCTTAGTTAACGTAATCCAATTTTTTTGAAGACAGATTTTTGAGCGATTACCAGGTGAGCAAGTATGGTTTTGAGTAGACCATAATGACGCACATAAAGTTTGAATCTTTCATTCATGGCTTTTTTCCAATGTGATGTACTTGTGCCTCCGGCCAAAAACTTTGAAATGGGGAAGTTTAATTTTTTATATGATTTACTTGCGTTCATGGCTTTGATCATCCAGTCCAAATCAGCTACTATTTTGAAGTCATCTTCCTGGAATTGACCAATAATTTTTCGTTTTGCTATAAATGACTGGTGAGAGATATTTGATCCGTAAAGGAAAGTATTTTTATTGATAGTTTCAGGGAGAGGCCTATTGGTAAGTTCTGTGCGCAATCCTAGATGAGTTCCATTTTCATCGATAAACATACATTCACCATACAAGATATCTTCCCCATTTGAGTGTTCAAAAACTTTTTGAATGGTTTGGTCATCATACAATTGATCACCACCGTTGATAAACAAAACATAGTCCCCCGTAGCTAAGGAGAGCCCTTTGTTCATTGCATTGTAGATTCCTTTATCACGCTCATTGACTAAGTTAGAAATTTTGGAATCATACAATTTTAAAACATCCAAAGTGCCATCAGTAGAAGCACCATCGATGACAATGTATTGGATTTCTTTATAGGACTGATTAGCAACGCTTTGTAAAGTGAGCGAAATGTCAGAAACTCGGTTGTAACAGATGGTGATTATTGAAAGCTTATCTTGATTCATTTTTTTGATTTGTTTGAAACCAAATCCAAAATAAGTTGATGCCATTGATCAGCATGCTTTTTCCAGCTGAACTTGCCTGCTTGCGAAAGTCCTTTAGTAATGTGTTCTTGGCGTAAGATTGGATTAGCAAGCATTTCATTTATGGAGGTCGCCAAATCTTCGTCGGAAGATGATTTGGGGTAAACTCCTGCATCACCAGCTACTTCCGGAAAAGAGCTGATAGGATATAATATTACTGGGCATTCATTTTCCATAGCTTCGAGGACAGGAATTCCAAACCCTTCATACAAAGATGGAAAAACGAATACACGTGCATTTTTATAGACATATGGTAGATCTTCATCTGTGACGGTCATTTGGTGTGTGATGGAAAGGCATTCATTTTGTTCAAGAAATATGGTTTCATTAGCACTGAAAGTACCACCTCCCACGCAAACTATTTTAAAATCAATACCTGATTTGACCAACAAAGAACAAGCTCTGATGAATTGCTCCCAATTTTTATATCGTTTTCTAGTACCAACAAAGAGCACGTATTTTTCGGGGAGTTTTAAATTCGTATTTCCTAAGGACTTCAAGGAGTTTGCTAAAGGTATTACAACAATTTTATCAGGATTGATTTCAGGGTATAAGCAAAGGATATCGTTTTTAGTGCTTTGGGATATGGCTACAATTTTGGTTGAGTTAAGTAAAAGTAATTTTTTATTTGCCTTAGTCTTATCCAAAGGATCAAAATATTGAGGAAATAACTCATGAATCATGTCAAAAACAGGCAAAATAAAAGGCTTGTCGGAAGCAAAAGGTAAAAAGTATGGGTCAAAATAGGTAGGCACAAATATTTCAAAAGATTGCTTATTTAACCTCAACCGAGTTATTACCTTGTTTAATATGGGTAAAAAATTATTCAAAACCTTGGATTTGTATTTAAACCTCCAATTTGAAATAAATCCTTTACTCAAGCCGATTTCTTTAAGGTGGGTGTTGTCATTAATTCCTGCATAAAGTAAGGTATCAATATCTTCAAAATTCCTCAATTTAGCAATCAATTCTGCAAATAGTCTAGAGACTCCGCCGTGCATTTGCATAGAGAACGCTTGATAGTCAAATAATACCTTTATTTTTTTGCTCAATGTAATATTTTCATTCTTTTTAAAGAGAAACACAAAGGTAAATAAATAATAACATATGGTATAAAGACAGCAATATTGTGACTATAAAATATGCATAAATGTGCGTTTGTCAGATAATTATAAATTACGAATAAAATTTGTATATAATCATCAACACCTTAGCTTATCTTTGACTGGTCTATAACCACTCTAAATTCTTTTACACTTTATGGCTGGTTGAGATCAATAATAAATGTTATAAATATTATGTCCGAACCAAAAAGCAGAAAACATCCAGTATTGTTTATAGTATTCAATAGACCTGATACAACCAAAAAGGTTTTTGAAATGATCAGGTTGTACCAGCCCGAAAAGTTATACATCACAGCAGACGGGCCTCGGGAGCATAATAATGAAGATGTGATAAATACTGAAGCTGTCAAAGATATCTTCCACAAAGTTGATTGGAAATGTGAGGTGTATTACAATTATTCACAGCAAAATCAAGGATGTAAAATGGGGTGTTTCAATGGTATATCTTGGTTTTTTGCACATGAAGAGGCAGGTATAATTCTTGAAGATGATTGTTTGCCTTCTTTAAAGTTTTTTGAATATTGTGACTTTATGCTTCCTCGTTTTAAAAACTCTGATATTTATTGTATTGGAGGTTCTCAAATTTTTAGTGAATTACAATTGTCAACCATACAAATAACAAAATATCCATTAATTTGGGGCTGGGCAAGTTGGCGAGACAGGTGGGAAAAATTCAGTTTTAATTTGCCTGATTTTAAGGAAATGCAAATCACATTTTACACCCAACAAGAAAAAAATTATTGGAGAAACAAACATAAAGAAATAACTTATTTTCCGGATTTGATCAATACTTGGGACTATTATTGGTTGTTTTCAATTTGGGCAAATGGAGGAAAATGTCTTATTCCTCCAATCAATCTGATTCAAAACATAGGTTTTGTCACAGGTGGGACTCACTTTAAACCAGGAGAAAGTAAATATGAAGTCAAAGCTAAGGATGAAATAAATATAGAGTCAATTTACATTCCAAGAAGTAAATTGTTTCCAGATTCTATTCTTGATTTAATGATTTTTAATACTTTTTTTGGAAAGGGCCGTTTTTTAAGAAAGACTATAGTTAAAGGGTGGGTTTATGAAATAAAAAAGTGGTTTAAAAGGTAAAACAAATACACATCCCCGAATTATTGTTTATTAAATAATTTTCGTTTTAAATAATTAAAGTCTTGCATTAATAGAGATCTTTTGGGAATAAAAAAATTGACAAAACCAGATATGATAGGCTTAGTGCATAACCAAAAAATGAATTTATTTACCTTTTGATCTGTGATCAAATGTATGTTTTTATTTGAGTATATGCGTTTATTATATTTTTCAGCAAGCTTTTCGAGTGATTGATGAGAAAAAAGGCTGATATGTTGTCCGATCTCAGGCATCACATACCACCAAGAATCTGGGCTAATAGCTACGTCATCTGGTTGCAAAACAGTTGAGAAAAGAACAGAAGGAGCATATCTAAACATTTTCTCTAACTCGGAAATTGGATCTTCTAAATGCTCAAATACCTCAAAACTCGTAAGTAATTCAAAGGAATTTGTGCCTGCATCTGTCTCATCAAAGTGTTTTGCAAACAAGTTCTCACAGTATTTGTCTTGCCTATAAAAATCCAAATTTCTATCGCGGAGCATTCTGACCAAGAGACCATAACCTCCCCCATAATCGATAAATTTACCTTTTTTGTCAAAAAGAAAATAAACAACATTGTGAACCACATTTTTCAATTCCTGATTGCGTGTCACTAAACCTATATCCAAACTAGTTATTGCTGAGGAATAAGCTTCCTGCAACCAAAATGGGTCGTCAGGTTGGATAAACTTGCAAACATTACACTGATGATAGTCTACAGGGTATTTATCCAAAACGGGAGCTGTAAATATTTTTTTTGTTGTCCCACCACAGATTTTACATGGCATCATATTGTCAAAATTATCCAAATGTTTCTAATTTCTATTTATCAGAATAAAGTTATTTGTTTTGTTCTTCTTCCTCAATAAGCTTATCCAACAAATCATTTATTGTAAAATCATAATCCCAATGAAGCATTGATTTAGTGTTTTCAGGTGATCCATAAATATCTGGAATTTCAGCAGGTCTGATCAATTTTTCATCCACTACAACCAATTCATGGGATAAGTTATATCTATCGAAAACATAATAAATGATATCTCTTAATGATACAGATTGACCCGAACAAACTAGGAAGTTACGGGCTTCATGATGTTGCAGCATTTTATACATAGCCTCAACATACTTTGGAGCATATCCAAAATCTCTTTTGATATCAATGTTTCCCACAGTTAAATTTTCCATCTTACCTTCAGAAATAAGGCGGGCACTACTCAGTACTTTTTTAATGAAAAAGGAATCTGACCTTAAATAGGATTCATGGTTGAATAAAATTCCGCAAGAAATAAACAATCCATAACTTTCCCTATAATTGACGCATAACCAGTGTGCACTTGCTTTAGATATGGCATATGGACTTTTTGGGTGAAAAATCGAGTCTTCCAAAATGGGTAATTGATTGATGTCACCAAACATTTCACTGCTACTAGCTTGATAAAATTTGATGGAAGGATCGATTAGTTTTATTGCTTCTAATAAATTTATAACTGAAATAGTATTGAAATGAAAAGTGTCTATGGGCTGTTTAAATGACACTGACACTGAACTTTGAGCTGCAAGATTGTAAATTTCTGAAGGTTTTGTACTTTTTAAAAGATTACTTATTTGAGTAAAATCTAATAAACTACATTCCACGATTTCCACTTTGTCTAGTATGCCTAGATATTCCAATCCTTTTTTATTAAAAGAATTAAGACTTCTTACAATACCCATCACATGATAACCCTTGTCAAGTAAAAGTTCGCTCAGAAAGGCACCATCTTGACCTGTGATACC
Source organism: Bacteroidota bacterium (assembly GCA_029567325.1). Lineage (GTDB taxonomy): Bacteria > Bacteroidota > Bacteroidia > Chitinophagales > Saprospiraceae > JADKBO01. The sequence continues at coordinate 8,458 of JAKQLF010000243.1, read as the reverse complement.
CGTTATAATAGCTGTTTTTCTTTTATCCATTTTGGTGATTGTTTAGGGTTTTACTCCCAGTTTTTCTTTTATAAAAGAAAAATCACGCATTATTAATGTGTTTTTAGGAATAATTTGAGTTAACGCTCTACTTAATTTAAAGTTGGTGTTAAGTCTAAAAAACGTTGATGACAATTTCTTTTTAGTGAGCAAATGGATGCTATTGGAAGAATATAAATTCAAATTATATTTTTTAGCGATATATTGAAGACTTTCAATAGAATACAATGCAATATGCTGACCGATTTCTGGAAGTATATAATGCCAATTACTTGGATTTAAATTTTCAATATCCCTAGGTTGTAACTCAGTTGAGAATAGGATATTATCTGACAAAGTCAGCATTTTTTCTATTTCTATAATGGGATCTTGGAGGTGTTCAAATACCTCAAAAGTTGTCAAAATTTCAAATTTTGTATTTCTGGGTAAATCTTCTATATCAAAGTACTTTGCAAATAGATTTTCGCAATACTTGTCCTGGCGATAAAAGTCCAGTCCTAGATCTCTTTCTAATCTTACAAACATACCATATCCACCACCGTAGTCGATAAACTTTCCTTTTTTATCGAAGTAAATATTGATAAGGTTAAATACTATGTATTTAAAAGCATTATTACGAAAAATCAATCCCAAATCAAGGTGGGTAATTGCAGAATTGTAGGCTTCATCTAGCCAATAAGGATGTTCAGTTTGTATGAACTTGCATTTTGTACACTGAAAATACTTTGCATCGTATTTACTTAATATTTTTGCTGTAAAAATTTCTTTTGATGGTGCGTTGCATATTTTGCAGTTCATATTTTCTATATTCATAATCAAAACTAATTTTGGAGCAAGCTTTGAGCTTTAAACAATCATATTGTAGTCAAACTGACTGAAGCAATATCTGACTTTGGGGTTGTTGTTTAATTAGCCCTTGAAAGTCTTTTCAAATAGACAAAGATACCAAACTTGGGACGATTTTTTCATTTTTGGCATGAATACATAATGATTATTTATGATATGAAATAAAGAGATATTCATAAATAACAAATGTTATTTTAACTTTTTCATTTGTGATATTCATAATCACAAGCATTTGGAGCATTATGACCACCTTTAAACATTTTTGTAAGAATAGGTTTGTCAGAAGATCTTCTCTATAAAAACACAAATTATCTTGAGTATAACTCTCACATATATATCTTACGACCTTATTCTTTTAAGAAATTCTTGATCGAAATATAATTTAGCTCATTATTGAATTTTGGCAGATGCTACTACTTCTATAAATTGTTTAAAGGTCTTCTCCCATGTAAATAACCTGGATTGCTGAAGCCCTTTTTCCTTCATATTTTTTCTTAATTCTTCGTCCATGATCACACTTTCTACCTTATTTTTTATGTCCATTTCATCATATGGATCAAAATATATTGCGGCATCTCCACCAATTTCTGGCAAAGAACTCACATTACTTAAAATAGCTGGACATTCGCTACTCATGGCCTCTAACACAGGGATGCCAAATCCTTCATATTCTGAAGGGAAGATAAACGCAATTGCATTTTTATAAATCTCATAAAGCTCACTATCTTTAAACTTATATTGTATAACTTGACTTTTAAGGCCATTTTCTTCAAATGTTTGTATTTCCTCATGAGTAAATGCGCCTCCTCCAGCGCAAAACAATACCAGATTTTCGTCCTTTTTAAGGATAGGTATGATTGCATTGAAAAATCTGGGAAAATTTTTATAATAGCCCCTATTACCCACAAATAGCAAGTATTTTTTAGGCAATTTTATTGAAACAGTTCCTTTTTCAATGGAAGATGCGAGATATACAATTTCGATTTTTTGACTTGGAATATCTGGATATAATTCTAAAATATCATTTTTTGTAGATTCTGAAATCGCTATTATTTTTGATGCAGCATGCATTGTCAATAATTTTTGCCCCACTGTTATATCGTTTACAGGAAAATATGCTGGAAATTTTTCATGGATCATGTCATAAACAGTGAGTACAAAGGGTTTTTTAAGGTGCTTTATAAAGAAAGGGCCATAGTATGTTGGAATAAAAACATCAAAGTTATTCTGTTTTATTTTGTAGATAGTGTAAAGCTCTTGGACTTTATAAATGATTTTAAGTAGGTAGTATTTTAATTGGAATTGTTTCTCATTTATAATAACAAGCAGATTTTTGGGACTTAATTTTTTCTCAATTAGGTGGTAGTTTTCAGAATACAAAACAGGAAAAATTATATCAATATTTTCGTCAACATCAGCATGATAAATCATTTCTGTAAAATACCTTGCCACCCCTCCGTACGGTAATTTAAAGCCTTGTGGATCAAACAGTAATTTGAGTTTAACACTTTTATTCACCTTCATACATTTATTTGTTAAATCTTGAAAAAAGTTGCTTGTCAATCATACTATTAAGTTCGCTTGAAAGTTTAAAATAATACATAAGACCTAAAGCAATTGTACTTATAAAAACTGATTTAAGGCCAATGATGCAAATGGTCAAGAAAGCATTTGTTTGAATTTCAATGGTGAGATAATAATGAAAATAAATGGCCAATGCAATGCCTAGGATGGTGAAAATAAACACCCTACCATTTCCTTCAAATGGATTCAAACCTTCTTTGTTTCTAAGGTATATCATTCGGGCTGTATTCGCCAAAGCAAAACAAATTAATTGAGCATAGGCAGAGCCAAGAATTCCCATTTTCATAACCAAATAATAAGTAACTGGGATGAGAATCGCAGTTAAACAAACACCAAATAGCAATTCTAATTTAAAATATCTTTTTGAGTACATTAAAATCTGACTGTTGACACTTGTGATGAAATCAATCATTCTTGCTAGCCCTAGCACGATAAATACATCTTTCCCTACACTATATTGCTCTGGAAAAAGAGAAAAAATGGCATTAAGATTAATGAGCAACAAAATGAAAATAAGGCCCCCGGCCCATGTCATGTTATTTGCTCCCTTTACATACATATTCTTCAAATTCAATTTGTCATTTAATCTCCATGCGTCTGATATGACTGGAATCATTGATGTGGTAATAGATTTTTGGGGTACTAACAAAATGGTAATCAAATATTCGGCAACTGTAAAAAATGCAACTGCTTCCATTCCTTGCAAATTGGATATTGCTAGTTTATCTACTATAGTATTAGCTGCATTAAACAGCGTTGCTAGCCAGAAAAATGATAAATAGCTAAACATTTTACCCTTCATTCTACTATAAACCCTACTGTCTTTCAGTGTGAAATAAAGCACTTTTTGCTTATACAAAATAAAAATTAGGATAGAAGCTGCAGTCCAGAACTGAAAAGATAAAATTAAAATGAGTGTGTCAAAATCAATGAGTTTGAAAATGTACAATAAAATCGATATGGTATTGTATAGTCTTACATAAATATCCTTTACCGAAATTGCTGATACTATATTTTGGTATCCAATATTGAAGCTTAAGACAAGGTTATATATAAAAAAACCATATATGAAAATGGGTAAAAGATGCGCGTACTGAAGTACCAAAGGGGATTTTTCAAACATACCCAAAAGTGGGCCTTTAAAAAGGTAGGAAAAAATGATTGTAGTGGTTATCGCCAAGCCGCCATAGATGAATGTTTTTCCTATTAAATCATTAGCATTAGGTTTTTCATAGGCTTTGAAATATGGTAGGTATTTATTTACTGCTTCAAAAACACCAATATTTCCCAGTGAGATGTAAGACAATACAATGACTTGGATGAAATCAATCAATCCTTTCTGCTCAACTTCAAGATATTGGGTGTACAAAAATAGTGCATTTATAGCACCAATACCATAACCTAGGTAACTAACAATGGAAGAATAGAAACTCTGACGTTGTATAATGCCCAATACAAAAATTTTGTGCAAATATATCTTAAAACATGGATTAGAAGTTCCTGTAACCGAATAATTGGATTTCATATTACAGCAACTCTCCTTACTTTTAAAAAGGTCATTTGTATAAACTACTCAGATTAGTACACATAAAGTTCTAACTGATAAAAATTGTCTGTTACTTTATGGTTTTCTAAAATGATTGTGGTGATGTTAGAAAAGAATTACACATACAAAAAATACATTGATGTTTTACTCTTCTAAAAGATGACTATATATTATAAAAATTAAATATTAGAACTTAAAAAATTATAGATTTGATCTATTTTCTACCTTTGAATAATATTTTTTTATAACATTATAATATCGAAACTTTGAAATTAGCATTAAAAAAATTCAATAGTTTTTTAATTTCTTATGGCATTGATGGAAAGAAATTTTTAAAAGCACTAAAAAAGGAGAGATCTGATTGGTATAATGCTGATTTAAAAGAATTAGAGAAGCAAAAAGGAAGCGATAAAACGTTTGAATTTGGAGCTCATTATCCTATTTTAAATGATAAATTTGAAGAAGGAGGTTCGATGAAGGGTCACTACTTTCATCAAGATCTTTATGTTGCACGATTAATTTATGCTGCTAATCCAACAAAACATCTGGACATTGGGTCAAGGACTGATGGCTTTATTTCTCACGTAGCATCCTACCGTTCTATTGAGTTAATAGATATTCGCCCAATTCAAAGTGTGGTGAAAAATATTCATTTTAGGCAAGCAGACTTGATGAAGCTTCCGGAAGATTTGATTGATTATTGTGATTCTATTTCCTCTTTACATGCAATTGAGCACTTTGGTTTAGGGCGATACGGAGATCCAATTGATTATTTTGGTTACTTAAAAGCCATCGATAACATTACAAAAATTTTAAAAGCAGGGGGTACTTTTTACTTTTCCGTTCCTATTGGCCCTCAAAGAATTGAATTCAATGCTCACAGAGTTTTTTCTGTAAAATACTTGATTGATATTTTATCTAAAAATTTCGTAATTAATTCCTTTTCTTATGTAGATGATAAAGGAGATTTTTTTGAAAACGTTGAATTGACTGACGAAAAAATACAAACAGAACTGGGTTGTTTCTTTGGTTGTGGTATATTCGTTTTAATCAAAAAATAAGATGTTTACTTGAATTGCCTTTTCGAAAATAGATATTCTATAGGATAATTGGTATGCTATAAAGGCCATACTTACGGCATAAAAAAAAAGCCCCAAAGATGATCCTCAGGGCTTTTCCAACATCAAAAGCTATTTCTTATAAGGTGACTATCTTTTTCTTCATTCCACTCAACTCATGCTTAGACAATCGTTTGTGATCATCCAAGCCTATGATTTGTACGCTTCCACCATGCTGCTCGTAATCATGCTTGAAGTGGTTTAAGTTTTCAACGGCAGAATGATCGACCAATTTGGTGTTTTTCAAATCAATTACAACATTGAAGCCTGCAGGGATTTCCTCTAGTTTTTTTCTGATAACCAAAAAGTTGGTAAAAATGGCAGATTTGTAAACTTCAACTAAGTAGTCATTGTCATTAAATGATATGCGCACAGGCATTCTGAACAAGTTCTTTAAAGGAGCACCGTTGAAGAGGTGAATGATCAGCTTAACCAAAATTCCGGCAAAAATTCCGACCAACAAATCTTCAAACAAGGTGAAAAATATGGTTACGACGAAAATCAACAATTGCTCTTTTCCTATTCTGAATGTTTCCATAAATTCCTTTGGATGTGCTAATTTTATTCCTACCGCTATGAGCATTGCAGCCAATGCAGTATTTGGAATCATCTCTATATATTTTACAAAAAACAAAACAAAAAAAGCAATGAAGAGGCCGTGAAAGATGTTTGCCCACCTGGTTTTACCGCCATTATTTACATTCGCGCTGCTCCTTGCAACCTCGGATATCATAGGAAGTCCGCCAAAAATAGCAGCTACCATATTACCCATTCCCAAGGCAATCATGTCTCTACCTGTATCTGATTTTCTTTTGTAAGGATCCATCAAATCGATAGCTCTCACAGTGAGTAACGATTCTAGACTTCCCACCAAAGCAAACATGATGACATATTTTATAAAAATTCCTAGTTGAGCAAGACCTGCAAAGCTGATACTCACTTCCATAGCTTCAGCTAAATTGCCAATTTTTACCAAAGCATAGTCTGGTTCTGTGTGGCTAAAATCCATGATCAATTCTGCAGGAATGGCGATCAAGAGCACCAATAGTGGAGCGGGTAATTTTTTGAGTGGTCCTTTTACCTTTGGCCAAAACAACATAATGGCCAAGCTGATGACGCCTATTCCAGTTGCTCTTGGATCTAGATGGGCAATGAAATAAGGTATTTCACCCAACAACTCTATTGGTCCCTTTCCCTTTGTCAATGCTGGATTTATATCCAATAATATGGGGATTTGTTTTGCAATGATGATGATGCCAATAGCAGCGAGCATTCCATGAATGGCTGAAAGAGGAAAAAAATCCATATATCTTCCCAATTTCATGATGCCAAATAATACCTGTAAAGCTGCAGCAACAAAGATAGCTCCCAAGGCCAACTCCCAGCCTTGCGTTCCGCCTCCAAAATCATTTACGGCGCTTGCAACAATGACAATCAAACCTGCCGCAGGACCCTTGATGGTCATTTTAGCCCCCATAATTGGGCCTACTACCAATCCTCCTATGATGGCTGTGAGCAAACCCATGATTGGGGGAAATTCTGATGCTTTGGCTATACCCAAACTCAATGGCAATGCCAACAGAAATACAGTAAACCCAGAAATTAGATCATCGAGGTAGTTCTCTTTCAACCCTTTGAATCCATCTGCTGGGATTTTAAGTAAACCATTATTTATATTTGAAGAATTCATGATTTTTTTAATTGATAATTTTAAAAAATAAATTATGCCGCCTTGATAGGTGTTTCGTGGTATGTCTTGGCATGTGGACCAAGAAATATTCTAGCAAACATTCTTACCAATGCAATGCCACTCACTACAAAACTGAGAGATGTACATCCCGCCAAGATCAATTGATGTTGATTGATGTGGCTGAAAACCAGGTCTATACCAATAAAAGTGGTGGAAATAGGAAAGCCCATGAGTCCTAGGCAACAACAAAGGAACATGAATGCAAAGCCCGGATATTCATAAGAATGCCCCCAAAATCGGTTTAAGGATAATTCTGGTTCCAATTTTTTGAGTAATTGTATGAGTATCCAGCCGACCAATCCTGCACCTGCGACCCCTGATAAATAGAATAATACTTCCTTGAGTGTAAACAACTCATTGAATGAAATAGCCAAAACGGTACAGATGTGGTTCATGATGATGAGCAACCAAGCAAGTGATACGGATTTCCTTTCCGAGAAGGCTTTAAATACTACAGCAGCTCCGATGAAGCTAAACAGCAGTGGGAAGTATTGATGAACTTTAGAGCTATCAGTTGGTACAAACTGTAACACCACACCAACAATAATCAGGGGAATAATCAAAAGAATGACCAGATTCACTCTCAAGAAATCAAGTTTGTTCCCGATTTTTTTCAACGGTTTCCAAATGAGATAGTCCATCAATCTGTCCAAATTCCACTCCTTTAAACCCAGGAGGTAAATGGAGTATTCTATTTTCTTAGGCCAACTGTCTTCAAAACTATTGGCCCTAGGCACATAATTGAAAAACTGCTCTTTGATAAGATAACTGACCACTGACGGCGAAACTAAAAGCTGATAGGTCCTGAAGAATGCATTCCCAGCAAAGTGAAACAATGCCAGCCATTTGAATCCTAGAGCAATTTCCATAAAAATAATGCCTATCTGAGATGCTGAGGCATATGCAATTTGTGATTTTATAGAGGATTGTACCCTTGCAATGAAAGTTGTAACTACAGAAGTGCTCAAGCCCATGACAAATATCAAAACCCTTACAGCAGTTTGATGCTCCCAAAAGGGAAAAGTCCTCAACATCAAAAAGACACCCAAATGAACCGAAACAGATCCATAAAAAATGGCACTTGATGGGGTAGGTCCTTCCATTGCTCTTGGAAGCCAAGATGAAAAAGGAAGTTGTGCAGACTTTGCAGCGGCAGCAATCAATAACATAAATGCTATAAAAAAGCCCATATAACTGTGATGTTGCAACTGAGCATTTACAATTTCTGCATTATTGAGCCTTGAAAAGGTAATGTTCTCATGCCATAAATGGTGACTCGCCCACATGGCTAGAATGAATCCGATATCGCCAATTCTGTATATGGAAAATACTTTGAGCGCATTTTTAACAGGTAAATATCGGTCTCGGTAAAAAGCTATCAACAAAAAGGAAGATATTCCAATGATTTCCCAACCCAAAAACATGGTTTCCAGATTTCCAGACAAAACAGCGATGTTGTATCCGGTAAAAAAGAATAAAATGGTATTGAAAAATCGCTTATATCCTTCCTCTCTGTGCAAGTAATATCTGGAATAAACGGTAATCAAGGAAGTAAGAAAACTACCCACGAATAAA